>JBOHFT010000117.1:0-14019 GCA_050699815.1 Pseudonocardiaceae bacterium | reverse complement strand
ACGAACATGTCCGGCAGCACCCGGCTGTCGTCCACGTAGGCGTAGGTCATCAGCACCGCGAGCTCGGGCGGCAGCGTGTTGGAGAAGCTCTGATTAGCCACCGGCCGGCCCGTTCGTGCGGTCCAGCTCCTCGAGGGCGGGCACCAGCAGGGTGCGTCCCACCGGCAGCCGCATCGGGTCATCGATGTCGTTGGCCTCGGCCAGCGCCCGCCACAACGTCGGGTCGCCGTACTCCCGGTAGGCCACCGAGGCCAGCGAGTCGCCCGTGACGACGGTGCGCACCGAGCGGGCGGCCAGCGCACCGGAGGTGGGGTTCTGCTTGCCGTGCTCGCCGCCCAGCTCCTCGAGTGCGACGGTGCACAGCGCGCGGATCGGCATCCCGCCGGGGGTGAACAGGGTGTATTTCACGGTGACGCTCTTGATGTGCGCGGTGAAACCCATGATGGGGCCCCACTGGAACCGGACCCAGGGCGGGGAGGACTTCTGCTTCTCCCGGGTGGTGTCGATGGGGACACAGCACGCGAACAGCTTCTCGACCTTCTTGACGACGCTGTCGTCCATCTTCCGGCTGGCGTCGAGGAACATCTCCAGCGTGAGCTTCGCCGGCTCGGCGCCGAGAAACTCCGGCACGCCGGCCTTCTTCGCGCCCTTGGCCGGCTCCTGCTTCCACTTCGCGGCCTTGGTGATCGTGAGTTCCTTGGGGTTGAACTGGAACTCGATCTTCTCCGTGCGGGCCCCGGGAGCGTCGGTGGTGCCGCTGGGGGGCGGGGTGAGGATCTCGAGCACGGCGGCCTCACGTTTAGCGGGCGCCACCCCCGCGGACGGCGCGCCCGCGGCCTGGAAAACGGTCGGTGACGAGGTCATGGTTCGGTCCCCTCAGTTCGCCTGCGGCGGCAGGAAGCCATGGTGCGCGATCTCCACGGTCTCGGTGGCGACCTTGGGCGAGTCCGGGTTCAGCGACGGGCCGGTCCAGCGCACCGGGACCACGTCCAGCAGGCTCCACCGCGCGACCTTCGTCCCGTCGAGGGTCATCGCGGTGATCGACCCGGTCTTCGGCCCGACGCCGGTGGCCACGCTGGCGAACCACTTGGCGACCTTCTCGGTGTCCTTGGTGATCGGCCGGGACAGCTTGATGTTGGGATACTTCAGCCGGGTGGGCAGCTGCCAGACCGCAGTGTTGTTGCCGCCCTCCTCGCGCTGCTCCATGACCACCTCCATGCCCAGCCCCTCGCAGCTGTTGAACGCACCGAGGCTCTCCTGGTCGATCGTGACCACGAAGCAGACACTGACGGCCGGGTCGTCGTCACTCGCCATGGCGTTACTCCTTAGTGTCCTCTGTGGTCAGTGCCGCAGGTCGGTGAGCACACCACGGCGCTCCCGCTCGAGCCGCAGCTCGGCCTTGAGGCGACGCAACAACGGGTCGAACAGCTTCTTCACCAGCTCGTCCGGGGTGCCGCCGCCGGCGGGTGTGGCGGGTGTGGCGGGTCCGCCAGCGGCCGATGGCTGGTCCGGGAGGCTCTCGGTGGGCGCCTCGGGCAGCGGCTCCGGCACTGCGACGGTCTGGACCACGGGTGTCACCGGCTCGACCGGGACCACCGGCGCCGCCTGGACTAGCGGTGGTGGTGTCGGGTGGGCGTGCGGCAGCGCGCCCGGCACCGCGAGCCGCGCACCGGGTGGACCGCCCGCCCGTTGCACAGTGGCGGTCGTCGTCGGGCCATTCGTTGGCGGGCGCTCGGCTCGGTCGGCAGCAGGATTGGCCGATGGTGGCACGGTCAGCAGCGGCAGCGTTCGGTCGCCGACCAGGCGCGCGACGACCACGGCCGGGGGTGTCAGGTCGAGGGCGGCCACGGAGGTGCCGCCTGGCGACGCGGAGCCTGGCTCCGCCGCGTTGGGCGCCACCACCCGCAGGACCGGCAACATCGCGCCGGTCGCCGGTCCGTCCGCGTCGGCCGACCGCAGGACGACCCTGAGATCCCCACCCGGTGTCGACCCTACCGATCCCGTCGATCCCGGCGATCCCGGCGATCCCGTCACCCCAGTCACCGAGGACCCGCCGCTCAACTCGTCGGTCTGGGTGGCGCTGCGCTGGGCGGTGCCACCCAGACCGACCAACGGGGCGACCTGCGGAGCGGCCGCGGCCGGGGTGCTGCGCCGCACCATCTCCGGCGGCTCCATCCGAGGGGCGGGCAGTGTCGGCGCGGCAGGAGGTACGACCGGCGGCGAGGGTGCGGCCAGCTCCAGCTGGACCGAGGGGAGGGCAACGGATCCATCGCTGTGGGCGGGGGGTGACGGCGGCGGCTCCTCGACCAGCGCCGCGTCACCTCGGTCATCGACCACGCCGTCCTGGCCGAGCAGCGGCGCGACGGTGACCTCACTGTTGGGCCCAGCTTTCGCCGGTGGCGCCCGCTCCGGCTTGGGCTCCGGCGGCGAGGCGGCCGACCGGGTCGGGACGCGCTGCATAGTGAGCGCCCGCGGTTCGGGCGTAGTCGGGCTTGGCAGGCTGGGGCTTCGCTGCACCCTCGGCCAGCTTCCCCTCGTGTCATCCGGAGTCAGCGGAGCACCCAATCCGAGTCGCCTCGGCGGGTTCGGACGATCGAGCGCCGGCGAGCTGGTGGGCGGCGGGGTACCCGGTAGCTCGTGCAACGGATCGATGTCCAGCGCGGCATCGACGATGTCCGGCTGACCGAGCAGCGGCGCGACCGTCGGGCCCTCGGCGGGTAGAAAGCTCCCCACCGGAGCACGATCGTCTGTCGCGGCGGGAAATGGATGGGCGGGCTCCAGGCCATCTCGTTGGGCGGGGCGCCGCTGCGTGTCAGGCATCAGCGGCGCCACCGACCGTTGCGCGGGGGCCGGGTGCTCATGAGGGGTGGAGATGGGTACGGGTCCGCCGGCCAGCTCGGGTGGGCTGGACGTGCCGAGCGGCGCGTGCCCGGTGCCCGACCTGATCTCGTGGCCCGACCCGCTCCCCCTGCCCGTGCCGAGTGTCGGCGTCTCGGCGACCACGTCGGTGTCGGTGGAGGGCAGGACAGACAGCACGGGGAGTTCAAGCTCAGGAAGATCCAGCGGCGGTGCCTGGGTGAGCGGGGTGGCGGCGTCCGCGGATGCCCGCTGCACCGTTACCGCCGGGGTAAGCGGCCTCGCATTAGCGGCAGCCCGCTGCACTGGCACCGCCGGGGGTGGCGGAGGCGGCTGGTCGACCGTTGGCGCCTGGACGGGGAGAGCGGGCTCGGGCGGCCCGGCGAACGCAGTCAGCATCCGCTGGACCACGCCGCGGCGTCGGGCCGGCCGCTGGGCGAACGCCAGCGGCGGGCCGTCGGAGTGGGCCAGCGGCGCCGACGCCGGCGACAGCAGCCCGTCGATGACCCCCGCCGGCGCGTCCGGACTCACCAGGTGGCCGAGCGGGGCCAGGAACGACGGGTTGCGCCAGGTCTGCAGCGAGGCGGCGAACTCCTCCCGGGGTGCCACCGGGGCCAGCGGGCCGAGGCTGCGCTGGATCGGCGGCAGCGAGCGCCACGCGGGAGCCGACGCGGCGGGAGCGCCCGCCGCGCGGTCCGTCCGCTGCCATGGCCACATGCGTGATCACCGAGCCTGACTGATCCGGGTGTTGATCCGGCCGATCTCGGTGACGTAGCGGCGGCGCTCGGCGTGCTCCATGTCCAGGATGTCGTCAAGCGCCCAGTGGAAGTGATAGGCGATGTAGGCGACCTCCTCGTACAGCCGGTCGGACGCGTACGTCACGATTCCCCCAGGCGCCCACCGGCGAGGTCGACGGTGAAGCGGTGCTGGCAGTCTGGGCAGACCACGGCCGCCCGGGTGTGCCCCTCGGTGTTCACCCGCCGGTAGAAGTCCTGCAGGAACGCGAGATCCGAGGCGAACAGGTTCTCGATGATCCCGGCGTGCACGTCGGTGGTGCTGCCAAGCCGGGTGATCACCCGGCCCAGCAGCACCACGGTGAGGAACGCCGGGTTCTCCCGCACCCGGTCGTCGCGCAGCGGGATGAGCTCGTCCCGGGCGGTGGCGAGCCGCATCACCCCGGAGCGGTGCACCGTCCCCGAGTCGTCGACGTAGCCACGTGGCAGCTCGAACGGGAACTCGGTCCGCAGCGCCGCACTGCGCGCCGACTCGTCCTGCGATGACCTGCCGCGCGGCTCGCCGGGATCTACCGCGCTCAGCGACCGTCGCATCACTCGACGTCCAGCGCTTCGTAGGTCAGCACGAGCTTCTCGGTCAGCACGCTCGTGTCGCCGGCCTTGAGCGACCCGATCTCCAGGCTCTTCGGCCAGGCGTTGGTGAGCTTGTAGCGCTTGATCGCCGTGCCCTCGTAGTCGAAGACGATGATCGCCCCGCCCTTGCGGGCGCCCGGCATCTTGCCGAGCCGCGAGTCCTTGATCCACTTCTCGAAGCTGGTGTCGGCGGTCAGGCCGCGGGTGAGGGTGACCTCGCCCGCCTTCGGCCGTCCGGGCAGCTTCTTGATCACGTACTTGCCGTCATTCGTGTTCTGCTTCAGCTCAATGACGTCCTGCTCCATCTTGAGGCCGCTGACCTCGTTGATCTGCTTGATCTGGACACCGTCGAACTCCAGCCCGAAGGAATGGCCGACCGACGTGTCGAGGTCGGGGAGTGCCATGGGTCGTTACCGCCTTTCAGGGCCGCTACTCGCTGACCACGCTGGTGCCGCCGGAGAACTGCGCCAGCTGGAAGATGACGAACTCCGCCGGCTTGACCGGCGCGACCCCGACCTGGCAGACGACCTGGCCGGCGTCGATGCCCTCGGCCGGGTTGGTGTCCCGGTCGCATTTGACGTAGAAGGCCTCGTCCGGCGTCAGGCCGAACAGGGCGCCCTTGCGCCACTCGTTGACGAGGAACGCGGCGATCGTGCGCCGGATCCGGGCCCACAGCGCGTCGTCGTTCGGTTCGAAGACCACCCACTGCGTCCCGTTGAGGATGGACTCCTCGAGGTAGTTGAAGAGCCGACGCACGTTGAGGTAGCGCCAGGCCGGGTCGGAGGAGAGCGTGCGCGCCCCCCACACCCGCAGGCCACGGCCCGGGAAGGCGCGCAGGCAGTTCACCCCGATCGGGTTGAGCAGGTCGTGCTCCGCCTTGGTGATCTGGGTCTGCAGCGCGATCGCGCCGCGGATCACCTCGTTCGCCGGGGCCTTGTGTACGCCGCGGCTCTCGTCAGTGCGGGCCCAGATCCCGGCCAGGTGGCCACTCGGCGGCAGGTGGATGTTCGTGCCAGTGGACGGGTCGAAGACCTTGGGCCACGGGTAGTACAGCGCGGCGTACTTGGAGTCGTAGCCGGCGCCGTCCACCCGCCATTCCTTGACCTGCTGCGGGGACAGCCCCGGCGGCGGGTCGAGGATGGCCATGCGGTCACCCATGAGCTCGCAGTGCGCGATCATCGCCAGCTGGACGGCCTGCACCGACTCCAGGTCGATGGCGCCCTGCTGGTAGGCGCTCATCAGGTCCGGCACGGCGAGCATGGTGATCTCGTCGACCGCCTCCAGGCCGCCGAAGCCGGTGCGCTCGGCCACGTCGCCGACGTAGTCGTCCGCGCCCAGCGCGGTCGGTGTCGGCGCGGGCGGGGCCGAGGGCTGCAGCGTCACGCTGCCCTTCTCCGGCTTTGCCAGTGCGCTGCCGGTCGCCGTCTCCTCGATAGTGATCAGCTTGGAGCGCTCCCTGACCACCGTGACGACGTTGTCCTTGCCGCGCTGGGTGGTGACAGCGTCGTAGGTCTCCTCGACCTTGTTGCCGCGCTTGACCACCAGCTTGAAACTGTCCTGCGGCGGGGCGTCGCCAGCCGGGTCGGTGATCTCGACGGTGATCTGGCCGCTCGTGGCGCCGTCGTCGAGGGCCGTCACCCGGTAGCCGCCGAGCATGGCCTGCGAGCCGACCGGTAGCTCCTTTTTCTTCTTGTCGGCCGGCCCCGCAATGTTGGCGCCGATGCGCACGACGTAGCAGGCGCCGCCGCCGTTGAGGAAGTAGCCGTAGACGGCGTGCGCGAGGTAGGAGCCCTCGACGAACTCGCCGAAAGCCTGGGTGAACTGGCCCCAGTTGGTCACCAGGGTCGGGGTGTTGTACGGGCCCTGTGCGGCGAATCCGACGAAGGCGGCCACCGCGGTCCCCACGCCCTCGATCGGCCGGGAGCCGGCCTCGACTTCCTCGACGTACACGCCCGGCGAGAGATACGTGGGCATCCATGGCCTCCTCATCGACCCGGATCGGTCGTGATCAGCCTGATCCCGTTGCGGGGCGCGGAAAACGGCTGCCCGGGCCCCGCTGCGGGAAGGCATCGCTGCACGATCAGGCAGCTCCGATCGGTCGCCCCTTCGGGCAGCTGGCGGTGCCCGGCGGGGTGCTCGGTGGCCAGCTGACACCGCAACCGCAGCGGCCGAGCCGGCTCGGGCACAGGTGGGTGCACGAACAGACGGCGGATCTGGGCGAATCCACATGTAGGATCTTGCCGACATCCACCGATCCAGCTAGACTAGACTAAGTCGATTTCGAGCGAGGTGTGGGCTGATGACGGTCAACGTCAACATCCATGAGGCCAAGACGCACCTTTCCCGCCTGCTGGAGCGCGTGGCGGACGGCGAGCGAGTCATCATCTCCAAGGCCGGGCAGCCCGTCGCGGACCTCGTTCCACATCAGCGGACGCCGGTGGTGTTCGGAGGTCTGCATGGCGAAGTGAGCTACGACGACGACTCCTTCGCCGCTCCTGACCCGGACATCCAGCGGCTGTTCTACGGCGACGACGTTGCTGCTCCTTGACAGCCAGGCGGCGCTATGGGTGCTCGACGACAGCCCTCGGCTTGGACCACGTGCTCGGCAGACCATCCTGTCGGCGACGACGGTTCACGTCTCGGCGGCCACCGTCTGGGAGCTGACGATCAAGGCGATGCTCGGCGAGCTATCAGTGCCGGACAAGCTCGCGTCCCGGCTCGCCGAGCAAGGGCTGGCGCTGCTGAGCATCACGGCGGAGCACGCTGAGGGCATCCGCGAGTTCCCCGAACTCACCCGACACGACCCGTTCGACCGACTCCTCGTCGCGCAGGCGAGCCACGCTGGGCTGCGACTCCTCACTGCCGACCCCGTGCTCCTGGGCCTCGGCCGCGACTTCATCGTCGACGCGAGGCTGTAACTCGAGATCAGTCAGCCGATATCCTGGTGGGTCTGGGCGATCTTCATGCCCGGCGAGCTCGTCACCCCCAGCGCGGCGGTCGCGGCACCGCGCTTCGTGACGTGTAGAAGAGTTTCTTGATGCCGGGCACCACCATGGTCACGTACCGGATGCTTGGCTCGAAGGACTCCTTATCCCTGAATGCCCGAAAGGGCATCCGACGCTGCCTGGAACGACGTCCGGTCTCCGGTCGCGGAGATATCTAGTTCGGGCAGATTGCCAGGTGGGGGATTTCGCTACGAAAGGGGCAGCTATGCCCTTACGCGCTGAAAACGCGGAAGAGCACAGCGACCCGACCCGGACGGCGGCGGTGAACCGGGACGCCAGCCGGGAGGTCGGCGCGCCAGCGGGTGGGTACGGCGATGTTGGCCGGGCCAACTCGTACGGCAACGCCGGCCGGGCGTCCGCCTCGCCGGCGAGCGTGCACCGCATGGCCCCGACGACGGTACTCCGACTCCAGCGTACGGCCGGCAACCACGCCGTCCAGCGGCTGATGCAACCCCGGCTGGCCGAAGCTTCGGCGCTCCCTGCACCCGAGCCGGTCCCGGTGGTGCAGCGGCTCGCGGAACCGCCTGCCCAGGCCGCCGCTCCTACGCTCCCCGCGTTTCCGATGCCCGAAGCCATCCCTGCCCCGCCGCTGCCCACCCAGGCGGTACCCACACCGGCTCCACAGCCAACGGCCGCGCCCGAGGCGGTTGGTCCGTCCGAACTCCCCTCCGCGGACGATTCCGTCCTCTCCGGCCACGCCGCTGGCCACGCCACGCAGATCGACACGAGCACCGCCGAAGCCACCGCTCAGGTCCGCGCCAACGCCGCCGCGCGCCGCCAAGAAGTCGCCGCGCACGCCGCCGAAAACCAAGCCACCATCGGGGCTTTCTTCGACGGCAGCGCCACCAACGCCGACGCGACCGTCGACCAAGGCCGCACCGGCGTCACGGGATGGCTCAGCACCCAGGTCGCCTCCCTGGGCAACCTCGTCGGCGGGCTGATCACCGGCGCGACCCAGTTCGGCACCACCGTCCTCAACGGCCTCCGCCAGGGCGCCGCCGCCGTGACGTCCACCGTGACCGGCGCGGTCGGCGGGGTTGCCAGCGGCATCCTCGGTGCCGCACGCGCCCTGCCGATCCCCAACCTCCCCGGAATCGGCCGGATTCGCCGGTTCGTCCTCGACTCGGCTGAGTCGGTAGCCGGGTCCATCCGGGGCGCGCTCGGCCACGTCACCGGCTTCATCACCTCGGCCGTGAACTCGGTCCTCGGCTTGGTCGTCAACCTCATCCGGCGCGCGGGCGCGGCGGTCACGAGCCTGGTCCAAGGCTTCACCGGGCTGATCTCCCGCGCTATCGCGGCGATCGGGCGGGCGCTGTCCACGGTGGCCAACCGCGTCATGACAGCGCTGCGGTCGGCCAAGGCGAGGGTCCACTCGGTGCTGCACGGAACGGCCGCCGAAGCCACTGGGCGGATCAACCAGGCGGAAGCCGCCGCGCTCGTCCGAATCCAGGCAAACCGGGAACGTGGCCGAGCTTCGCTCGACCAGATCCTCGACTTCACCAACGGCGGCGACCACCCGGAGGACGAGGCGCTGGACCCGCACATGGAGTCCAATGCCAACACCCTCGACCAAAGCGAGTTCGACTCCACGGCACGGGCCGGCTTCGCGTTGAGCGTCGAGCAGGTACGCACCGAGAACGCCCAGGCCGTAGCCGAGGCCGACCAGGAGTCGACGGGCGTCGTCGCGCGGATGCGGCAGAGCGTGGCGGCCTACCTCAGCGAGATCCGTGCCGGCATCGCCCGGATTCCGGGAGAGATCGTCGGCGCGCTGGCCGGGATCGGCGCGAAGGTCCGCGAAGGCATCGCGGCGATCGTCACCAAGGTCGTCGACGGCGTGCGCGGCCTGGTCTCGCAGATCACCGCCGCGCTCGGCCGTGTGCTGTCGGTGGCGCTGGACGTGGTCCGGGCCCCGGTCGACGCCCTCGCGAACCTCGGCCGGTCCATCTTCAGCGGCATCCGCGGGTTCTTCGGCCGCATCCTCTCGCGGGTGACCAGCCTGCTCGGCGGTGGAAGCCCAGGGGAGGGGACCTCGTCGCTGACCGCCGGCCTGGACGCCTATTCGCCGTCCCGGCTGCGGACCGCCGCGCAGATGGCCTCGCCCCCGGCGGCGGCAGCGGTGGCCGCCGCACCCGCGCTCTGGGCGATCGCAGAGGCCGTCGGGGCGATCCTCGCAGGTGTCTCGCTCGGGGCCGTGCTGTTCTGGGCCGGGGTGGTCCTGCTGGTGATCGCGCTGATCATCCTGATCGTCCTGCTCATCCAGTGGCTGATGGCCAAGTCCACCGCGACGCCGACGGCGCCCGCGCAACCACGGGCGAAGCCGCGCACCCGCACCCGAAGGCGCCGCAAGCGCAAGGAGCTCCGGTGGAACCTGCGGAAGACCAGCTCTATCGCACGCGCCTCCGGCGGAGTGCCCGGCACGCTCGACCCCAACGCACCGCTCCCGGCCAGCGCGCCGATCCACGCGCACCACGTCTGGCCAAAGTACGTCGCAGGTCCCGACGTCCAGCCGCTGATGTCCGTGCGGGAGAGCGTGCATCAGGGGGTCATCCACACCTCGATCCACCTCCCGCTGGTGGCCACCGCCGCGCTGATGGGCTTCACCATCACGCCGAACGGCCAGAACCTCGCGTTCAAGGCGCACCTGAAGGCCAACCCGGCGGAACGGCCGAAGGTAGCGGCCGCCCTGACCACCTACTACCTCGGCCTGAGCGCCCGGACCGATCCGGGCATCCCGCCGCTGGCGTACTCGGCCGGCATCGCCGTCGCCCAGGCCACCATGTAGGGCGGAGGTCGAACGGATGAAACGCGTGTGGAGCGTGATGCTGTCCCGCGACCAGCAGCCCGACGAGCGGACGTGGTCGCGGATCGGCGAGCTGGTCGCGGGGTGGGACGGGTTCGAGCCGGTCCTGGACATCATGTGGCACGCCTCGTTCGACACCCGTGAGGAGTTCAACCGGTTCACCAGACAGCTCGACTGGATCGACGGCGCTACCTTCCAACTCTTCGTCCGCGACGACCTGGAGGAGGAGGACTACGCCAAGGCTGACTTCATTGACATCTGGGGCGCCGATCTGGCCGTCGATCCGCCGCTGGTGCGCAATAAGGACACTGCGTACCGGCCCGGCACGACCTGTCCGCACTGCGGCGCGCCGCCCGACGAGTTCGACCTCACGGCCGTCGAACCGCTCGTCGTGGACGAGACGCTCATGGACGGGCCAGCCGCCGACGGCAGCCGGCCGGACGACCATGGCTGGGACCTCGCCGATCTGCCCAACGGCCAGCTGCTCGCGTCCCGGCGGATGACGTCGATCCTCGAAGGCATCCGGGGTTGGACGTCGACCGAGGTAATCGACGCCGCCACCGGCGAGCCGTCGCGCCGATTTGCCGCTCTGGGCGCGGAAAAAGCCGTTGTGACACCCTATGGAGTTAAGGGTGAACCGGTCTGCCCGGAGTGCGGGACGGCGCACAAGCAGGAGGACGGGCCGTTCCGAATCAGTCGCGACGCGGTCGGCGACGACGAGGTCGTCTCACGGCACCCGAGCAAGGTTTCGATGCTCTACGTCAGCCGCCGCGTCCACGACCTGCTGTCCGCGGCGAACCTGAACGGGCTGATCCGCAGGGACGTGATGATGTTGTTCGCTGGACATGACTCTTCCCCCTAACCCACCGCCGCACGGGGCCGCGTTCAGAGTTCATAGATTGGGGGCGTCGGTGGGAACCCACCCGGTCCCGCTCCGAGTGAAGCCCATCGGTCGATACGACCCGGCACCGCTGCCTGCGTCGGGATTGACCACGCTGACGACGCTGTGCCACGCGACCACCTCGGTAAGCCGTCGCGAGCCACCTCCCGAAGTTGGTCTGCCCTCAACCCATCCTGTGAAATTCTGAACGGCGTGGATCCAGGTGTGTCCGATATGGCCGAGCACCGACGGCCCAGGACTGTCGTCGTAAATGACTGCATGGTTGTCGACCCGCTGACTCTCAAGTAGGGGATCGTCGGGCCCGCTCCCGTTACCCCGAGACATCGTTTGCCACGCGGAACCTAATGGTTGACCGGTCTTGAAAAAAACTGCTTCGGGCCCGGACCACTGCCGGGGACGCAAACTGGCGTAGCGGGCTCTGGCGCCTGGATCTAAGGCGAACACAATTTCGATGCCGTTCGTGAGATAGGGACCCGAGCCGTGGAATCCGAGGGTCCGACCAAGTTGACTCGTTCCCGAATTCGAGAAGCGGCCGGGCTGCACCCCGGTGGTGGCACCCGCTGCCGCAACGCCCCTGTGCTGGCACTGGACGGCGGCGGCGGCGTTACCAGCCAGACGCTGGAGTTGTAGAACCTCCTGTACTCGGAGGGGATAATTCTCTGACAGGCCGACTCCTATGGGATCAACTCCGATCACCCGGTTCCTGGCCAGTGCACGGACACGAGTCGAAGTTGCGTCGGAATTTTGTTCGTGCGCCCGCATGTGTGATCCCACCATTATTCTGATTGCGCACCTAACGCCTAGACCCGCGTCGACCGCGACTACGAGACCCTACAGATCAACATGCAGACCCTCTGCCGCGACCGCGGCAGCAACGTCGCTGCTCCCGCGGCATAGATAACATCTGTCGATCGGAATTTCGTAAGCGCCTAGCTGCCCTACACGGTCGGAACCTCTTCTTCCTCTTCCTCGGGGGCGGGAGCCTCCTGCCGCTGCACCGCATCGTCGTCCTCGCCGATGCCAGAACGCTGAACCGCGGCGCCTTCCGCTGCGTGGGACACCGGCGCGGGAGCGGACATCGCCCGCTCGGCATTCGTGGTGGCTTCCCGCTCGAAGCGGTCGGAGGGGTCACTGACCAAGATGCCGCCGCCGGTCGGGATGCCATCCACCGGGCCGCTGCGCTGCTGCACGACGTGCGTGAGCTCGTGGGCCAGCATCGTTTTTCCGTCCACAGAGGACGGGTCATACTGGTCCCGCTGGAAGACGACGTTCGACCCCACTGTGTACGCGTGCGCGTTCACCGAGCGCGCCGAGTCATGCGCGCGGGCGTCGGTGTGCACCCTGACGTCGCCGAAATCATGGCCCAGCCGGCCCTCCATGTCCGCCCGGGTCGCGGCGTCCAGCGGCGATCCACCGGAGGCGACCACGTCGAGCACCGGCGAGCGCTCCTTTTCGGAGACCAACCCGCCGACGCCGGCGTTGCCCACCGCGCGCTGCATGTGGAGCAGGCCGACCGGGCCGAGCACGTCGGTGCGCCCGGCGGCCGCCGCCCGGTAGGCCAGGCCGGCGTTCCCGGACTCGATCCGGTCGGCCTTGGGACGCACATCCCTGCTGTCGTCGAGGTCATGCTGATGGGCTGGCATGGCTACTCCCGGCATCGGTTTCCCTTGCACAGTGGCAGAACCGGGCACACCGCGACCAGGCTTGGGCGCACCGACCAGCGGGCAACAGCAGGTGCCCGAACGGGCAGCCAGCTCAGGTTCGTCTCCACGACGGCCTCAAGTTCACCGCAGCAGGTCGACGTACGGGCCGAATTCGCGGTCCAGGCAGAGCCGGCCAAGCTTGCGGTACTCGGTGGCCACCGCGGCCACCAGGTCGGCCATGGTCACCGGGCGGCCGGCCTCGGCGGCCAGGTAGGCGGCGGTCACCGCCACCGAGCGGATGTTGCCGCCGGAGAGCTCAAAGGCCGCGGCGCAGAAGTCCAGGTCCACATCGGACGCCCGGGGCAGCGCGGCGCCCAGGCAGCGCTCCCACAGCGCCCGGCGCAGGGTCTCGTCCGGCACCGGGAAGTCGACTACCACGTCCAGCCTGCGGGTGAACGCATCGTCGAGGTTGGCCCGGAGGTTGGTGGCCAGGATCGCCAGCCCGTCGAAGGACTCGATGCGCTGCAGCAGGTAGGCGCTCTCGATGTTGGCGTAGCGGTCGTGCGCGTCGCGCACCTCGGAGCGCTTGCCGAAGATCGCGTCGGCCTCGTCGAAGAACAGCACCCCGTTCACCCCGACCGCCTCGCTGAAGATCCGCTCCAGGTTCTTCTCGGTCTCGCCCACGTACTTGTCGACCACGGTGGCCAGGTTGACGGTGTACAGGTCCAGCCCCAGCTCGGCGGCGATCACCTCCGCGGACATCGTCTTGCCGGTGCCGGAGTCCCCGGCGAACAGCCCGGTGATCCCCCGCCCGCGCCCGCCGCCCGGGCGCATCCGCCACTCGTCGAGCACCCGGTCGCGGTGCCGGGCCCGGGCCGAGAGCTCCCGCAGCGCCCGCCGGGTCGGCGCGGGCAGCACCAGGTCGGCCCAACCCACCTCCGGCTCGATCCGACGGGCCAACCGCTCCAGCCCGGCCGCGTTCTGCTCCCGCGCGCCGGCCCGGAGCTCACCGGCGCCCACGGCCGTGCCCGCCAGGTCAGCGTGCAGCACCGCGGCCCGGGCGGCCCGGGCGATCTGCGCCGGGCCGAGCCGGAACTGCGCGGTCGCGCCCAGCGGGTCCAGGCCCGGCTGCAGGCGCCCGTCGAGCACCGCCCGCCACGCCACGCCACGCTCGGCGGCGGTAGCGGCCACCACGTCCAGCTGCAGCGGCGGCTGGTCCGTCCACTGTGGATCCCAGCCGGCCACGCCGGCCAGCAGCACCGGCACCGGGGCCTCGGCCAGCTCCCGCAACACCCCCGGCGCGGCGTCGACCAGTGCCTCGACCGGCTCGACGACGACGCCGGCGCCGGTCAGCCGAGCCTCCCGGACCATGACGCGGGCCACCCCCATCGGGTCCGGCTCGCCGACCAGCCGACGGGCGTCCGCGGCCAGCACCGGCCGGCCGGCC
>JBOHFT010000116.1:0-14095 GCA_050699815.1 Pseudonocardiaceae bacterium | reverse complement strand
CGATTACCCCGCTCAGCCCGCTGAATGCGGACCAGGCAGAGTGAGTCACCGTGACCGAGCTGCCGCCACCCCCGTCGGCGTTGCCTGCGCCGGTGGTTGATGCGCATACGCATCTGGATGCTTGTGGGGCTGCTGACCCGGCGGGGGTTCGGGCGGCGCTGGACCGGGCCGCGGCGGTGGGGGTCGCGACGGTGGTGACGGTGGCCGACGACATGGCCTCGGCGCGCTGGGTGGTGCAGGCGTCGAGCTGGGACGACCGGGTCTTCGCCGCAGTGGCGCTGCATCCCACCCGCACGGCGACGATGACCGATGCCGACCGCGCCGAGCTCGAGCGGCTCGCGCAGCAGCCCCGGGTGGTCGCGGTGGGGGAGACCGGCCTGGACTACTACTGGCCGCAACGCGACCCGGACTGCGCGTCGCCGCCGCAGCAGCAGGACGCCTACCGCTGGCACATCGACCTGGCCAAGCGGGTCGGCAAGCCGCTGATGATCCACGACCGCGACGCCCACCACGACGTGCTGGCCATGCTGGAGCAGGAGGGACCACCGGAGACGGTGGTGTTCCACTGCTTTTCCGGGGACGCCGCGATGGCGCGGGCCTGCGTGGACGCCGGCTATGTGCTGTCGTTCTCCGGCACGGTGACCTTCCGCAATGCCCGCGCGCTGCGCGCGGCAGCGGTGCTGGTCCCCGACGGGCAGCTGCTGGTGGAGACCGACGCGCCGTTCCTCACCCCGCATCCGCACCGCGGGAAGCCCAACGAGCCGGTCAACCTGCCTTACACGATCCGAGACCTCGCGGCGCTGCGCGGGCAGGACGTCGCGGAGCTGGCCGCATCCAGCTCGGCGACCGCCGAACGGGTCTTCGGGTTCGGGCGCCCAGCTACCCGTTAGCCGCGCACTTCAGCGTGACCGATACCGCTCGCCGATCCTGAGCGTCTGATCGGCGACACTCCGGGCGAGTTGCTCACCCCAAGCTGCTACAAACCGCTACCTTCCCGTCACCGTCAGCCGGGATGGGGAAGTCTCCCGGGCGCGAGCTCAGGTGCGTCATGATCTCGCGCTCCCCCTGCCCGGAACTGCGACGACTGGACATTGGTGACCATTCGTACGCTCGTCCGGGGGGCCCTGGTGGCTCTCGCCCTGGTGCTGCCCGCTGGCACTGCTGCGGCTCTCACGATGGACAAGACCGTCACCGTCGAGGTGGACGGGGAGCAGCAGACCATCCACACGTTCGCGTCGTCAGTGTCGGGGGCGCTGGAATCCGCTGGCCTGCACGTCGATGGCAAGGACAGCTTGGCCCCGGCAGCGCACAGCGCCATCTCCGACGGCAGTCATGTCGTGCTCAAACGCGGTCGGCCACTCGCCCTGACCGTAGACGGCGCGCAGCACGAGATCTGGACTACCGCGCTCACCGTCGACCATGCGCTGCAGCAGGTGGGGATGCGGTCGCGCGACATGGAGCTGTCGGCTGATCGGTCCCGCACCATCCCGTTGGAGGGCATGACGCTGGTGGTGCGCATCGCCAAGCCGATCACCCTGCTCGACGGTGGCCTGCCGGCCCGTGAGATTCACTCCACCGGGCGGTCGGTCGCTGACCTGCTCTCGCTGCAGGGCGTGCCGTTGGAGGATCGGGACACAGTGACCCCGCAGCCCACCTCGCCGGTGCTGCCCGGGATGACCGTGGAGGTCACCCGGATCCGCACCGAGGAGCGCAGCGAGCGGCGGCCGGTCCAGCCCCCGGTCAAGAAGATTGAGGACTCCGGGATGCCCCTCGGCGGCGTGGTCGTCGAGGATCCCGGCGAGCCGGGTGCGGAGCTGGTCACCTACCGGGTCACCCTGAGAAACGGCAAGGAGACCAGCCGCAAGGAGCTCGCCAGCCAGCAGATCACTCCGGCGCGGCCCAAGCAGATCCGGGTCGGCGCCAAGGGAGCCACCGGAGCCGAGGGCTCGGTCTGGGACCGCCTCGCCCGCTGCGAGTCCGGCGGGAACTGGGCCATCAATTCGGGCAACGGCTATTACGGCGGCCTGCAGTTCGACAGGAGCACCTGGAGCGCCCACGGCGGTGACCGCTACGCCCCCTACCCGCACCAGGCCAGCCGTGAGGAGCAGATCGCGGTTGCGCAGAAGGTCCGCAACTCCCGCGGCGGCTACGGCGCCTGGCCGGCCTGCTCGTCGCGACTGGGTTTGGCCTGATCACGTACCGCACTATGGCTCCATGACGGGGTCCGGTCAGCCGGTCGCGCTGCTGGGGCCGGCTGACCTGCGTGCGCTGGCCGATCGGCTCGGGCTGCGCCCGACCAAGCGGCTCGGGCAGAACTTCGTGCACGACGCCAACACCGTGCGGCGGATCGTGTCGGCGGCCGACCTGGCCACCAACGACGTCGTGCTCGAAGTCGGGCCCGGGCTGGGCTCGCTCACCCTGGCCCTGCTCGGCGCGGTGGATCGGGTGCTGGCCGTGGAGGTGGATCCGCTGCTGGCCGCCGCGCTGCCCGCTACGGTGGCCGACCGCGCCGCCGACCGCGCCGGTGCGCTGCGGGTGCTGACCGCCGACGCGCTGCGGGTGCGGCGCGCGCAGATCATCGAGGCGGCCGGTGGCGTGGCGCCCACCGCGCTGGTCGCGAACCTGCCCTACAACGTGGGCGTTCCCGTGCTGCTGCACCTGCTGGCCGAGCTGCCCAGCCTGCGCCGCGGGCTGGTGATGGTGCAGGCCGAGGTGGCCGACCGGCTGGCCGCCCCGCCGGGCACCCGCACGTACGGCGCGCCCAGTGCCAAGGCAGCGTGGTTCGCGCAGGTGCGCCGCGCGGGTCCGGTGCCCCGCGGGGTGTTCTGGCCGGTGCCCAATGTGGACTCCGGCCTGGTGGCCCTGACCCGCCGGGCAGCACCGTCCACAGTGCCCAGGGAGAAAGTCTTTGCACTGATCGACGCCGCGTTCGCGCAGCGCCGCAAGACGTTGCGGGCCGCGTTGGCTGGCTGGGCAGGCTCGGCCGCCGCCGCCGAGCGGGTGCTGCGTGCAGCCGGGGTGGATCCGGCCGCCCGCGGTGAGCAGCTCACCGTCGGAGACTTTGCGCGGATCGCGCTTGTGAGTGGGTAACAGTGTTATGGCACGTAATGCCACTCACGGGTTGTCCACAGAAGCCCCGTACCCTGGTGCCGTGCTTGCCGTTGTGCCGCAACCGGTTACCGTGCGCGTCCCGGCCAAGGTCAACCTGCACCTGGCCGTGGGTGACCTGCGCTGCGACGGCTATCACGAGCTGGTCAGTGTGTTCCAGGCGCTGTCGGTGACCGACGAGGTGACCGTCGCGGCCACCGACGTGCCCGGCGTGCAGGTCTACGGCGAGGGCGCCGCGACGGTGCCCACCGACGGCGGCAACCTCGCGTGGCGTGCGGTGCTCGCCCTCGCCGAGCACGTCGGGCGTCGGCCTGAGGTGCGGGTCGTGCTGCGCAAGGCCATCCCGGTGGCCGGCGGGATGGCCGGTGGCAGCGCCGACGCGGCCGGCACCCTGGTCGCGCTGGCCGGGTTGTGGCGCCTGGACATCAGCCGTGACGAGCTCGCCGGAATCGCCGCCGGGCTGGGCAGCGACGTGCCGTTCGCCTTGCACGGCGGCACTGCGCTGGGCACCGGGCGCGGTGAGTCCCTGGTGCCGGTGCTGAGCCGGCACACCTTCCACTGGGTCGTCGCGCTGGATCACCGCGGCCTGCCCACCGCGGACGTCTACCGCGAGCTGGACCGGCTGCGGGCACCGGGATCACCGGGTGCTCCGCCACCGCGGCTCGGTGCCGTCGAGCCGCTGCTCGAGGCGCTGGCCTCGGGCGATCCCCGGCAGCTCGCGTTGCTGCTCGGCAACGACCTGCAGGCCGCCGCGGTGTCGCTGCGCCCCGCGCTGCGCCGCACCCTGCGCGCCGGGGTGGAGGCCGGGGCGCTGTCCGGGCTGGTGTCCGGATCCGGCCCGACCTGCGCGTTCCTGTGCGTCGACGCCGGTGCCGCGGTCCGGGTGGCCGCCGAGCTGGCCGGCGCCGGCGTCTGCCGTACCGTCCGGGTCGCCAGCGGCCCAGTGCCCGGAGCCCGGGTGGTAGAGGAACCGCCCCCCGCGCCCCTGGCCCGCGCCTGATGGCCAACCTGGTCAACCTCGAGGCCGTCTCGAAGTCCTACGGGGTCCGCCCGCTGCTGTCCGGGGTCTCACTCGGCGTCGCCGAGGGGGACCGGATCGGTGTGGTCGGGCTCAACGGTGGCGGCAAGACCACCTTGCTGGAGGTGCTCGCCGGGATCCAGGCGCCGGACGCCGGCCGGGTCAGCCCAGCCAGGGACCTGCGCCTTGCCGTGCTGACCCAGCGCACCAAGCTGCCCCCGGGGGCCAGCGTGCGCCAGGTGGTGCTGGACCCGCTGGACGTCACCGCCGAGCATCAGTGGGCCGGCGACCCCCGGGTGCGGGGGCTGCTCGACGGGCTCGGCATCCCGTCGCTGGGGCTGGACCGGTCCGTGGCGGGGCTGTCCGGTGGGGAGCGGCGCCGGGTCGCGCTGGCCGCCGCGCTGGTGGGGGAGCTTGATCTGCTGGTGCTCGACGAGCCGACCAACCACCTCGACGTCCAGGGTGTGCGGTGGCTCGCCGAGCACCTGCTGGCGCGGCGCTGCGCGGTGGTGGTGGTGACCCACGACCGGTGGTTCCTGGACACCGTGGCCACCCGCACCTGGGAGGTCACCGACGGCCGGGTAGACGGCTACGACGGTGGTTACGCGGACTGGACCTACGCCCGGGCGCAGCGGGCCCGGCTGGCCGCAACAGCCGAGGACCGGCGGCGCAACCTGGCCCGCAAGGAGCTCGCCTGGCTGCGCCGCGGACCACCGGCGCGCAGTTCCAAGCCGCGCTACCGGATCGAGGCCGCCGAGGCGCTGATCGCCGACGTGCCCGCGCCGCGGGACACCGTCGAGCTGCTCGCGTTCGCCCGGCGCCGGCTGGGCCGCACCGTGCTGGAACTGGAGGACGTCACGGTGACCGTGGGCGGCCGCCCGCTGCTGGCCGCCCAGACGTGGCGGATCGGACCCGGCGAGCGGATCGGCCTAGTGGGGGTCAACGGGTCGGGCAAGACCACGCTGCTGCGGCTGCTCGCCGGACAGCGGGAACCCGACGCCGGCCGCCTTGTGCAGGGCTCCACCGTCCGGCTGGCGCACCTCACGCAGGAGCTGGCGGACCTGCCCGAGTCGTTAAGAGTCCTGGAGGCCGTGCAGGAGGTCGCCCACCGGGTCGTGCTGGGTGCCCAGGAGCTGTCCGCCGCGCAGCTGGCCGAGCGGCTCGGCTTCCCGGCGTCGCGGCAGTGGACCCCGGTGGCGGACCTGTCCGGCGGGGAGCGGCGGCGGCTGCAGCTGACCCGGCTGCTGATGGCCGAGCCGAACGTGCTGCTGCTCGACGAGCCCACCAACGACCTGGACATCGACACCCTCCAGCAGCTGGAAGACCTGCTGGACAGCTGGCCCGGCTCGCTGGTGGTCGTCTCGCACGACCGCTACCTCATCGAGCGGGTCTGTGACACCGTGGTGGCGCTGCTCGGCGACGGGCGGATCACCCACCTGCCCGGCGGCATTGAGGAGTACCTGCAGCGGTGGGACCGCGCGTCCGGGGCAGCCCTGCAGGCCGTCGCCAGCACCGGACCACCGGCGGCCGCCGAGGCGCGTGCCGCGCGCAAGGAGCTGGCCCGGCTGGAGCGGCAGCTGGAGCGGCTGGCCGGCCGTGAGGTTGACCTGCAGCACCGGATTGCCCAGCAGGCCGCCGACCCCGGTGCGTTCCGTGAGCTGGACGGTGAACTGCGCGCGGTGCTTGCCGCGAAGGATGAGCTGGAGACCCGTTGGCTGGAGGTCGCCGACGCCGCTGGTTCGTGACCCATCAGTGGCCGTGTTCCCTACCACAGCCGGTAAGGTGGCCGGTCGTGAGCAGGTTCGTCGACACTCTGCTGGCGCGCTGCGCGCCGGACTCGCCGACCCGGTCAGGCCGCGGCATCACCACCGGTGAACCGGCGCAGCCGCGCCGCCGCACCTGGACGCAGGTGCACGAGCAGGCCCGCCGGGCCGCGGGGACCCTGATCGGACGTGCCACGCCTGGCGTGCAGCACGGTGATGCGGTCGCCGTGCTGGCCGGTGACCCAGCATTGATCGCTGCCGCCGTGCAGGGTGTCTGGCTGGCCGGTGGCAGCGTGACCATGCTGCATCAGCCGACCCCGCGCGCAGACCTGGCCGCCTGGGCGGCGGACACCGTCCGGGTGCTCGGCATGATCGGCGCCAAATTGGTCCTACTCGGGCCGCCCTTCGACAGGCTCGCCGCGCTGCTCGACCAGCGCGGGATCAGCTACCTGATGCTCGCCGATCTCGATGCTCCAGCCGTCCGGCCGCTCACGACGCCGGTTCAGGTAGGCGAGGACGACACGGCGCTGCTGCAGCTCACCTCCGGGTCCAGCGCTGACCCCAAGGCGGTCCGGATCACCCACGGCAACCTCTACGCCAACATGACCGCGATGGCGCAGGCCAGCGCGCTCGATCCGGCCGGTGACGTCATGATCTCCTGGCTGCCGCTGTTCCACGACATGGGGATGGTCGGGTTCCTCACTGTGCCGATGGCGCTGGGCCTGGAGCTGGTGAAGGTGACCCCGGCGGACTTCCTGTCCCGCCCGCTGCTGTGGGCCGAGCTGATCAGCCGGCACCGTGGCACGGTCACCGCGGGGCCTAACTTCGCCTACGCGTTGCTGGCCCGGCGGCTGGTGGGCACTGATGAGCACTTCGACCTGTCCAGCCTGCGCTTCGCGCTCAACGGTGCCGAGCCCATCGAACCGGCCGCGGTGCGGGCGTTCACCAGCGCGGGAGCGAGATTCGGGCTGCCCGAGCGCTGCGTGGTGTGCGCCTACGGGATGGCCGAATCCACCCTCGGGGTCTCCTTCGCGCCACCGGGAATCGGCATGCAGGTCGACACTGTGGACGCTGACGCGCTGGAGGAGCGCCGGGTTGCCGTCCCCGCTGGGCCGTCCCACCAGCACGTCCGCGCCTTCCCCCGGCTCGGGCCGCCACTGCTCGGGCTGGAGGTGCAGGTCGTCGCCGAGGACGGTGGCGCGCGCCGGGAGCGTGAGGTCGGCCGGATCCTGCTCCGCGGTGATTCGGTGACCCGCGAGTACCTGACCGCCGGGGGGCCGCAGCCCACCCAGGATCCCGACGGGTGGCTGGACACCGGGGACGAGGGCTATCTCGCCGACGGTGACGTGGTGGTCTGCGGGCGGCGCAAGGACGTCATCATCATGGGCGGGCGCAACATCTATCCCACCGACATCGAGCGGGCCGCCGGGCTGGCCGACGGGGTGCGTCCGGGAAGCGTGGTGGCGGTGCGCCTCGACGCCGGTGCGCGGCGGGAGTCGTTCGCGGTGGCCGTCGAGTCCAACCGGGCGGGAGACCCCGAGGCCGAGCGGATCCTGCGCAAGGAGGTCGCCGCGCGGGTGGTCGATGCGATCGGGCTCAGACCCAGCGCCGTGGTCGTGCTGCCACCGGCCGCCTTACCCAAGACACCGTCGGGCAAGCTGCGCCGCGCCGCGGTCAGAGACCGGATCGCGGAGTACTTGTAGTCCTGATCGCTAGGCCGCAGGTTCGACTCCTGCCGCGGGCACGTAAACATGGGCAACGTCAACAACCGGACGGCTGGCACGGACAGCGGCAGAAGAGGACGTTGCACCCGGCGACTCAGCCTGCATGACTATGCGCTCGTTTGCGGCTGCTGACGGCACCCTGGGCTGGCGCGTTGCGATCGCCAGACTCCGCGGTGACGACTCCGAGCGGCAGCCCGCCGACGTCTTGGATGCCGATCGCCGTGTCCCAATAGCGCATCCGCTACGGGCACTTAGGTGTCGACGACGTGACCGACTGCCGGATGGTCCGGCCAAGTGACGGCGTATGACGGATCGGTGCCTGCGGTGGCACGAGCGAACCGGAGCAGCTCACGGATGATCCCCGCGTTACCCATGGCCCAGCCCGTTTGTGGTTCGAGCGCGCTCGGGGTGACGCGGTATTCGTGGTTCGACCAGCGCACTCCATCACCGTCCACAGTAGCGCGAGACACAAGATCCTCGACGAGCATGGCCGCGAACTCTAGACCGTCGCGGCGCTCGGCGTGTCGGTCGCAGGCCAGCGCCAGCACGCCCGCCGTTCCACAACAGCGGCCGTTGTTGTCCCAGAAGCCCGGTCGCACCCTTCGCGGGAGGCCAGACTCGGTAACCGTATGCCAGCAGCGGTCCGCTAGATCCTGAAAGGCCGGGTCTCTCGTCACCGAGCCGAGCAACCGAAACACCTGGGCATCACCAG
The DNA here is from genome assembly GCA_050699815.1 of Pseudonocardiaceae bacterium. Lineage (GTDB taxonomy): Bacteria > Actinomycetota > Actinomycetes > Mycobacteriales > Pseudonocardiaceae. Next base: position 5,770 of record JBOHFT010000116.1, on the reverse strand, counting down.
TCGGCCCGTGACACCAACCAAAGCTGTAGCGCTCGATCAGGTCCGGCTTGTGCTGCGGATCCGAGTGCGGGACCAGGAAATCTGACGGGCCGGCCTCGTTCCGACTCACGACGTCCGCCGCACCGGCGAGCGCCAGCTCGGTCAGCTCAGGACGACCAGTTGCCTGGCCCACGGCGGCGAGTGCGTGAACAATGCCGAGGGTGCCGTGCGAGATATGGTGGAATCGCGCCTCCGTCCCGGTGCGCAAATCCCATTGCACACCGCCCACGGTCGGCTCTGACGTCCGCAAGTAGGGCATGACCGCAAGGACGGCAAGTTCGGGATCACCGGCAGCCAGTGCACCCAGCGAGATGCCGGCGTTGCCGCCGAGCAGGTCGAATTGGTCACTCCATCGCTCCCCGTCGAAGCGCGACCGGACGATCTCGAGGGCGTGGTCTGCCGCTGCGCCGGCAGCAACGTCTCCGAGCAGGTCGTCAACCGCGCGTAGGGCGACAGCCATACCAGCTAGACCGAAGTACAGAGAGCAACGACCCACCTCATCAACCCCGGCGGCGATCGCCCGACCGCCGCGGACGGCGGCATCGGCGAATTGGTCGTCGCCGAAGTGACGGTGAGCCTCAAGCAGCGCGATCACGATTCCCGCAGCACCGCTGTACAGAGTGGGGTCGACCTGGCCGGAGTCGGCCGTCCTGGTCCAGACGAGACCATTCACGGTGTCGCGCGCTAGCCCAAGCAGCCACTTCAGTCCGCCTGTGGCCAGCGTCTCTGCGTCAGAAGCAGCCGTGCTCATATCTCGGAGCGTCTCACAGTCACAGGGCCGCTGCCAAGATCGGCCGAAACGTTCCCGGAAGCCGAGCCACTACCGGGAACGTTGCAGGTCACCGCCGGCGCAGGGGAGGGGTGTTCCGTAGGCCCGCCCGATGAAGATTCCCGCAGAGCTGCGCCATCTGGGACCCGCACACCAGAGCCACGGCCATCGCCGGCTGGGAAGTATGCCTGCCTCGACCTGAATGCGCTCCACCCCTGTCCTTTTCGCCATAGCGGCATGATGAACGCTCCTCCGGATCGCGCGCCGGGGCGGGCCGCGGTCATGCATCACCCCGTCGAGATCCTTGACTCCGCCTGATCTCGCCCTCATGCCTGCACAGGCATCCTGTGGCGAGTCGAGCACCACTTTCCCCCACCTGCGGGGCGCACGGGGGCCGCGCAGGTGGGTTGGAGGGGTGGTCAGTGGCTCGCGGGGGCCTTGAAGGCCGCTGAAGCGGCCTGTGCGCCCGGCCATCCCCCACCTGGCCGACACTGCCGCTGAACTGCCTCGATCGCGCACGGCAGCGGGAGAGACGCGGGTCCGCGCGTTGACAGTGGCGTGAAGTGGGGTAGGGTGGTTGGCAGTGGAGTACAAGGGTGCTTCGCGCCAGCCCACCGGGCTGCTGGGGAGGTGGGTGACCGGTGTTCCTGGGCACCCACACACCTCGGCTGGACGACAAGGGCCGGTTGACGCTGCCGGCGAAATTCCGCGATGCGCTTGCTGGGGGGTTGATGGTCACCAAAGGACAGGACCACTGCCTTTACGTCTTCCCGCGCGCCGAGTTCGAGCAGATGGCCCGGAAGGTGGCGCAGGCGCCGTTCACCAATGAGGCGGTGCGGGCCTACCAGCGTTACCTGTTCGCTGGCACCGACGAGCAACGCCCGGACGGGCAGGGCCGCATCTCGATCGCGCCCGAGCTGCGGCGCTACGCCGGGTTGAGCAAGGACTGCGCGGTGATCGGGGCGATCAACCGTCTGGAGATCTGGGATGCCGCGGCCTGGCAGCGCTACCTGGAGGAACACGAGGAGTCCTACTCCCAGGCGCAGGAAGAGGTGCTGCCCGGCGTGATGTGACCCGGCGTGATGTGACCCCGTGCCGCGAGGCCTCCGTCCGGAGGCGCATCGATTCCGATGCGTAACGACACAGACCAGCAAGGCCCTGACGCCCCTTCCCCGGCGCCAGGGCCTCGTGCCGGACGGAGACCTGGCGACACCGGGGGAGGGCTTCGACGCACGTCGTGAATGTGAGCAAGAAGGAGATGGGGTGTGAGCGGAGGGAGGCTGGCGGTGGCTGATCACCTGCCTGGTGACGCCGCGTCACCCCGGCACACCCCCGTTCTGCTGGACCGGTGCCTGGAACTGCTCGGGCCCGCGCTGGCGGACCGGCCAGCGGTGGTGGTCGACGCCACCGTGGGCCTCGGCGGGCACGCGGCGGCCCTGCTTGCGGCCCATCCCGCACTCACCCTGGTCGGCCTGGACCGCGACCCGCAGGCGCTGGCGCTGGCCGCCGACCGGCTGCAGCCCTACTGCGGGCGGATTCACCTGGAGCACGCGGTCTTCGACGAGCTGCCCCAGGTGCTGGAGCGTCTCGGCATCGGGCGCCTCGATGGCGTGCTGTTCGACCTGGGAGTGTCATCGCTGCAACTGGATGCCAGTGAGCGCGGCTTCTCGTACGCCCGCGACGCCCCTCTCGACATGCGGATGGACGCCAGTGCCGGGCCCACCGCGGCCGATGTCCTCAACACTTACTCACGGGCCGACCTCACCAGGGTGCTCCAGGAGTACGGCGAGGAGCGCTTCGCCGGCCGGATAGCCGCTGCGATCGTGGCCGAGCGGGCGCGAGTGCCCTTCGGCACCACGGCCCGGCTGGTCGAGATCGTCTATCAGAGTGTCCCGGCGGCCACCCGTCGACACGGTGGACATCCCGCCAAGCGGACTTTCCAGGCGTTGCGCATCGAGGTCAACGGTGAGCTGGCGGCGCTGCGCTCGGCGATACCCGCCGCGCTGGGTGCGCTGTCGGTCGGCGGTCGGCTGGTGGCGATGTCCTACCACTCCCTGGAAGACCGGATCGTCAAACGAGCGCTGGCGCAGCTGACCACCTCGCGGACCCCGCCTGGCCTGCCGGTCGAGTTGCCCGGCCACGGACCCCAGCTGCGCGCGGTGACCCGCGGCGCCGAGCAGGCCGGGCCGGCCGAGGCTGAAGCGAATCCGAGGGCAGTCTCGGTGCGGCTGCGCGCCGCGCAACGCATCGCACCGGCTCCTGAGCACCGAGCCGATGGCCCGGAGGGGACTCCGTGACGGCTCCCCCGCGTACCGTGACTCCGCCGACGGCGCAGCGCAGCCGGACTGCCACGCTCAACCGTCGCCGGGGCATCGAGTCCGAGCGGGTGCGCTCCCGGGCCGTCCAGCGAGCTTATGCTCGGCGCGCGCAGCGAACGGGGCCGCGGCACGCTGCCCCGGGCAGCGTGGAGGCCGCGCGCCGGGCGCCGTTCGTGGTGCTGGTGATGGTGTTGCTGGCGGTGGTACTGGTGGCCACGCTGTGGTTGTCCACGGCGGCCGCTGCCGATTCCTATCACCTGCGCAGTGCCCGGGAAGCGGCCAGGAATCTCACGGAGCGTTCGGAGAACCTGGGCCGCGAGGTGGCCAACCTGGAAACCGCGCCCGAGGTGGCTCGCCGGGCCCGCGAGCTGGGCATGGTGCCGGCCAGGGATCCAGCGCGGCTGGTCGTCCGCCCGGACGGCGCGGTCGTCCTGATCGGCCAGCCCCGGCGGGCCACGGCACCTGCCCCGCCGCCGGTCCCAGTACAGCCCGCCCCAGTACAGCCCGCCCCGCCAGCAGTGCCACCACCAGCCCCGGCAGCACCACCAGCCCCAGCCCCGGCAGTACCAGCCCAGCCCGTCCCGGCTGGCGGTGCTTGATGGGCCGACATCGTCCCCGCCGCCGTGCACCTGGCTCGTCGGCAGGCGCGCTGCGCAACCGGTTGGTGCTGGGCCGGATCATTCTCGTCCTCGCGCTCCTGGCCGCCGGACTCAAGCTGGTCGGAGTGCAGGGGCTGCAGGCGGCGGAACTCTCGGCGCAGGCATCAAGCCAGCGCACCACTGTCCAGACCCTGCCCGCCGAGCGTGGCACGATCACCGACCGCAACGGCACGCCGCTGGCGTTCAGCGTGCGAGCCCAGGCCCTGTACGCGCAGCCCAGGCGGATCGTTGCGGAGCAGCGCGCCGTGCGCGCCGATCCGGACCTGCACAAGCAGGCGATGGCTCGCCGGGTGGCCCAGGTGCTCGGGCCGCCGGTGTCTGAGCAGGAGATCCTCAGCCAGCTGCGCAGCGATCGCACCACCGTGCTGCTCGCCCCACTGGTGCGGCCGGCTCAGGCCAGGGCGATCCAGCAGGACTTCCCGGAGATCAGCTCGGAGCACCGGGAGATCCGCCAGTATCCCGGCGGTGACCTCGCAGCCAACGTCCTGGGAGTGGCGAACTGGCGGGCCGACGAGCGCAAAGTGCGGGGATTGGTCGGCCTGGAGAACCATGACGACACCCTGCTGGTCGGCCGGGACGGTCGCCGGGTGGTCGACACCGCAGAAGGCTCGGACGCGATCATCCCGGGCAGCGAGCGCGCTGTCCGGCTGCCGGTATCCGGTTCGGGACTGGAACTCACCCTGGACTCCGACCTGCAGTTCACCCTGCAGCAGATGCTCGGCGACTACGCGCGCAGACATCGCGCCAAGGGGGCCAGCGTGGTGGTGCTCGACGCGCGCACCGCCGAGGTCTACGCGATGGCCAACGACGTCACCTTCGACCCGAACGATCTCGCGGCGGCGACCCCTGAACTGCTGGCCAACCCGGCGGTGTCGGCACCCTTCGAGCCCGGTTCGGTGAACAAGGTGGTTACCGCTGCCGCGGCGATCGAGAGCGGTGTCGTCGGGCCGGACACCCCGCTGCGAGTCCCCGGCCAACTGCGGGTCGCCGACCGGACGGTCTCCGACGCGTGGCCGCACGGCATCCTGAACCTCACGTTCACCGGGGTGCTGGCCCGCTCGTCCAACGTCGGCACGCTGCTCACCGCGCAGCGGGTGGGCGAGGACCGCTTCGTGGACATGCTGGCGCGAATGGGTCTGGGCCAGCGCACCGGTGTGGGGTTGCCCGGGGAGAGCGCAGGCCGGGTGCCGCCCCGTGACCAGTGGTCGGGCAGCACGTTCGCCAACCTGCCGATCGGCCAAGGGCTATCGATGACCGTGCTGCAGATGGCCGGCATGTACCAGGCGATCGCCAACGACGGCGTGCGTATCCCCCCGCGCATCGTCAGCGCCGAGATCGCCCCGGATGGCACCCGCACCGCGACCCCACGGCCGGAGGGCGTGCGGGTGGTCAGCCCGCAGACCGCGCGCACCGTGCGGGACATGCTGCGCGCGGTCGTGCAGGACGCGCCTGGGCCCGGGCAGCAGGGGACCAGCCCGCAGGCGGCCCTGGACGGCTACCAGATCGCCGGCAAGACCGGCACCGCGCAGCAGGTCAACCCCGCCTGCGGCTGCTACAGTGCCTCGAACTACTGGATTAACTTCGCGGGGATCCTGCCCGCCGACGCCCCGCGCTTCGTGGTCGCGATCATGCTCGATAACCCGGCCACCGCCAATGCTGCACCGCTGTTCCATGATATCGCCTCTTACCTGGCGGGGCGTTACCAGATCCCGCTATCACCCGGGCCCAGTCCCATCGCCACCCTTACCCTGCACTAGCTCAGGCGGTGGCGGTGATGTGGTGCAGGAGCGTGGCCCGGCTGAAACGCGAACTGGGTTTCTGTCGGTGTCTCGGGCACTGGATGATCGGGCACTGGATGATGGAGGATTATTCAGGCGGCCGTGTAGAAGTGCAGTCCAATTACAGCTGAGATGGTTGTCGCGAATGTTGCAAGGGGGCGACGGTAGTCGGTGTGCATGATTCTCCAGGTCTTGAAGTTTGCGATG
>JBOHFT010000115.1:0-14223 GCA_050699815.1 Pseudonocardiaceae bacterium | reverse complement strand
CCTGCAGCCGGATCTGCTCACCCCCGGCGACCGTGCTGACTGCCGGTAACACCGAGCCGGGCTCGGCGGTCAACGCCCAGGTCACCGCGCGGCCCAGATCCCGCGACACGTCGCCCGAGTGGGCGAGCACCTGCAGCCCGATCAGCGCCGCACCGTCGGGCCGCACGAGCGCGGCGGCGGCCGTCGGCAGCACGGTGGCCAGCGTGATGTCGCGCCCGGCCGGCTGCGCCAGCGGCAGGGGCGCGGTCGCCGACGGCACGAATTCGCGCAGCGCCACGAGCTGGCACTCCGCCGCAAGCCCCGCGAAGGGGCGGCTGACGATGACGTCCTGGGTGCCGCCCGGGTTGCCGTGGCAGGCCTTGTACCGCTTGCCCGACCCGCACGGGCAGGCCTGGCGGGGGTTGCACTGGCCGTCGGCGGGCTGGCGGGTCTTTGTCGTGCTGCGCTTGGACACAGCGGCACGCTATCGCGTGCGGTCGTGAGTGGCTAACAGTGTTCTGGCACCGAATGCCACTCACGGGCGGGTGCCGCCAGGTACCCGCAGCACCACCATCCGGCGGACGCCGGCCAGGGCTGCCGGGCTGAGCAACCGGGTCAGCCGCCGCACCACGACGATCGTGGTGACCGCGACGGCGCCGGCCACCAGGTCGGTGGCCACGTGCAGCAGCACACCATCGGCGCGGGCCTGCACCCCGTCGCTCAGGTTCCACAGCAGGGTGGTACCGGCCAGCACCACCCCGGTGGCCCAGAGCGCCCACCAGCCGACGACCAGCCGGGAGGGGCGCGGCCGAGCGCCCGGATCCCGGCCCAGCGCCGTGTGCTCCAGCTCCGCGAGCACCGCGCCCGGCACCACCAGGTTCACCCCCGGCACCAGCACGCCGGCGACCAGCTGCCAGGTCGGGCGGGCCGGCCTGACCGCGGCGGCCCGAGCCGCGGCCGCGCAGGCGCGGACCAGCCACCCCACCGTGATCGCCCCGGCCAGGGCGCCGGCCAGCAGCGAGGTCACCCCGCCGGTGATCACCAGTGCGTCACTGGTGTGCAGCGGCCCGGCGGGTACCGCGTCGGTGCGGCTGTCCAGCAGGAGCGCGTAACGCCACGCCTCGGCGCCCGCGGTGGCCAGCACCAGCGCCGCGGTCAGCCCTAGCAGCGGGACCGCCGCGGCGGCCAGCGCGCGCATGCGTTCAACGGAACTCACCTCGGGGGTGGCCATCGCCGGACCTACAGTACCTTCGGCACCGCGCTCGACTCGGCCACCATCGGGCGGCCAGCGGCAGCCCAGGCGCGCATCCCGCCGTCGATGTTCACCGCGTCCCACCCGGCCTGCGTGAGATAGGCGGTGACCTGGGCCGACCGCCCCCCGGAGCGGCACACCACGTGCACCGGGCGGTCCGGGAACGCGGTGGCCAGCTCAGCAAGGCGCTGCGGCACCTGCCCCATCGGGACGTGCACCGCCCCCGGCGCGTGCCCGGCGACCCACTCGTCGTCTTCGCGGACGTCGAGCAGGACGGCATTGCCGGGCACGTCGGGCACGGACACCGCGGGGACCGGAGCTGTCATGGTCGAATCGTGCCACAGGCCGCCGGTGGCGGTCGCGTCAGCGCTCGCCCAGCCAGGCAGCTTCCGGACGGTCCGGGCTGGGTTGCCGAGGTTGCTGTGGTGGTTGCGGCGGCGGGACCGCCGCCGGTGCCAGTGGCCGCTCGGCACCGGCACCGGTGAGCGCCCGCACCTTCATCTCGGCGAACTTCGCCTCGCTGGCCTTGTCGTCCTCGTCCTTGCTGAGCACCGTGGCGAGATAGCCGAGCAGGAAGGCCAGTGGCACCGAGACCAGGGCTGGGTTGCGCAGCGGGAAGATCGCGAAGTCCAGGCCGGGGATCATCGACTTCGGGGTGCCGGACACCGCGGGCGACAAGATGATCAGTACTACGCAGCTGATCAGGCCGCCGTACATGCTCCACAGCACGCCGCTGGTGTTGAACCGCTTCCAGAACAGCGAGTAGAGAATGGTCGGCAGGTTCGCCGACGCGGCCACCGCGAAGGCCAGCGCCACCAGGAAGGCGATGTTCTGGCCGAGCGCGAAGATGCCGCCGAGGATCGCCAGCGCGCCGACGACGCAGGCGGTGATGCGGGCGACCCGCACCTCACGGTCCGGGTCCAGGTCACCGTGTTTGATCACGTTGGCGTACACGTCGTGCGCGAACGACGCCGACGCGGTGATCGTCAGCCCGGCCACCACGGCGAGGATCGTGGCGAAGGCCACTGCCGAGATGAAGCCGAGCAGCACCTCCCCGCCCAGCTGGTAGGCGAGCAGCGGGGCCGCCGAGTTCTCCTGGCCGGGCATCGTGGCGATCCGCTGCGGGCCGCCGTCCACCAGTGCCGCGGCGCCGTAGCCGATGATCAGCGAGAACAGGTAGAAGACGCCGATCAGCCAGATCGCCCACACCACCGTGCGGCGGGCCTCCTTGGCCGAGGGCACGGTGTAGAAGCGCATCAGGATGTGCGGCAGCCCCGCGGTGCCCAGCACCAGCGCGATCCCCAGCGACACGAAGTCGATCTTTGTTGTGATGCTCTGGCCCCATTGCAGGCCGGGTGCGAGCACCGCGTCGCCCCGCGGCGACCTCGCCGCGGCCTCGCCCAGCAGGGCGGACAGGTTGAGCCCGAAGGAGCCCAGCGCCCAGAAGGTCAGCATGCCCGCACCGACGATCAGCAAGCTGGCCTTGACGATCTGCACCCAGGTGGTGCCACGCATGCCGCCGATCAGCACATAAATGATCATCAGGACGCCAACGACCGTGACGACGATCGCCTGGGCGCCGCGGCCCTGGACGTTGAGCAGCAGCGCGACCAGGCCACCGGCACCGGCCATCTGGGCCAGCAGGTAGAACAGCGACACCGTGAGCGTCGACACCGCCGCGGCGGCCCGCACCGGCCGCCGGCGCATCCGGAAGCTCAGCACGTCACCCATGGTGAACTTGCCGGTGTTCCGCAGCAGTTCGGCGATCAGCAGCAGGGCCATCAGCCAGGCGACCAGGAAGCCGATCGAGTAGAGGAAGCCGTCGTAGCCGTAGACCGCGATGGCACCGGCGATGCCGAGGAACGAGGCCGCGGACAGGTAGTCACCGGCGATCGCGAGGCCGTTCTGCGGGCCGGTGAACGACTGGCCCGCGGTGTAGTAGTCGGCAGCGGTCTTGGTGTGGCGGGAGGCCCGGACCACGATCACCAGGGTGACCAGGACGAAGAAGAGGAAAATCCCGCCGTTGAGCAGCGGATCACCCACGGCCTGCTGGGCCAGGTTCCCGGTCAACGGGCCGCTCCTTCGATCTGCTCGCGGATCCGGCCGCTCAGCGGGTCCAGGCTCCTGGTGGCGAACCAGTTGTAGAGGGTGGCGATCGCGAAGGTGGTGACGAACTGCAGCAGGCCGATGATCAGCCCCGCGTTGATGTTGCCGGCCACCTTGGTGGCCATGAAGCCGGGGGCGAACGCGGCGAGCAGGACGTACAGTAGGTACCAGGTCAGGAAGAACGCGGTCGTCGGGAAGACGAAACCGTGGAACCGCCGGCGTAGGACAGCGAAATCCGCGCTGTTGTGGGCAGTGATCCAGGGGTCCGTCGGCTGCGGGGCGCCCGCACTGCCGACGCGCTCGGTGGTGCTCATTCACACCTCCAGGACAGTTGTGCAAGTCATCATGCCGCCTGCGCGGTACGTGGTGCACCGGCGGGTCATGCCGCAGTTACCGGCGGTGCCGGCCACGACGGGGCCGCAGCAGGCCGGCTGCCAGGCTTAGACGGGCCACGAAACGGCTCATGTCCCGGTCGTCGGTCAATCCCAATCCTTCTGGTGCATGCAGCCGCAGCAGGATACGCGACACGTCGACCGGGATCCGATCCGTGGTCCGGCGGCTCACCACGACCATGGTCAGGAACGCCAGCGGCACGGTGAACACGGCCGGCTGGGCCAGCACCGCCGGCCACCCCGGGGAGAGCACGCCGGTCGCGGCGAGCAGCGCCGCAGCCACCGCCGACCCGCCGCCGAGCAGGATGCCGGCCGCCGCGCCGGTGTCGGTCAGGCCCCGCCACCAGATGCCCAGCACCAGCAGCGGGCAGAACGACGAGGCGGCCACCGCGAAGGCCAGCCCGACGCCCTGGGCCAGATCCAGTGCTGACACAGCGAGCGCGAAGGCCAGCGGGACCGACCAGGCCACCACAGTGGCAGTCCGGAAGCCCCGGAGTCGGCCGGGCAGAACGTCGGTGGACAGCACTCCGGCGACGCTGACCACCAGCCCTGACGCGGCGGACACGAAGGCGGCGAACGCCCCGGCGGCGATCATCGCGCTGAGCACTAGCGCCAGGGCGCCGCCGGTCACCGCCCGGGGCAGCACCAGCAGCGCGGCGTCGGTGTTCCCGGTGACCAGCAGGTGCGGGACGTAGAGCCGGGCGAGCCACCCGGCGATCGTCGGGAACAGGTAGAACACGCCCAGCAACGCCAGCACCACCAGCGTGGTGTTCCGCGCCGCAGGACCGTCGGGATTGGTGTAGTAGCGACCCAGCACGTGTGGCAGCCCCATGGTTCCCAGCAGCAGCGCCACGATGAGCGAGTAGGTGGCCAGCAGCGGGTAACGGCCATCGCTGGCCGGGCTGCCCATCGGGCGCAGCCAGCTGTCGTTGCCCGCCACGGCGCCGCTGATCACCGGAACCCGGCTGCCTGCGGCGAAGTGCAGGATGGCGCCCTCGGCGACCTGATGATCACCGGGTAGCCAGGTCACCGGCTCCGCGCCGGGACGCCCGTCCGTGCTGACTTTCAGCAGCGTTGGCTCCTTGACCTGGAGCACGACATCGTCGCCGAGACGGATGTCGGTGGCCTTGGCGAAAGACGGCGGTGCCGCCGCACCCAGCGACTCCCGGAATTTCCGGTCCTCGCCGGCGCTGTGGATCAGCAGCACGAAGACCGGGACGGCGAGCGCGGTCAGCTTGATCCAGTACTGGATGGCCTGCACGAAGGTGATCGAGTGCATCCACCCGGTGTAGAGGTTGACCGTCACGATCAGCACGACCACGGCGGCGCCGACCCAGGTCGGATAATCCAGGACCGTGGCGACGGTGAGCCCGGCGCCTTGCAGCTGCGGCACCAGGTAAAGCCAGCCGATGATGATGACGAAGGCAGTGCAGATCCGGCGCAGCCGCACCGAGTCCAGCCGCACCTCAGCGAAGTCTGGCAGGCTGTAGGCACCAGACCGGCGCAGCGGCGCCGCCACGAACAGCAGCAGCGCGAGATATCCCGCGGTGAACCCGACCGGGTACCACAGCGCGTCCACCCCACCCTTGAGCACCAGCCCCGCGATGCCGAGGAAGGACGCGGCGGACAGGTACTCCCCGGAGATCCCCGCGGCATTCAGGCGTGGCCCCACCGTTCGGGAGGCCACCAGGAAGTTCGAGGTCGACCGGGCCTTCGCCCGGTAGAGCCCGGTGATCGTGGTCAGTGCGGCGATCGCGACTATCGCACCGGCGGTGACGTACATGTCAACCTGGGCGGCCACCGCTGGCCCTCAGCTCTTGACAATCACGGTGAATTCCTGCTCGTTACGGTCGGCGCTGCGGTTGTAGGACCAAGCCACCGCGACGAACAACGGGTAGACCGCGACACCGAGCAGCAGCCACGGCAGCGGTATCCCGAAAACACTGACCGTGCCCAGCTGCGGCACCAGCAGGAACCCCAGCGGGGTGCTCCCCAGGATCATCACAGTGAGCAGCATCAGCCGGATCGCCAGCATCAGCTGCGCCCGCATCAGCAGCCGGACCCACTCCACTCCGACTCCGGTCTGCTCCTCCAGCTCGGCGAGCGCGCGCACCACCCGGCGGCTGCTGCGCCACTGAGCCAGCACGACCCGCTCCCGCTTGCCGGTCTTGGGCCGTTCGGCGGACGCAGCCGCGGTGGCTTCCGCCAGCGCTGCCCACGGGTCGTCCGGCGGGCCGGCGGCCTGGTCGCTCATCGGGACCAGCCCTCTTTGGCCGCGCGCACCAAGCGGTCCTTGAGATCGCGGGTGTGCCGCCGGCTGACCGGCAGCTCGGCGGCACGCTCCCCGCTGCCCACCCGCACCACGTAGCCCGACGACGACATGCGCAGCTCGGTGATCAGCGGCAGAGCGACCAGAAAGGAGCGGTGGATACGCACGAAGCCGGCCTCCGACCAGCGGTCCTCCAACTGGGACAGCGGGATCCGGACCAGGTGGCTGCCCTCGCCGGTGTGCAGCCGGGCGTAGTCCCCCTGGGCCTCCACCCAGCGCACCGACGAGCGCGGCACCAGCTTGGTGGTGCCGGCCAGCTCCACCGGGATGACCTCGTCCTCGCCGTTTTGCTCGGCGGCCGGACCGGCCGCCTCCCGCCGGGCCTGGATGATCCGCCGCATCGTGTTGGCCAGCCGCTCGCTGGTCACCGGCTTCATCAGGTAGTCGGCCACGCCGATCTCGAATGCGTCGAGGGTCTTGTCCTCGTGGGCGGTGACGAACACGACCGCGGGTGGGTCGGGAATATCGGCGAGGTGCCGGGCCAGATCCAGGCCGTCCAGTCCGGGCATCCGGATGTCCAGGAACACGATGTCCACCCGGACGGGTGGCGCGCCGTTGGTGGCGCGGTTGTCGCCCCGCAGCACCGTCAATGCCTCGGCGGCGCTGAATGCCTTCAGCACGGTGCTGATCCGCGGCTCGGCATAGAGTACTTCGAGCAGCAGGGCCATCGGTTTCGTCTCGTCGTCCACCGCGAGCACGACAAAACCGGGGTTGCCGTCGTTGCCGCTCATCGACCGCCCTCCGTAACTGGTCCCCCCGGACCCAGTAATCCTGCCCATGGTCGGGAGCGCTGTCCACTGCCACCGAACCGGGTGGCCGACCGGGTCTACAGGCCGAAGCGGGACCAGGTGGCGCGGTACTCGAGTGCCTCGACAACGGCCAACGCGGACTCCGGGCCGCGGTGCCCGCCCCAGGAGATCGCCGCGGGGCGTAGCCCCAGCCGGGCCAGCAGCGGCCGGCGTGCCTCGACGGTGATGATCTGTGCGTCCGGGTAGCGCTTGGCGATCTCGCCGCGCATCGTGCCCAGCCGGTCGATCAGGCCGAGCTCCAGGGCCCGGCGCCCGGTCCACACCTCGCCGGTGAACAGATCGTGCTCGGCGGTGGCCAGCGTCTCGCCGCGACGGGCGCACACCCAGTCGCGGAACATGCCATGCAGTTCGGTCTGCATGCTGTGCAGCCACGCCACGTCGTCCTCCCGCTCGGGCAGGAACGGATCGAGCCGGGCTTTGTTGGCCCCCGCGGTGTACAGCCGCCGCTCGATCCCGAAGCGCTCCAGCAGGCCGTGCAGCCCGAAGCCCTGGCTGACCACCCCGATGGAGCCGACCAGCGAGGTGGGGTGGGCGACGATCTCATCGGCGGCGCAGGCCAGCCAGTACCCACCGGACGCGGCGACGTCCTCGCAGAACGCCAGCACCGGCACGCCCTTGTGGTCAGCCAGGCCGCGGATCCGATCGGCCACCAGCGCCGACTGGGTGGCCGAGCCACCCGGTGAGTTGATCGACAGCGCCACTGCCCGCAGCCGTTCGTAGCCGAAGGCTCGGGTCAGCACCGGCTCCAGGGCGGCCAGGCTAATCACCCCGAGGCTCAGCGGCGAGGGCGCTGGGGTGATCACTCCGTGCAGCTTCACCGCGGCCACCACCGGGCCGCGTTCCCGCTGGGCGCCAGGCAACGGCAGCCGCGAGGTCAGGTCCTTGACGTCCATCCGGCCAGCCTACGGATGCCGGGCCGCGCGGGTGGCTAGGCGCTCACCGGTGGTTGGGTACGCGACGGGCTTGGGGTCGGCGGTGCGATGGCGCGCACCCCACGGCTGAACTTGGGTATCCGCATGCTGACCTTGGTGCCCTGGCCGGGCCCGGTCTCGACCATCAGCCCGCACTCGTCGCCGAAGGCCGCCCGCAGCCGGTCGTGCACATTGCCCAGCCCGACATGCGCACCGGACAGGTGGGAATCGGTCATCTCGTCGCGGAGCCGGACCGGATCCATCCCGACGCCGTCGTCCTCCACACTGATCAAGCATTCCGCCCCGGCGTCCGCGGCGACCACCGACACGGTGCCGCCGCCGGGCTTGGGCGCCAGGCCGTGCCGCACCGCGTTCTCCACCAGCGGCTGCAACGCCAGAAACGGCAGCACCACCGGCAGCACTTCAGGTGCGATCTGCAGCTTGACCTGCAACCGTTCCTCGTACCGGGCCTTCTGTATGATCAGGTAGCGGTCGATGTTGTTGAGTTCCTCGGCCAGTGTGGTGAACTCCCCGGCGCTCCGGAAGGAGTACCGGGTGAACTCGGCGAACTCCTGGAGCAGCTCGCGGGCCTCCTCCGGGTCGGTTTTGATGGACGCGGAGATCGTGCTCAGCGCGTTGTAGATGAAGTGCGGGGAGATCTGCGCGCGCAGCGCCCGCACCTCGGCGTGGGCCAGCCGGGAGCGGGACTCATCGAGCTCGGCGAGTTCGAGCTGGCTGGAGATGTATCGGGCGACCTCGGCGGCGGCCCGGATGACCCCGCCCACCGGGTGGCGCTGGCTGACCACCCCGAAGGTCCCGATGACGCTGCCGTCCACCTCCAGCGGAGAGACGATCACCGCACGAATCGGGCAGTCGACGTGCCCGCATTCCATCTCGCGCTGGCTGCGGACCTGCTGGCGGCCGGTACTCGCCGCCTGGTACGCGCCCTCGGCGAGAAATTCGGCGTGATGATGATATTGCTCTTCGCCATCCCAGGCCAGCATCACGCCTTCGTCGTTGGTCAGCGCGACGGCTGCGCAGTTGAGCAACTCCCGCAGGTGCGGCGCCGCGGTGGTCGCCGGGCCGGCCGACAAGCCGTCCCGCAGCGGTGGTGAGGCCTGCCCCATGGCCTGCAGCGCGGTGTAGATGGCACGATCGGTGTCGAACTCCCGGTGGGTGCGCACCCAGTACAGCAACCCGGCAGCCGATGCCGCGGTGAGGAGTACGAGGAGTACCGCCAACAGGGTCACGGAGCTATCGTCGCGGTCCCGGCACCAGGTGGCAACGGTGGGTGGCCCGCGTGCCGCTGCGGCATGAGCCGGTGTGGCTTACGGGACCTTCTGGAGCAGTCCCGTGCCGTCGTCGGGAGTGTCCCGGGCTTCCAGGCACCGGGCGACCCGCTGGGTGTCCTGGCGAGCCGACATCGCGCCGTGCGTGAGGCCCCTCCAGTACTCGCCGGTGGGCTCGTTCGGCGTCGGCTCAGCTGTCGCCTCAATGGTCCAGGGCCGCCGCAGCGCCCAGTGTATCGCCACGATCATCAGCAGCAGCGGCAACAGCAGCACCAGCCAGGCGGGCACGACCACCCCTGGTGGGGTCCAGAACAGCACCCAGAGCATAGCCCCGACGACGAGCCCGAGCATCGCGATGCCGGGTACCTGACCGGCGGCCATGTCGTTCTCGAACTGCTCTTCCTCGGCCGGGGACCAGTTGATCGTACTCTGGACCGTCCAGCTACGCCCGTCTTGGCTCCGCACCACCTTCGTCATGTCCGACCTCCATGCGCCTGTCGCTGGGCGTGCCAGCGTAGTGCCGGAGCGGGCGGTCAGCAGGTTTGGC
The DNA here is from genome assembly GCA_050699815.1 of Pseudonocardiaceae bacterium. Lineage (GTDB taxonomy): Bacteria > Actinomycetota > Actinomycetes > Mycobacteriales > Pseudonocardiaceae. Next base: position 4,609 of record JBOHFT010000115.1, on the reverse strand, counting down.
CGGTGTTGATGCAGTCCGCCATCTGCTTCAACAGTGCTTCCGGCATGCTGGCCATGAAATCGGCATGGTCGGTGCTCGCCTTGTGCCGCTGGTCGGGGAAGGAGTCCAGGGCGAAGTTGCGGCCGGCTGGCTGATCGTAGGTCAGGGTGATCCGCAGCTGCGGGATGGCCACCGTCCCGCGGCGGCACGACCCGTCCCGCCGCGGAAAGGCGACGTGGTCCCGGTGGTTGGCCGAGTCCAGGTTCTGCCCGTCCCAGCAGCTGGGGAAGTCCAGGATGCGCATCAGCTGGCTGCCCTGCGGGCACAGCGGGTACTTGGTGGTGGTGCGGTCCTCGAAACCGGTGCAGGCCAACGCCGCCCTGGCGTTGGCGTCGCCGTTGGTCACGGCCTTGGCGTCGCCCATGATCATCGTCAGGTCGTCCGGCATGGGGGTCACCTGGCTGGTCGGGTTGCCCCGGAATTGCAGCTGGGCCGTGGCGGGCCGGAGGATCTCGCCGACGTTGCCGTCCAGGCCGCCGCCGTTGACCAGGGCGTCGTTGCCCCGCCTGGTGGTGTCGCGCAGCACGGGCCAGAAGAAGGTCGATTTGTCCTCTTGGTTGGCGCACGTGGTGCCGGCGGCGTGCAGGCTCTCGTCGGTGGAGAACGCATTGGTCGACAGGTTGCCGACGTAGTCGTGGACGTGCTGGGCGCCGTTGACCTTGCCCGGCGCCACCATGAAGTTGTCGGAGTTGAAGTGTCCCTCGTCGTTCGTGCCGCAGTCGCTGGTGAAGGTGCCGGTGGGGGCGTTATCCCGGCGCTCGACCTGCTCGGCGTTGGGCCGCACCTCCTGGATGCGCACGAAGTCTCTCCGGACGGGCCCGCCGGCCTTCTCCCGGCCAGGGAACTCCACGGCCGCAGCCGCGGCTGCGGCCTGGTTGGCCTCTTTTTTCCGGCCCCGCTCCGCCCTGTTGTTCCTCCTGCGGTCGGAGTCGCCGCCAGGGTCTCTGTTGCTGTTGGATGCGCGCTGCGCAGCCGCCGAGTCCCTACCTCCGCGGCCCCCCGAATGAGCGTCAGCGGTGCCGGTGGCTGCCACGATCCCACCGGCCGCGAGCAGCGTCAACGCCGTTGCCATCAGAGCCACGGGGGCGCTGCTCCGGTGCTTTCCACGTGCCATAAGAGTCTCATTCCGGGTTGTGAGGGGAAACAAATCGGGGGTTTACCAGCCGGGGTTTTACCAGCGCTGGGCGGCGTGCCGTGGCCGGCTGGATTGGTCGAATGAGTGCTGGACACTGGCTCGGACTCGGACTCGCCGCGCCCGCAGGCCGGCGGTCCCCAGCAGGGAGAGCAGGCCAACGATGGCCAGCAGCGCGGCGATGTAGACCAAGGCGGCGATCATGACCTTCGCGCCGTTGACCGGGGTGACGCTGGCCACCTGGCTGAGGTGCTGGCTATGGTCGACAGCCGCGGGTGCCACTGCCGCCGGGCCAGCCGCAGCTGCCGCGGGGGGCGCCACCACCAGGGGTACGGCTTGGGCTGCCGGGACGGCTGCCGCCGGGGGGGCGGCCGCGGGAGGTGGTGCCTCGGGGAGCGCGGCGTAGTCGACCAGCCCGGTGCTCTCCAGGTATTCATGGTGCCGGCTGACGAACTGGGCAGCGGTCGTGGCGAACTGCCGGACCAGCTCATTGCGGGTGCCGGCCCGCACCTGCGAGATGATCGGCAGCACGTTGCCGTGCGCGGTACGCAACCGCTGCACGAACGTACGGTCGAAGTCCGGCCCCGACTGGTCGGCGATCTCGGCTATCCAGCCCTGCTGCTGGCCGCTGGGCTGGTTGGGCAGCGGCACACCAAGCTGCGCGGAGGCCCTGCGGACCCGCGCGTCGAGATCGGCGTGCTCGGCCGCAATGAGCCCGCCTATCTCCCGGACCCGCGCGTTGACGGCGCGCTGCCTGGCATCCTGCCCGGTCGGCCCTTCCCACAGGCCGGCCTGCCGGACCTTGATCAGCAGGTCTCGGTCGGCGGGACCGAGTGGGCCCCACTGGGTTTGCGTCCAGCCGCTGTCCGGCCCGGCCGCGATCTGGTACTGCGACTTTCCCCAGTACTGGAACACGGCGACAGATAACGCGGCGATCACGGCCAGCGCGACGGTCCACACAACGAAGCGAGGTATAGGAGGGTGCACAGGGGCAATCCTTTCTGTATCAGGGTCGGTTGTGAAGTTCGCTGGACTCGTTTTTGCGGGAGTTCACCTTCGATTCAGACAGGTCAAATTCCGCGGAAGTTCATCTTCGATTCAGACGAGGTTGAACTGCTCCGTGTGGATCTTTTGGAGTGGGATATCCATCCCGGCGAGCACGGTAAGAACCTCGTTAACTAATGCAGGCGGCCCGCAGAGGAAATAGTCGAGCTGGTTGCGCCGGAACGCGCCGGGCAGCAGCGCGGTGAGCAGCCGCTCGTCGACGTCGCCGGTCGCGCCGGTCCAGCCCTCCGGCGGCTGGCGCAGCAGCTCAACGACGGTGAGACCCTTCAGGCGCTGCGTGAGCTGGCCGAGCTCGTCTCGGAACAGCAGGTCGTCGGCTGTCCGGGCGACCACCACCAGCCGGTGCGGGCGCTTGTCGCGCCGGTGCGCCAGCGTCCGCAGCATGCTCATCATCGGGGTGATGCCCACCCCACCGGCGATCATCACCAGGCCGGTGCTGGATTTCAGGTCGACGCTGAACGCACCGTGGGGACCGTCGACCCACACCGGGCTACCCGGCCGCAACTGGCGCAGGGCACGGGTGAAGTCACCGCTGTGCCGGATGGTGAACTCCGCCCACATCCCCAGGTGAGCGCTGGAGGCGATGGTGAACGGGTGGTCCTCGGCCCGGATCGACGGGTTCAGCCGCAGCCAGGCGAACTGGCCCGGCGCGAACTCGAGCGTCCGGTAGCCCGACCGGTGCCGGTCCCGGCGCGGCTCCAGGACCAGTGTGCTCACCGTCGCGGTCTCGGGCCGGACCTCGCGGACCACATACTCGCTCTGCGCGCCGAAGACCGGCCGCCACAGCCACCGGTAAGCCAGCACCCCCAGCACGATCAGCGCGAGGACGGTGAACCAGGCCCGCATCGCGGCGTCGCGGACCAGGTGGTCAAGCCACACGATGTGCAGTGCCGTGAGCGTCAGCACCGAGCCGGCCAGCGCCAGATGCACCCAGCGCCACACCTCGTAGCGGTGCCGCAGCCGCTTGCGCAGCATCGCGAGCCCGATCAGCCCGCCCAGCGCCACGGTGGCGCCGGTGGCCGCCCTGGCCCGGCCAGGGGCATGGAAGACGTCGAGCAGCTCGACGTTGGCCGGGCTCGCCGCCACCACCAGGGCGATGTGCGCGAGCACGAGCAGGGCGACGAACAACCCGACGAAGCGGTGCATACCGAGCACGCTCTCGATCCCGAAGGTGCGGGTCAGCGAGCGCAGCCGGGACGGCAGAACGACTGCGCAGACCAGAAACGAGACAGCGAGCAGCCCCATCCCGACGGAGAGCTGGGACAGCAGCGACGAGTCGTCCCCGGTGCGCAGGCTGAGCAGCACGGGCGCCAGGAGCACGGCCAGGAAGGCCGTCGCCCACAGCGTTCGTTCAAGCAGCCGGTGCATGGCGCGAAACCGTAGAGAGAAGGGGGTGCTCAGACCGGCCAACCTGAGAGCGTTACCGGCTCGTTGTCGCCCATCCAGCCGCGTGGCACGACGAGCGCCCGCCGATTACTCCGAACGGCCCACGGGATTACCCCGGTTGCCCGGCGGCGTCCTCAGAACCGTCCGGGCCACCGTGCCGCTCGACGATTTTCCAGGACCGCCCGGCGCGGCAACCGTTTCCGGCAGCACAGGGCACGGCAGCCTTGCCCACGATGCCGACCAATCAGTGGCCGCCCGATCAGTGGCCGACGGTTGTCCGACATCCGGTGCTTCTCATGGTGCCCCTGCACCAGACAACGAGCCGGGTGCTTCAGACGTTACGATCCTCCGGGTTCGTGACCCGGATCCTGGACGCTGTCCCGGAGGTGCTCGACGCGGCCCGCGCACACAACCTCGCCGCGATCGTGCTCGACGTGTCGCTGGCCGGCCCGGATCCGCGGACCTTCCTCGACCAGCTGCGCAGGGTGGCTCCGCAGCTGCCCGTCATCGCCTTGACCTCCCGCGAGCGGCGGGAGCAGACCGTGTCGATGCTGCGGGGCGGTCTGGACGACTACCTGACCACCCCGTTCCCGGTGGAGGAGCTGATCAGTCGGCTTCGGCTGCGGGTCGTCGACCACTCTGTGCTGCGCGCCGGGGTGGTCACGGTCGACACCGCCCTCGGGCTGGTCAGCGTCGCCGGCCGGCTGGTGACGCTGTCGCCCACCGAGTACGCCCTGCTGGTCGCGCTGGCCAGCCGGCCAGGCCAGCCGGTGTCGTCCGATCAACTCATCGCGGCGGTCTGGGCTCAGCCCAGGTCCTCCAACATCGTGGAGGTCTACGTCGGCTACCTGCGCCGCAAGCTGGGCCCCGACCGCATCCGCACCATCCGCGGCGCCGGCTACGCCCTCGACGGCTGACGGGCCCTGCCCCGCATTCAGCGGGCTCCGGGGGGTTTTGGTGGTGCCGATTGGCCCGCTGAGCCCGCTG
>JBOHFT010000114.1:0-14345 GCA_050699815.1 Pseudonocardiaceae bacterium | reverse complement strand
GTCCGCACCCGCGGGCGGGCCGCCGCCGCCGAGGTCGCCGTCGGGGACGGCGCGCCGGTTCGCGCCTCGGCCTGCTGGGATGGCGGGGACCTGGTCGTCACCCTGGACGGGATCACCCGCCGGTACACCTGCGCGCGGGACAGCGGTGTGCTGTGGCTGGGCCGCGACGGCCACGCCTGGGCGCTGCGCGAGCATGCCGCCGCGGGGCGGGCCGGCCGCGACGTTGCGGTGCCCGGCCCGGTGCTCGCGCCGATGCCGGGCACCGTCACCGTCGTCGACGTCGCCGAGGGCCAGCAGGTCACCGCGGGCACCCGGCTGCTCGTGCTCGAGGCGATGAAGATGGAACACGTGCTCACCGCGCCGATCGACGGGGTGGTCCGCGCGCTGCACGCCCACCCCGGCGGCACCGTCGAGCGCGACGCCGTCCTGCTCACGCTCGTGAGTGGCGATGCGAGTCATGACCCGCATCGCCACTCACGGGTTGTCCACAGGGAGGTGTGATGTTTGTGGAGCTGAGCGAGGAGCATGCGGCGCTGCGGGCCACCGTCGAGGAGTTCGCCCACAAGGAGGTCGCGCCGGTTATCGGGGACCTCTACGAGCGCCGGGAGTTCCCGTATGCACTGGTGGCGAAGATGGGGGCGATGGGGTTGTTCGGGCTGCCCTTCCCCGAGGAGTACGGCGGGATGGGCGGGGACTACTTCGCGCTGTGCCTGGCGCTGGAGGAACTCGCGCGGGTGGACTCGTCGGTGGCGATCACGCTGGAGGACAGCGTGTCACTGGGCGCGATGCCGATCTTCCGGTTCGGCACCGAGGAGCAGAGGCAGCGGTGGCTCCCGGAGCTGTGCGCGGGGCGCAAGCTCGCGGCCTTCGGCCTCACCGAGCCCGGCGGTGGTTCCGACGCGGGTGCGACCCGCACCACCGCGCGGTGCGACGGCGGCGAATGGGTGATCAACGGCTCGAAGGTCTTCATCACCAACTCGGGCACCGACATCACGTCGGTGGTCACCGTCACCGCGATCACCGGGGTCAGCGGCGGCCGCAAGGAGATCTCCGCCATCGTGGTCCCGGCCCGGCATCCGGGCTGCACCGTCTCGGCGAGCTATTCCAAGGTCGGCTGGAGCTGCTCGGACACCCGCGCGCTGTTCTTCGACGACTGCCGGGTGCCACAGGGCAACCTGCTCGGGGCCCGCGGCCGGGGTTATGCGCAGTTCCTGTCCATCCTCGACGAGGGCCGCATCGCGATCGCCGCGCTGGGCGTCGGCCTAGCCCAGGGCTGTGTCGACGAGTGCGTGTCCTACGCCCGGCAGCGGCACGCCTTCGGCCATGCCATCGGCAGCTACCAGGCGATCCAGTTCAAGATCGCTGACATGGAGGTGCGGGCGCACACCGCCCGGCTGGCCTACTACGACGCGGCCGCGAGGATGCTGCGCGGCCAGCCGTTCAAGAAGGAGGCCGCGATCGCGAAGCTGGTCTCGTCGAACGCGGCGATGGACAACGCCCGCGACGCCACCCAGATCTTCGGCGGCTACGGCTTCATGAACGACTACCCGGTAGCCCGCTTCTACCGCGACGCCAAGGTCCTGGAGATCGGCGAAGGCACCAGCGAAATCCAACGCCTCCTCATCGCCCGCCACCTAGGCATGGGGTGACCTACCGCATTCAGCGGGCTGAGCGTGCTTATTGGCGCCCCGATAGCCACGCTGAGCCCGCTGAATGCGGTCTAGGCGGCGGGGTCGAAGGTGCGGATGCCGGGGAAGCGGGCGAAGCCGCGATCGGCGGTCGCGATCTGGCAGCCGTGCGTGCGGGCCAGCGCTGCCAGCAGCGCGTCGGGCACCAGGTTGCCCCGCAGCCCACGATCGGTCTGGGCCAGCCGCTCGAGCTCGGACCACGCCGCATCGCCCGCCGGCAGCCAGCGGGCCCGCCGGGCCGCCCGGATCCGGGCGAGGAAGTCCAGCGTCACGGGCATCGGGGCCGGGTCGGCGAAGATCCTCGGGTTGGTGACGAGCCGGGCCACCCCGGCGAGCACAGCGTCGTGCAGCGCAAGCTCCTCGTCGCCCGCGACCATCCGGGCCAGCCAGGCCGCGTACCGCTGATGCTGCTCGGCCTCCCGGCGGAAGGCGTACACCAGGACGTTGACGTCCGGGAGGATCACTCGGGCCGGCCTTCGTCGAGGGCCGCCCACCCGGCGTCGCGGTCGGCGAGGTCGACGAGGACGCGTCCCGATGATTGCCCGTAAGCGGGCAGCGGTTCCGGCGCCGCCGGGATGTCGTGCTGTTCCAGCACCAGCCGCAGGCCCTCCTCCACCAGGCTCGTAAGGGTCCGCCCGCTGGCCGCCGCCTGCGCCTTGGCCTGCGCCACCAGCCCGTCCGGGAGGTTCAACGTCGTCCGCATACAGATCAGCGTACCGCTTGATGCAGACGTCTGCATCGCTAGCTCAGTGCTTCATGAGGGACACCGGAGATCGGGGTGCCGCGGTACTCTCGGGGTTCCCGGCGCGGGCGGCAGGAGGTAGCCGTGGGTGTCAACTATGTGACCAGGCCGCAGGAGAACGGGCTGTTCCGGCAGTGCCGCCGGGCCTGGGATCTCGGCGCCCGGGAACGGCAGGACTACGAGCCGATCGCACCGGCGGCGGTGTTCGACTTCGGCGAGGCGATCCACGATGCGCTCGACGTCTACTACTTCCCCGGCATGTGGGACTGGAACCGGGCGATTGTCCGGCCGATCGCGGTCGCCGGCTTCGAGAAGTCGATGCGCCGGCAGCGGGCGGCCTACGCGCAGACCCGCGACCTGCCCGCGGAGCAGGCCCGGGACTGGGACCAGCACCTGGAGCTGGGCACCGGCGTGCTGGAACGCTACTTCGACTGGGCGCTGGAGGTCGACCGCTTCACCCCGATCCAGGTGCGGGCCCAGTTCGACATCAACATCCCGGACCCGGCCGACCCGGACAGCGGCCTCATCACCCCGGACGGGCGGGCGTTGCAGTACCGGGTCCGGATCGACCTGGCGGTGATCGACGACCACGAGCTGTACTGGCTCGTCGAGCACCGGATCAGCACCGGCCCGCAGTGGCCGGACCTCGACCAGCTGCGGCTCGACGAGCAGGCCCTGACCCGGAGCTGGGCGTGGCAGCTGCACTTCCTCGCCAGGCTCGAGGGCACGATCTACAACGAGCTGCGCGCGGACCCGGCGCAAGCCCCCGAGGTAGCAGTCCGGGCGATACCGGGGTCGGGTGGCATCATCACGCAGCGCGACACCGGGACCTTCCGCCGCACCCACATTCCCCGGACCGAACTCGAGATCACGCGACGGGGCGTGGCCGTCGCCCGCGAGACGCAGGAGATGACCGACCCGGCACTGCCGATCTACCCGAACCCCTCCTGGGAGCACTGCGCACGCTGCGTCTACCGGCCGCCGTGCCTGGCGATCAGCCAGGGGCTCGGCGAGCGGCCGATCCTCGAGGCGTCCTACCGGCAGCGGGCCGGCGAGGACTTCGAGCCGGGGCGCCTGGGCTCGGTGTGGGGGTTCGTCCCCGAGATCCACCGGGTCGCGGAGCACCGCGCCCCGGGCCAGCAGCAGTGACCGGCGAAGCTGCGGTGCGCTTGCGGGTGGTGAGCTGGAACGTCGACTCCCGGCCAACCGGGCTGCTGGACGCCAAGGTCGAGCTGCTCCGCCGGCTGCAGCCCGACCTCGCCTTGCTCCAGGAGATCGGCCGGCCGGTGTACCGGGCGCTGCTGCCCCACCCCTCGGCCCACGAGCGGATGCACCGCAAGGCGAGGCAGTTCTCCTGGGGTGCGCTGTCCACCGACCTGTGCCGTCCGCGGGGCAGCGAGTTCCGGCTCGGATGCGCTGTGCTGGGGGTCTCTACCACAGCCCTGCTGGATTCCCAGGTGCTGAACCGGGCCCCCTTCGACGTCCGCGACCCCGTGCTCCCCGGGTTTCTCTGGCGGACGGTGGCAACCCAGGTGGCACTGTCCACCGGCCAGATGCTGACCGTGTGCAGCTTCCACGGGCGACAGCCATCCGGGCAGCCCGCTGATGCGCTGCGGCAGGCCTTCCATGCCGGGATCGCGGGATGGCTCGCCACCGTGCCCGGCCCGGTCGTCTTCGGCATCGACGCCGGCCCCCCGGCCCTCGACGGCACCGACCCACTGCTCGGCCCGGACCCGGGGCATGCCCTGCAGCACGTGCTGCGCGCCACCCACGACCACCTGTGGGCCACCCATGACCTGGAGGTGCTCGACGTCCAGTGCCTGGCCGACGACGCCGCCGCCGCAGGCAGCGACCACGCCCTGCTGCTTGCGGACCTGGCGCTGCACGCCCCGTGAGTGCTATCGCAGTCCGGTTGCGCGCATTGCCGCGTCGAGGGTGGCGTTGGCGATGCGTGCGGCCCGCTCTGCTCCGCTGGCGAGAATGTGGTCGAGGGCGGCATCGTCGGCGCGAAGGGCGTGGTAGCGCTGCTGGATCTCGGTGACCCTCTCGATGGCCACCTCGGCCACCTCACGCTTGAGTGCGCCATAACCCTGGCCAGCGAACTTGGCCAGGGTTGCCGCACGATTGAAGCCCGTCAGCGTCTCGAAGATCACCAGCAGGTTCTCGACACCGGGGGCGATGTGGTCGGGATCGAGCTGGGAGCCCGAGTCGGTGACGGCCCGCATGACACTGCGCTGGATCTTCTTCGGTGCGTCGAGCAGCCCGATCGCGTGCCCGTCACGCAGACCAGCAAGGCTCTTCGACATCTTGATCGACGGGTCGTCCAGGCCCATGATGCGGGCCCCGCTCTTGCGGATCAGCGCCTGCGGCAGGGTGAAGACTGGGCCGAACAGGTTGTGAAACCGCTGCGCGATATCACGAGTGATCTCGACGTGCTGGCGCTGGTCGTCGCCGACGGGCACGTGCTCGGCCTGGTAGAGCAAGATGTCGGCCGCCTGCAGTGCCGGGTAGGTGAACAGGCCAGCGCTCGCGCTGATGCCGTCGGACTTGGACTTGTACTGCGTCATCCGCTCCAGCCAGCCCATCGGCGTGACGCAGCTCAGGATCCAGCTCAGCGTCGCGTGCGCACTGACATCGGACTGGCGGAAGATCGCCGAGCGGTCCGGGTCGAGCCCGCAGGCGACGTAGAGGGCGACGATCTCGCGGATCCGGGCGCGGAGATCGCCGGCATTGACGTTCTCCGGGATGGTGAGGGCGTGCAGGTCAGCGATCATGAAGTAGTTGTCGTAGCGGTCCTGCTCCTCGGCCCAGACGCTCAGCGCGCCGATGTAGTTGCCGATGTGCAGGGTGCCGGTCGCGGCGATGCCCGACAGCACCCGCGGCCTGCGTGCGGCATCAGTCATGATTTTCTTCCCCCGGTGGACGCGGTCCAGGTGCCCTGGTTCCCCAGGGGTGGCCAGCCTACCCAGGCCGTGCAGGCGACCCGGACGGGTGCGGATGTAAGGGCTCGACCCGGGCGGAGGCGTCAGTTGCGATGGCCGAGCCAGAGCACCAGTTGGTCGGTGATCGCGGCGACCGTGGACACCACGACGCATGGACGGGTGCCGCGCTGCTCGTTGGCCACGGTGGGGTCCAGTGTCACTGACCAGACCTGACCGTGTGCGACTCTCACTGGTTGTACTCCGGCCATTCCTGGGCGGCCGCGGTGTCGGTGGTCGCGGTGCTGACCTGCCACTCGGCCAGCTCACCGAGGTACTCGGCCCACCCGTCCGGGTCCTCGCGCTGCATCCGCTCGTAGGCGGCCTCGATGTCGGACCAGTGCTGCTCGGTCTCCAGCCGCTCGGCGACGTCGGACAGCAGCGCACTCATCGTCGTGCCACGAGCCCGCGCCAGGTGCGCCAGCCGATCCCGGGTCGCACTGTCGACCTTGATCGTCGTGATAGTCATACCAAACTGTATACTGAGTCGGGATACCGCCGCGCCGCGATAGCGTGACCCGGCACGCTCGTTGTGGCAGCCGAGCAGGCCTCACAGCATCGTGTGTGTCCGGTGTGGGCCGCTTGCGACGTCAGGTGTTGGATTTTTCGATTTCCGGACGCATCCTGGGTGCGGATTCGCGTCCCTGTCGGGTGCGATGGCGACGAGCCGGGGGAGGAACTGGCCAGTGCCGGATCTGCTCGTCGGCCTGGCCGTGCCCGGTGGTGACGACGGTCCACGCGCTCGTGACGGACCCGGAGAACGCGTACGTGGAACTCGCCCGGCGGGCGAATAGCAGTGATGCTCCACCGATGCCCCATCAGCGCGGTGGCACCGCGGGCAGGGGGCGATTACCGTCGGCGGTTGACCGTGCCGAATGCGATAGGGAGGTCCGCACCCGATGGGTGACTCCGGCCAAGGACTCGACAACTTACTGAGTGAGACCCGCGCGTTCCCGCCGAGCACCGAGTTCGCCGCGCAGGCCAACGCCACCGCGGCGCTCTATGCCGACGCCGATGCCGACCGTGCGGCATTCTGGGCGCGCCAGGCCCGCCGGCTGCACTGGCACACCGACTTCGACCAGGTGCTCGACTGGACCGGTGCCCCGTTCGCGAGGTGGTTCGTCGGCGGCCGGCTCAACGTCGCCTACAACTGCGTCGACCGCCACGTCGAGGGCGGCCATGGTGACCAGGTCGCCTTCCACTGGGAGGGCGAGCCAGGTGACACCCGCACCATCACCTACGCCGAGCTGCAGCGCGAGGTCTGCAAGACGGCCAACGCGCTGCTCTCGCTGGGTCTGCAGGCCGGGGACCGGGTGGCCATCCAGCTCCCGATGATCCCCGAGGCGGTGTTCGCCATGCTCGCCTGCGCCCGGCTGGGCATGCCGCACAGCGTGGTGTTCGGTGGCTTCTCCGCGGAGTCGCTGCGCCAGCGGATCAACGACACCCAGGCCAAGCTGGTGATCACCGCCGACGGCCAGCACCGGCGGGGCACGGCGGCGCCCTTGAAGGCCAACGCCGACGAGGCACTCCAGGATGCCGCAACGGTGCGCCACGTGCTCGTGGTCAAGCGGACCGGCCTCGACGTCGGCTGGACTGAGGGGCGTGACCGGTGGTGGCACGAGCTGGTGGATCACCAGCCCGACTGGCACACTCCCATGGCGTTCGACAGCGAGCACCCGCTGTTCATCCTCTACACGTCGGGCACCACCGGAAAGCCCAAGGGCATCCTGCACACCTCCGGCGGCTACCTCACCCAGTGCGCCTACACCCACCACGTCGTCTTCGACCACAAGGCCGGCCAGGACGTCTACTGGTGCACCGCCGACATCGGCTGGGTCACCGGGCACAGCTACGTCGTCTACGGGCCGCTGGCCAACCGCGCCACGTCGATCCTGTACGAGGGCACCCCGAACACCCCGCACGAGGGCCGGCACTGGGAGATCGTGCAGCGATACGGCGTCACCGTCTACTACACCGCGCCGACCCTGATCCGCACCTTCATCAAGTGGGGCAGCGAGCTCCCGCAGCGCTACGACCTGTCGTCACTGCGGCTGCTGGGCAGTGTCGGGGAGCCGATCAACCCCGAGGCCTGGATGTGGTACCGGGAGCACATCGGCGCCGGCCGCTGCCCCATCGTGGACACCTGGTGGCAGACCGAGACCGGCGCCATCATGATCTCGCCCCTGCCCGGCGTCACCGCGACCAAGCCGGGCTCGGCGATGCGCCCGCTGCCCGGTGTCAGTGCCGCCGTGGTCAACGAGTCGGGCACCACGGTCAGCCACGGGCAGGGCGGCTACCTGGTGCTGGACCAGCCGTGGCCGGGGATGCTGCGCACCATCTGGGGTGACGACGACCGGTACCGGGAGACCTACTGGTCGCGCTTCGCCGACCAGGGCTACTACTTCGCCGGGGACGGCGCCAAATACGACGACGACGGCGCGATCTGGCTGCTGGGCCGGGTGGACGACATCATGCTCGTGTCCGGGCACAACATCTCCACCACCGAAGTGGAGTCCGCGCTGGTGTCGCATCCGACGGTGGCCGAGGCCGCCGTGGTCGGCGCGACCGACCCGATCACCGGCCAGGGCATCGTCGCGTTCGTGATCCTGCGCGGCCACGTCGCCCAGGACGAGGCACAAGGTGCAGAGGCGATCAAGGCACTGCGCAACCACGTGGCCACCCAGATCGGCGCGATCGCCAAGCCGAGGCAGATCATGGTCGTCGCAGACCTGCCCAAGACCCGATCCGGCAAGATCATGCGCCGCCTGCTGCGCGATATCGCCGAGCACCGCGAGATCGGCGACGTGACCACCCTGGCCGACTCCTCAGTAATGGACATGATCACCGCCGGCCTGGCCTCCGAGTAGCCCGGGACGCCATTCGGAGCCGAATGGCGGCTGGCGGGCATGCTGGGGGACATGGCTGACGTGCTGCGGGTGCGTGGCTCGGTCTTGATACCGGAGGCTGAGCTGCGGTGGCGTTTCTCGCGGTCGGGTGGGCCGGGCGGCCAAGGGGTGAACACCACCGACTCGCGCGTCGAACTGATCTTCGACGTGGTAGCCAGCACCGCGTTCACCGAACACCAGCGGGCCCGCGTGCTGGAACGGCTGTCCGGCCGGCTGGCCGCGGGGGCGCTGACGGTGATCGCCGCCGAGTACCGCTCCCAGCTGCGTAACCGGGAAGCCGCCCGGATCCGGCTCGCCGCGATGCTTCGCCAGGCGCTGGACCCCGATCCGCCCCCGCGCCGGGCGACCCGCCCGTCCCGGGCCGCCCGCGAGCGTCGGCTTGCCGACAAGCGGCGCCGGACGCTCACCAAGCGGCTGCGCAGGCCGACCGAGGAATGAGCGAAAGCTCACTGGTCAACGCCCACCTGTGAAGCTCCCCACTGACGGCCATCTGGTCGCCAACGTGCATCCCGCTACTGTCGGTTCGGTACGGCCACAGTGGGTGATCGGGAGGGACCGTGGCACCATGTGGCCCGTGACTAGCAGGCAGCCCCCCAGTAACGGCCGGCACGCCAAACCGGAACTACCGCCGGGGGTGCGGTCGCTCCCGCTGTCACCGGACCATCCCGGCCACGGCGCCGAGCCATCCCTGGGTGAGCTGGTGCGCGACGCCGCCACGCACTTCTCCACCCTGTTCCGCTCGGAGTTGGAGCTGGCCAAGGCGGAGGTGACCGCCGAGGTCCGCAAGGGCGTCAAGGGCAGCATCTTCTTCATCGTCGCCCTGTCGATCCTGCTCTTCAGCCTGTTCTTCCTGTTCATCGCGGTGGCCGAGGTGCTGGCTGTCTGGCTGCCGCGGTGGGCCGGATTCAGCATCGTCTTCGCCCTGATGCTGGCCGCCGCGGCGGTGTTCGCGCTGCTGGGCTGGCGCCGGGTGCGCAGCATCCGAAAGCCGGAGCGCACGATCAGCTCCGTCCGCGACACCGGGGCGGCGCTGACCCGCGGGCGCGGCGAACGCCCCACTGTGGACCAGCACCAGGAGTGAGCCGTCCGCCGGACCCCAGCTCGGTCCGGATTCCCGGGCCCTGGTCACACCGGGAGGTTTCCGCCAACGGGATCCGGCTGCACGTGGCGGAGGCCGGGACCGGCCCGCTGGTGCTCTTGCTGCACGGCTTCCCGGAGTTCTGGTGGTCCTGGCGCCACCAGCTGCCGGCGCTGGCCGCGGCGGGTCACCGTGCCGTCGCGGTGGACCTGCGCGGCTACGGCGACTCCGACAAACCGCCCCGTGGCTATGACCTGTGGACGCTGTCCGGTGACGTGGCGGGGCTAGTCCGGGCGCTCGGGGAACGCCAGGCCGACCTCGTCGGGCACGACTGGGGCGGGATCCTCGGCTGGTGCATCGCCGCGCTGCACCCCAGAGTGGTGCGCTCGGTGACGGCCCTGTCCGCCCCGCACCCGCGCGCGATAGGCCAGGCGCTGCTGCGTGACCCGGCGCAGCGCTCGGCGTCGCGCTACCTGGCTGGCTTCCAGGTCCCGTGGCTGCCCGAGCGCAGCCTCACCCGCGACGGTGCGGTGCTGGTGGAGCAGTTTCTGCGCGGCGGGGCGGGCGCGCAGTGGGGTGCGTCGAGCGAGTTCACCGCGGTTGCCCGGCGCTACCGCGAGGCCATGCTGATCCCCGGCACGGCGCACTGCGCGTTGGAGTACTACCGGTGGGCCGGGCGCTCCCAATTCCGGTTCGACGGGCGCCGGTTATCTCGTGCGGTGAACCGGGCCGCCCGGGTTGCGGTACTCCAGGTGCAGGGTGGCGACGACCCGTACGTGCTGGAGCGGACCGCGCGGCGCTCGGCCCGGTGGGCGGGCCACAGCTATCGCTACGAGGTGCTGCCCCACGTCGGCCACTTCGTCCAGCAAGAAGCACCGGAGCGCACCACAGAACTCATCACCGGGTTCCTGCAGAGCGGGTGAGAGCAGTTACAAGGCGCAAGCGCCGGTGGGAACCCGGTTGGTCTGGTCCGGTGCCGCAGCGATGTCGTCCGCGATCTCCTC
Organism: Pseudonocardiaceae bacterium; assembly: GCA_050699815.1. Taxonomy (GTDB): domain Bacteria; phylum Actinomycetota; class Actinomycetes; order Mycobacteriales; family Pseudonocardiaceae. The sequence continues at coordinate 3,949 of JBOHFT010000114.1, read as the reverse complement.
ATCGGTCAGCACGAACCCGGTCTCGTCGTCGTCCACCGCCGCCCCGAACACCAAGCCGAGCACCTGGCCGGACCCGTCGAGCAGCGGGCCACCCGAGTTCCCGCTGCGCACCACGGCGCGGACGGTGTAGACGTTGCGGACCACGGTCGCCGAGTCGTAGATGTTCGGGCCGCGCAGGTTGATGCGTTCCCGGACCCGGGCGGCCGACGCCGTGTACGGCCCGTCCAGTGGGTAACCCAGCACCAGCGCGTTCGTCCCGGTGGTAGCCGACTTCGGGGCCAGCTGCAGCACCGGCGCCCGCAGCCCAGGCACCCTCAGCACCGCAACGTCGGTCTCCGAGTCGTAGCTGACTACCGTGGCGTCCAGGGTGCCGTCCGTGGTTTCCACCAACACCCGGTCGGTGCCGGCCACCACGTGCGCGTTGGTGAGCATCCGCTGCGGCGCCACCACGAACGCCGTGCCCTCCAGCGCCCGGGAGCAGGACGACGCGCGGGCCTTGACCTTGAGCACGCTGGCCCGGGCCTGGCGCACCACCGGGCTGTTGAGCAGGACCGGATCGGCCGGCCCGACATCGGTGATCGGGGTGGGCGAGAACGGGGCGAGCACGTCCGGGAACCCGGAGACGTTCAGCAGCTTGGTGAGATCGGACGGCAGCTCGCGCAGCACGTTGGGCATCATCGTGTCCACGCCCCGCAGCACCCGCGAGTCCCGCACCGCGCTGGTCAGCCCGGTATAGGCCGACGAGTTGGTCAGCGGCAGGGCGACCAGCCAGGCCACCACCAGCACCGCGGCGCCCTGCACCACGGCGCCCAGCAGGCTGTCCACCTGGCGCAGCGCGTCCGCACTGATCCGGCCCTGGACCGCACGGCCCAGCCACACGCCCAGCGTCTCGCCCACCGCGACCAGCAGGACCACAAGCGACACGCCGACCGCAACCTGGAGTTCCGGGCGATCGAAGTGGGAAATCAGCTGCGGGGCGATCCGCACCCCGATCACCGCCCCAGCCAGCACCCCGATGAACGACGCCGCCGCGGTGACCATCCCCTGCCGGGCGCCGGAGACACCGGCGAGCAGCGCCAGCACCAACACCAGCGCGTCCACCCAGTTCACCGGATCACCTCGGTCCGCTCAGCCAGCCGCCACGCCACGTCCAGCTCGTACTCGGCCGCCGGTTCCCAGGGCCGTTCCCATCCGCCCATCGCCAGCAGCGCAGCCAGCAGACCGCCGGTGAACCCCCAGACGAGCATGCCAGGCAGCAGGCCGACCTCCGCGGTGCGGCGGATCAGCCGGGCGAGCCAGCCCGGCACCGAGGCCGGGTCGACGAGCACTGCGTGCGGGCTCATCCAGCGGCACCTGGGCCGAGGTAGCGCGCGACGACCGTGCGTACCTGCTCCGGGCTGCGCAGCACCTCGGGCGGGTTGACCTGGCTGACCCGGCCGTCGGCGGACACCACGAAGCTCAGCGGCAGTACCGCCGGGGCGCCCAGGGCGGCCCGCAGCCTGCCACCGGGATCGCTGACCGACGGGTAGTGCACGTCCAGTGCCGCGAGCAGCTCCAGCGCCCCTTCCGGCAGCCGCTGCACCTCCACCCCGAGCACTGCCACCGCATCGGGCCCCGCGGCGTAGGCGGCCAGCGCGGGCAGCTCCTGGGCGCATGGCTGGCACAGCGGCCCCCACAGGTTGAGCAGCGCAGGCCGACCCGCCAGCGCCGCCCCCACGTCGACCGTCCCCGGCTGACCGAGACACGGCAGCACGAGCCCGGCCAGCGGCCCGTCAACCGGGGTGGCGCTGGGGTGTGCGGCCGGGCAGGGCTGCAGCGCAGCCCGGGCGCGGAGCGCGTCAAGATCAGCCGACGGGCTGGCGGGGCGCGCGGTGCCGCCCGAGGCCGGGATCGTGGGGTCCGCCCGCGGCCACAGCGCCACCATGAGCGCGAACGCCAGCAATGCCGACACCATCGCCCAGCGCGCCGCGAGCTTCACGGTATCGACCCGGCAGCCGCCCCGCCGACCGCGACACCCGATGCGCCGGCCAGGTCGGCCGGCAGCCCGGCCATCGCCAGCAGGTGCGGCGTCTCCGGCCCCCGCAGCAGCGTCGCGGCGATCTCGGATTCGGGGGGGCCGAGGCCGTAGGACGGGCAGTCGCTGGCCAGCGGGCACACTCCGCAGGCCGGGCGGCGGGAGTGGCACACCCGGCGCCCGTGAAAGATCACCCGGTGGGACAGCACCGTCCAGTCCCGCATGGGCACGAGCTCGCCGATCGCGTGCTCGACTTTCACCGGGTCCTCGTGCTCGGTCCACCCCCACCGGCGCACCAGCCGCCCGACGTGGGTGTCCACCGTGATGCCGGGCACGCCGAAGGCGTTGCCCAGGATCACGTTGGCGGTCTTGCGCCCGATCCCCGGGAGCGTGACCAGGTCGGCCAGCCGGCCAGGCAGCTCACCGCCGAACCGCTCGACCAGGGCGGTGCCGAGCCCGATCAGTGACGTCGCCTTGTTCCGGTAGAACCCGGTGGGCCGGATCAGCTGCTCCAGCTCGTCGCGATCGGCAGCCGCGTAGTGGGCGGCGGTGCGGTACCTGGCGAACAGCGCCGGCGTGGTCTCATTGATCCGCTTGTCGGTGCATTGCGCAGACAGGATGGTCGCCACCGCGAGCTGAAGCGGCGTCTCGAAGTCCAGCTCGCAGTGCGCATCCGGGTAGGCGGTGGCCAGCACCCGGTCCATCCGGCGAGCCCGCCGCACCAGCGCGAGGTGGCTCTCCCCAGCGGAGGAGCGGCGGGAGCGGGCTGGCACTCCCACAGCCTACGGAAATGGCCACCATCCCGGTCGCACGGGCCGGGCGCCTGCGACACGCCGTAGTCACCACCCCACGCGCACCGTGGCCAAGGGATACGGCAGGATCGCCCGCACCATGACCTTCTGGTTCGTTGCCGCCGTCCCGCCACTGATCATGCTCTTTGCGCTGGCCATGGAACGTCTGGAGAATCGCCTGCGCCGCATGGCCGTGCACGACACCGAGATCGAGGAACTCCTGCAGGTGACCAGGGCCAACGAGATGCGGGCGCTGCTGGGCAACGGGGTGGCCCTAGGCCGTGATGGCCTGGGCAGATCACGCCGCACCCGGCAACGGTCCTAGACTCCACCGGTGTGGTCGGCGGCACCCGGTAAGTCCCTTGACTGCGGGGCCGGTTCCGTCATCGTCGAATGGAGGAATGCGGTGAGCGACTCCCTGGCGCGGGCCGGCATCTTCCAGGGCGTCGACCCGGCGGCAGTCCAGGCCCTCAGCGCCACCCTGGAGCCGGTCAGCTTCCCCCGCGCGCACGTCATCTTCGCCGAAGGCGAACTGGGCGACCGCTTATACATCATCATATTGGGCAAGGTCAAGATCGGGCGGAAGTCAGCCGACGGCCGGGAGAACCTGCTCATGGTGGCCGGGCCTTCGGACATGTTCGGCGAGCTGTCGATCTTCGACCCGGGACCCCGGACGTCAACGGCGACCACGGTGACCGAGGTCAAAGCGGTCAGCATGGACCGGGCCGCGCTGCGGGACTGGATCGCCAAGCGGCCGGAGATCGCCGAGCAGCTGCTGCGGGTGATCGCGCGGCGGCTGCGCCGGACCAACAACATGCTCGCCGATCTGATCTTCACCGACGTGCCGGGCCGGGTGGCCAAGGCGCTGCTGAGCCTCGCGCAGCGCTTCGGCTCCCAGGAGGCCGGCCTGCTGCGGGTGACCCACGACCTCACCCAGGAGGAGATCGCCCAGCTGGTCGGCGCCTCCCGGGAGACGGTGAACAAGGCGCTCGCCGACTTCGCCCACCGTGGCTGGCTGCGCCTGGAAGGCAAGAGCGTACTCATCCTGGAACCCGAGCGGATGGCCCGCCGAGCCCGCTGACACGGTTGCGGCGTGCCGTGAACTCGACGCCACCGACGTTTGCGGCGCCCGGCACGTCGGTGG
>JBOHFT010000113.1:0-14407 GCA_050699815.1 Pseudonocardiaceae bacterium | reverse complement strand
CGGCTCAGCCCCACTCATCAATCATTCCCCCCAGAAGATCCCCCGGAAATGGGGTACCTTAGCAGAATCAAAATCTGCCAGGATAATGGGGTGTCGTTACGACCGTTTGAGCCCAAGGAGGAGGAGAAGGAAGAATAAACAATTGCAACGATGCTCCCAACAACGCCAGACCAATGGCAGCACGGGCCAGGCGAGCCCACTTGTGTAATTCCTTCGTGGACGGAGTGCCGTGCGGTTGTTGCGGTGGACGCGGTGTAGTCATTATGTGTTTTCCTGTCGCGGCAGAGACTAGCGCCCAAGCGGCGCTACGGGCGTCGCAGCTGTCCGTCCGTGGCCGCCCACGGGTCCCAACACTCCACGCTCCCCCATACTCTAGCCTTGATCATTCATGGGTGCTGCAGCCACCACACCAGGGCGCATGTCACCACGACCAGCACTCCGAGTGCAGGCCATAGCCACGGCGACCGCCCGTTGGTCGCGAAGTTGACCACCACGGCTGTCGTGACCTCGACCAGCACCAGCGCCACCGCGACAAGCTTCCTCGATAGAACCACGTTTACTCACCCCTTGTGCGGAAGGCTACAGAATGAAGCCAGCGGCGCCGGAACGACACCCAGAAAGTTCGGGATATCCCCACCGGTCAGGTGGTGACAGTGTAGCTCTGCGTTCACCGCAAGATGCTTGCTGCACCTCGGATGCTCTTCATGTCGTACGACCGGAAACCCCGGCCGGAGTTCTGCCGAGGTAGCGGCGCTCAACGCCTGCGAGGTCACCTTCGACGGATGCCTGTCCGCCGGACGAACCTGACGCCGAACAAGATCTGTCAGAGGGCGGTCCAGATGGTGGAGGTGTCGCCGGTTCGGAGTCCGTTGATTCGTTGGCGTAGTGCGTGGGCGTGGGGTGGTGAGTGGGGGGCGCGGCGCAGTGGTCCGCTGATTTGGGCGAGGTCGCGCATGATGAGCAGGCTTGGGAGTCCGGGCCAGCTGGTGAGATTGTGGCCGTAGTGGTGGGCGAAGTCGCGGGTCCAGCCGGGGGTTTTGCCGTATCGGTGTGTGGCGTGCCAGGTCGGGATGAGATCGACCTCGCGGGGGCCGTGGCAGACTCGGTCCCAGTCGCCGAGCAGCACACCATCCTGTCCGTGGGTGCTGCCGTGGAGGAGGTTGCCGGCCCAGGCGTCGCCGTGGATCAGGCCGTGCCCCAGTGGCCAGTCCAGCGTCGCGAGTTCGTCGCGGACCTCGTCGATGCGGCGCAGTAGCCAGTCTCGGTCGGTGTCATTGAGGGCCAGGTGGGCGGTGGGGTCGTGGAGGGTGTGGTGGAGTGAGTCCAGGGGCAGCCAGCGTGGGAGGCCGGGGGGTGGGTGCGGGATTGCGTGCAGGTGTGCGAGCAGACGTGCCAGGTGGGCTGAGGTCAGCGGTGGTGGTGAGCTGGGTTGTGGGTGGTACACCCAGAAGCTGACGGTGGTCTGGGGGTTGAGCTCGACCGGTTCACTGCCTGGTAGCGGCTGGGTGGCGGGGAAGCCGTGCTCGGCGACCAGCCAGTGCGTCACGTCTTGGGATCGTTGGATCTGTGCCGGGTTGTGGCGGGTGGTGGCGACTCGGGCAACCGCGCCTTGGCTGGGTAGGAGGATGACGGCGTTGCTGTAGTGGTGCAGTAGCCGGATTCCGGTGGCGTCGAGTCCGCGCGCCGTGCAGGCCCTGCGGACCGCTGCGAGCAGACCGGGTTGTGCCGTCAGGCCATGGTCACCGGGTTGCGGGCGGTGAGCGGGGGTGCGCCCGGTGCTGGCGTTCACCGGGACGGGCACACCGCTGCAAGGGTGGACTGGAAGCGGTCCTCGAGTTCCCGGACGCTGGAACGCTCAGTGTGTGGGGCCAGCGCGCGGCGTAGCGAGTTGACACCTTCGAGGCTGCGGGTGCTGTTGAGCGAGCTGAGGAAGGGGATCGCCTGGCCGAGCAGGTCGCACGCTCGGTCGATGTCGCTGCACGGGTTGTGCTGCGCGGGTAGGTAGGAGCGGGCGAGGGTGGTGGTGCACAGGACGCGGCGACGTTCCATGCTGCTTGAGCAGGCGAGCACTGTGGGGGCGAGCCGCTGGACGTCGTGATATCTGCCCAGGTCAGCGGCCATGTACAGCATTTCGGCGGTCAGCTGTTCGGCGGTGAAGAACTGAATCCAGTCGGGCTCGTCGGCGGGTATCGCCTGGTCCAGTGCTCTTTCTGCGGCGGTGCACGCTTGGGCGCTGGCTCGGTGGTCGCCTCCCAGGGCGTGCGCGAGGCCTTGGAGGGCGGCGCACCGGGCCACTGTGGAGGGTGAGCCGCAGTCGAGTCCGGTGCTGAGTCCGGCGCTGGCCAGGTCGAGTGCTTGGGAGGCGTCGCCGAGGTGGTGTGCCTGCATCGACATGTCGGCCAGGATGTGCGCTCCTAGTGCGCGGTTGCCGCTGGTTTGCGCCAGCCGCAGAGCTTGGATGAAGTAGCGTTGGGCGAGTCCTTGCCTGCCGGAGTCGAAGCTCATGAACGCGCACAGATCGCACAGTCGTGCGGTCGCGGCCATCAGGTCCCGGCCGATGGTGTTGTCGTAGGCGCCGTGGAGCAGCGGGAGCACGGCGTGGTCGAGGTAGTGCAGGAGCGTGCAACGGGTGTACCCGCCGCCGAGCCGGTGGTCGGCGTCGGTGAACGCACTGCACATCGCCCACAGCGCATCGACGTCGTGTTGACCGACTGGGCGACCGGACCGGCCGTGGACGGCCTCGTCTGTGTGGTTGCGCAGCCATTCGCGGGTCGGTTCGGTGAAGGCTGCGGCGACCCAGGCCACTGAGGCGAGAACTGACCGCCGGTCCACGTCCGTCCTCCACAGTTCCACGACTGTCTCAACCGTAGCGTGTGGCGTGGTGGGCCACTGTAATCCCAGGTCACCTGGGTCAGGCCTGTCATGGGCCGTTGTGTGACGGGGTGCGGTGCGGGTCGCTCGTTCGTGTTCGACCTGCGGTAACAGCCGTTCCAGCGCCCCGCCGGTGTCCAGGACGACGTCGAGCCGCCGGGTGAGGGCGTGGCTGGGGAACCGCTCACCTTTCTCGATCTTGCAGATCAAGGCGCCGCTGTCGTGAGTCTGTCGCCCGAGCGCAGCTTGTGACAGCTCGCGCACCGTGCGCCAATGCCGTAGTTGCGCACCGAAGAAATGCAGCGCCGAGTCCAGTGGTGTCAGCTCGCGCGGTACCTGCCCCACGATCCGTCGCCTCCCCGCAGTGAAGTGATCCTTGCCCACGTGGGCAAGGTGCATCGTGGCACAACAATGTACACAGATGCGGACGGTGACCCTGTCCTCGTCCGACCCCTGGTCACAGACGCGCTCGCCGAGCATCGTTGACGCAGAGTGATTCGCCCGGAACCTGACCCGGTGCCGCGGAGCAGGGCTGACCGCCGTCAGCGAGGTCTCAGGAGGTGACCATCGTGATCATCGATCGCTGGCCTCAGGCATGTCTTGACCACCTCGATCGCAGCGGTGTCTGTCTCGAGCACGTGGGCTCGCCGCGGGTCCGGACCGCACGAGGAGACCGTCGATGAGCCCGCGCGTGCCTCAGGTGGGTGGTTATGACGAGCTACTGCGTGCGGTGTTGCGTGCTGCGGTGGAGGCGGGGCCTGGTGGTGCGGGTGGGATCGACTCGATTCAGCATCGGGCGTGCGCGGCGCTGTACGCACTGCTGTCGGCCCACCCGGTGGATCGGCGGGGCCGTTGTCGGTCGTGTCGGCGGCCGGGCGCGGTGTTCGGGTTCCGTCGTCGCCACTGCGGGGTGCACGGCCAGGCGCGGGTCTGGCTCGGCCAACCCGAGTGGTTCCTGCGTTCCCGGTTGGTCAGCGAGCTGAGCCTGACCGACCGGGAACCCGCACCGGACAGCGTGACCCCTACACCGGTCCACGATCCGGGCGACACCGACGTGGCGCCCGGCATCGAGCCCGACCCCGGTGACCAGCGCAGCGCGCCAGTACAGACCCCGGCCGCCTCGCCCTCGCTTGCGCCCTGCAGGTGCCCCAGGGCGAGGCGGCCGGACCTCGAAACTCACGGCGGGGCCGGGGATGATCCTCCCCATGGCCCCCGGTCTCGCCGTGTTCCACCCGACAACCCGATACCGCCTCGAGACCAGGGGTATGTCGCTGCTGCGCACCGCAGGCAGGACACGACGTGACCAGCGACCAGCCCGTGATGCTGCTGCGGTACCGGCCTGGTGTGGCCGGACAGACCGCGCGCACCGTGCATCTGGTGCCGCTGCCCCCGACCGGCCAGGCGGGCGCGGTCGGGGTGGCGTTGTGCGGCGCTGTGCTGTGCCCGGATCAGGTGGAGACGGTCACCCCCGGCTTCGGCATGCCCTGCTCGCTGTGCCTGCTCAGCCAGGTCAGCGTCGGTCCCCCACCACCGACTGACACACCCACCGTGGCCTCACCCGTCGGCGACGACACCAGGCCGCCGGCGGCTGCGGGCTGCTACCGGTTGTGGGGCTGGCCGGTGACACTACGCGGTGACCAGGTGTGGCTGAGCCTGGAACCCGACATCGTGGCGCTGATCATCCCGATGGTGCTGGCCGCGCAGGTGACCACGGTCCTGAACCAGCGGCGCTGCCCACCGCTGGCGCTGATCCACCCCGACACGCCGGACCGTCGGATCGTGCTGGCGGGGGAGCCCTATGGGGTGGGCCTGCCCTGGCCGACCGGGGTGCACCGGGCCACCGGGGCTGTGCCGCTGCCGCCCACCATGACCGCATGCGGGCCGGTCACCTGGGCACACCCACCCGAGGCGGACGCATTGTGGTTGTGCCGGGAGGTTGATATCTTCGCCGCACTGCGCACAGCGCTGCTCGATCCACCCACCTGAGAAAAGCTCCTGATTATCGGGGTTGTCGGGCTTCCGGTGAACTCGTGAACGTCGACCGGGACCGGTATGTCTACGACTTCAAGAAAGAACCGGCGGCACCTCGTCAAGACTGGACAGGAGAGGAAGCCGAGGCAGGCAGGACTGACCCTGGGAGACTGACGGTCGGAATGATCTGGTTGGCGCCGATGAATCTTCCGGCGACGAGGAGACCGGCGTGGTGGGTTTGCGGACCGGCATGGCTGGCGCAGGCGTCCTGGAGTATCCACGGGGTGAGGTCTCGTTCGAAGGCGTCGACAGCGGTCTTGAGCACGCAGCACTCGGTGTCGATGCCGCAGAGGTAGAGATCGGTCCAACCGTGTTCGGTGACGAGTCGGGTGCCTTCGGGTGTGAACAGCGAGTAGATGTATTTGTCGATGACCGGTGTGTGGGGGCCGACGTAGGGCGCTAACTCGGCGACGAGTTCGGTTTCCGGGCCGTCGGCCATCTTGGTCCAGCCGATGACCCGCTCGAAGGGGCTGCCGGGGTAGTTGAGGTATCGGGTGAACACCACGTCACCGTGGGCGGCCTGCCATCGGTGCACCAGGTCGGCGATGACCGAGACCACGGGTTTGGAGTGCTCGGTGATGAACCCGTTCTGCACATCCACCACCACGAGTACCGGTTTGTGTTCGGTCACGTCATGTCCTGTCGCAGTCTCGAAGGATCTCCAGTGCCTGGGTCAGGTGCCGGTCCAGTCCGCTGGTCTGTATCACGGCGTCGCGCATCGAGCGGTGTTGGGACGTTTCCTGCGGTCGTTCGGTGGTCAGTCGTGATCGAACACCACGGAGGAAGCGCCAGCCGAACTCCGCAGGTACCACGGGGTCGGCCCCCCTCTCGACCTGCTGGCGGAGGTGATCGCAGTAGGCCCACGCTGCCTGGACGGACAGCTCGCAGGTGACCAGCTCGTCTTCCCGCAACGCCCGATCCCGCGCGATCGCATGGTACACGACCCCAGACCACGAGGCGTATCCCAGCGAGATCCCCTTCATGCCGAAGTCGACGAGTTCGGGATGGTCGAACCCGTCCTGGAGCAAGGCCCGTTCCACGAGCGCCGCCGGCCCGAGACACGACTCGTCGATCTCGTCCGACCGTTGCAGCAGCACGCGGGGAATGCAGAGCAGTCGCAATGCGGTCTCCAGCTCGCGACCGTGCCAGGCCGGTCTGTCCACCCAGTAGAGACTCAGTACGTAGGGCTCACCTGCCGCATCGCTGCCGGTGAGCACCCGAAGCTGCTCGCAGGCCCACTGCATGTTCTGCTCGTACGTGATCCTGCGCCAGACCGATAGCTGGGCTACGGAGTCGAGCGCGAGTTCCTCAACAAGGTGGAACAGTGCCACCCCGAAAGGCCAGAAGTAGAGGTGACACGGTCCGCCAGGATGATCCACCGCTAGCCGTCGACATTGCGTCCACTGGTCATCAGCATGGCTCCACGTCCCCGCCGCGGGCAGCGCCGAAACCACCTCCGCGCCGATGAACACCGGTATGAACTTATGGCTTCGTGCGACACAGGTCGGGCCGGCCGGAACCCCGGCGGCGAGGTCCCCGAACAGTTCGGACGCAGTTCGGTTGAAGGTGAGACAGTACAGCTCCGAATACAGCGGGCTGGGCCGCACCGTACGGCCCGTCTCGAGCCGGTAAATCTGCTTCTCCATCGCTGCGGGCTCGGGAGTGGCGATTGTGTGGCGGCGACCGACCAGCTCGAATTCCTTGGCAAGACGCGGCCGGCCCCAGCCGAGCTCTTCGCGCAGACCGACGATGACAGCATTAGGGACACGGCGCTTGTCCGCCGGTGTCCAGCTGTCCATGGACATTGCCGCTGTCCTTCTCCGTCCATCGCTGTCGTCTACCGGAGAAATGACGTGACAGCGATTCTGTGTGCATGCACGACAACATCACTCATCGGCCACACCACCTGGCTGACGCTCCAGCCGGTCCAACCGGCGCCGGATGTCAGCCACGTCAAGCCGCAGCGCAGCGACCTGCTCGGCGAGATCGGTCACGTCGGGCGCAGGCTCGCCCGGGGTCCGCACGTACGTGCCGCGCCCCGGCGCCGAGACGAGCACACCTTCGCTCTGCAGCTGCTTCACCGCAGCATGTGCGGTCAGTTCCGCAACCTGATACTCAGCCGCGAGCGCCCGCAGTGACGGCATCCGGCGGTCCTCATCGAATTCGCCCTCGCCGATACGGCGCCGCAGATCCTCGGCTATCTGCACGGTGATCGCAGTGGGGTCGGCCCGGTTGATCGGCACCCGCTCAGACTAGTGGCCGGCGACCTGACGGTCGGCAGTGAAACACGCTAACGCGCCACACCGCACCCCGTTTCACCACTTTTATTAAGGTGCATTAAAGCGCTGTGTGGTACCGCGTATAACCGGATGTGCCACTTCGAGTGGGCGGGATTCAGGGCGTTATCCACACCCCACGGCAGCGAGCACAGCGACGCAACACCATCTCAGGATTCCCCGGCCCGGCGGTCATATGCCTGCCAGCACCCCGCCGAGCCGGGTCTCCCCACCACCCAGCACGAGCGATCGAGGAGATCGACATGATACAGCTGCGCACCTGTGTGAGTGTCCACTGTGACCGGTGCGGGGACGCTCTGGGCAGCCCCGGCGTCCAGGCGCACTACCGCACCGAGAGCGCCGCGACGGGCGCGGCCACCGAGCAGGGGTGGCGGCTCGACCGGGGCGGGCGGTGGTGGTGCTCGGCGTGCGCGCCGGCACTGACCTGCCAGACCGAGGGCCACCAGTTCAGCGCGTGGCGGCACCCGGTCACCGCCGACGGGCACCCCGCCCCCAGCCGGTACCGGCACTGCCGGCGGTGCTGCCGCCACGAGTCCCGCCCGGCCACACCGCGTCTGTCCCATGGCGGTGAGCCGCGATGAGCCAGATGTCTGTCACGCCGGTGCTGGTCGTGGTGGTGGCCCTGGCCGGGCTGGGGGTGCTGGCCGCGTTCCGCAGCGGCGCGCGCAGCGCCTACCGAGTCGCGCGGCACACCCAGGAGGTGACCCGGATGGGCGCCAACCTGGCCCGGGCGCTGGGCACCACCGCAGTGATCGTCGCCATTCAGTGGGCCGTGGTGAGTCTCACCTCCGACCTGCGCGCCTGGGGGGTGGCGCTGGGAGTGCCGGCGCTGTTCGCCGGTGCCGCGATCGCCCGCCTGTTCTCCGTCACCGAACTCCGCCACCACTCGGCCCCGAGGAGGGGCCAGCGATGACCACCCACCCATCACCGGAGGACAACCTGATCCCGTTTCCGAGCCCGGACAGCCCACAGCGAACAGCGACGGGTGCGGAGCTGGCACCGGCACCCCGGGTGTTGGACGGGGAGCTGTTGTCGGAACAGGAGAACGCGGCCGTCGCCCGCCGCCTGCTGGGCCGGGGCAGCCAGTGGCCCCTGGCGCGGGTGGTGGGACTGGCGCACGCAGCGGCCCGGTCACCCTGGAGCAGGCAGCTGAGGGCGGTGGCGGCATATCGGCTGCGCAAGGCACCCCGGGATACCGCGCGGCTGTGCTGGTTCTTCCTGCGCGGCAACGGCCGGTGGGTCGCCAAAGGCTGGACCTGGGCCACCCACGGCGACCTGCGTGCCGACGCCCGCGCCGCGCGGCTGATCGGGGACTCCGAAACCCGCCGTGGCGCGCAAGAACGCATCCGCGCCGACGCGGCAGCCCGCTGGACCACATTCGGGATCGCGCTGCACCGGGGCGCGGTCGGCGGCCTGCTGATCGCCGTCCTCGCCGGGGCGCTGGCGATCCTCAACGCCCAGGTGCCCCGGGCGGACATGTGGCCCTGGCTGGCCGGGCTCTACACCGTGCTCGGTGCCCTGGGTGCGCTGCTGCCCTGGCTGCTCAAGGCGGCACCAATCGCCTGGCTGGCCGCCGCGATCGGGGAGGGCCGCGACCGCACACCGGGCGCAGGATTCCTGCTCCACCCCGACCGCGACGACCCCGACCCCTGGATCGACGAACGGATGGTCACCACCGCGCTGGCCACCCTGAACATCGCGCCGCTCAACCGGTTCTTCAAAGACGGAGGCCAGCTGGTGTACACCAGCCCCGCCCGCCGCGATGGCCACGGCACCGCCGTACAGCTGCGGATGCCCCTGGGCACCAAGGCATCCGACGTCATCACCCGCAAAGAGCTACTGGCCGCGAACCTGGGCCGGCTGGAAGTGGAGACCTGGCCGGCGGCCGGCCACCAAGCCAACATCCTCGACCTGTGGATCGCCGACCAAGGTGCCCTCGACGGCCCACCCCCACCCTGGCCGCTCCTGCACCACGGCACCGTCGACGTCTACCACGGCGTCCCCTGGGGCGTCACCATCCGCAGCGAACCCATCACCGCCCCGCTGATCGGCACCAACTGGCTCTTCGGCGCACTGGCCGGACAAGGCAAAACCGCCACCATGCGCCTACTCGCCTTGGGCGTGGCACTGGATACGAGCACCGAGATCCGGATCGTGAACTTCAAACCCTCCGGCGACTGGAACGCCTTCACACCCCGCGCCAGCGTGCTCCTGGTCGGCATGGGCACCGACACCATCACCGCCTGCGCCGACCAACTCGACTGGCTGGTCACCGACATGCAACACCGAGCACACACCCTGGAACGCCACGCCCCCGGCGCCAACAAAGTGCCCCAGCATCTCGCCACCCGCAAAGACCTCGGACTGCACCCGCTGTTCCTGTTCATCGACGAAGTCCACATCCTCTTCGGCGACGACCAAGTCGGCGGCAAGACCGGCCGGGCCACCCTGGCGATGAAAACCCTGCTCAACATGGCCAGGGCGTTCAACATCCACCTACTCATCGCCACCCAACGCCCCGACGACCGCACCCTGCCCGCCGAGATCCGCGACCGCTACGGCATGCGCGCCTGCCTCCACGTCGGCAACGAAGCCACCAACGACATGATCCTGGGCAAACCCGCCCACGCCGACGGCGGCCGCGCCACCGACCTGCGCTACAACACCGACCGCGGCACCTGCGTCGTCAACAGCGGCTTCGGCACCAACACCAAATACACCGTCGTCCGCACCCACTACGTCAGCGCCCACGACCCCGAAACCCACACCCCCGACCAGGTCACCCCGATCATCACCCGCGCCCTGGCCCTGCTCGCCAAACAAGGCCGCACCATCCACACCGATCCCGAGGACACCACCGACGAACCGGTGGACCACCTGGCCGACATCCACCAGGTACTCCGCGGGGAACACCGGGTCCGGACCCAGGTCGTCCTCACCCGGCTCGCCGAGCTCAACCCCACCACCTACGAGGGCTGGACCTTCTCCGACCTCAAAACCGCGCTAGCCCACCACAGCATCGAGATCGGCAAGTCCGACGGCGTCAAGGTCGTCCGCGCCGCCGACGTCACCCGAACACTCACCCACAGTGACCACCGCGGCACCAAGGAGGGTGGCGATGACGAAGGGACCTGACCGGGGAGGCACCCAGGGACCCAGGGAGTTCTCCCTTCCCCGTCCCTGACCGCTCCTCCCTGCCATGAACAGCGAAAACATCCGACAGGGACCCGGATCGGACTGGCCTCACCAACCACGGAAACCCCCACAGACAGGGATATGCGCACTCACCGCCGCCTCCCTCCCTGCCCCGGACATCCCTTAACGACTACCCACAGCCACACAAAGTGAACCACCACCATCACCACCGGAAGGACCCACCTGACCCACGATGAGCACCACCCGCCCGCACCACCACCCCAGACCGCTCCCGGACCGGTGCCGGTGTTCGCCCCAGCCCGGCTCCGCGGCTACCGACACCTGCGCGGACTCGACCACGCCGCCCTCGACCACGCCGCCCACACCACCACCCCCACACTGACCGCGATCGAAAACGGACACACCACCCCCAGCCCCACGCTGATCACCGCACTCGCTCATGCGCTGGGCTGCCCACCCACCCACCTGCACACCACCGGCGACCCCGCCGACAACAGCGGCTACTGGGACGTCATCTGCGCCGCCCTACCCCCACTCACCGACACCGAGATCACCACCACCGCCACCGTGCTACGCCACACCACCCACCCTAATGATCAGAGAATGACCTGTGAGCTGCACTGACAAGCTCGTCGCAGCATCACGGTAGTTGGCAGCACCCCCGCAACAGCAAGAAAACCCCGCGATGGCACGAGCGCCATCACCCGAGTACCCTCCGCGGGCATCATCCCACCGGGGCAGCCCGGATGATAGGTGCCTCCGCGACGCGAACCCGAGCCGGGTCGAACACCCGCCGCCCACCTCTGGGGGCCGGATCCAACACCAACCGCAACGACCCCAACGCGGTGATCAGCAGACGCCGCCGCTCAGAGGGCTCAGCGTCGTCCCACTGCGCTCCGACCTCCGCCGCGTCCAACACCTGCACCGGCCCAGTCGGTTCCCCCACCGCCAAGGCGTCGCGCTCGGTACGCAGCCGGGACAGATCGGCGGCGATGGACTGGTTGGCCTTGTCGAACGCGGCCAGGGTGATCTCCCGGCGACCCAGCCGATCCGCCAGCGCCTCCCCGATCGCCTCACACTCGACGATCTCCGTGGTGACCGCGGTGAGCCGATCGGCCACCCGCGCCCGGGCCGCCGCGACCGCCGCAGCATGCCGCGGGTCCGAGAGCCGCCGCACCACGAACGAGCGCAGCTCACGGTCCACCGCACGGACATCAGCGGCTACCCCGCCACACCCCCCGGACCGTTTGTGACAGTGGTACTGCCGCCGGGGCGAACCATCCGGGTAGGTTCCCGAATGCGGTCGCCCCGTCAAGCCATACCCGCACAGCCCGCAGCGCAGCACCCCCGAAGCCGTGTAACGCTCGCCCGGTGGGCGGCCCCGCCGTCGTCCCGACAACACCGCCCGCAACCGCTCAAAATCCGCCCGGTCCACGATCGGCTCGCCGGGCATCTGCCCCTCGACCACTCCGTCATGCTCCACCAACCCGGCGTTTCGGGGGCGCAAGAGCACCGCACGCACCAACACCGGGATCCACACCTTGCCCCCCGCCGTACGCAACCCCGCCGCGTTCCACTCCGCCGCCACACTGGCATACGACGCCCCGGCCAACACCGCCGCCGTCGCCTTCTGAATCGCGACCCGCTCTGCCACCACCACCTCCGCCGGGACCTCGGTGCGGACACCGTCCACACCGGCTATGCGGGTGCGACCGGGAAACCCGAACGCGCGCCCGCACACATGCGCCACTCCATTACGCCGCAACGTCTCAAACCGCCGCCGGATCCGCCGCGACGCATCATCCGAGGAGCGGCACGCATGAGCCACCTCCACCCGCAGGATGAACCGATCATTCGGATCAGCCAGATCCCACTGACCATGCGCACACCCCAGCATCAGCCCCCGGTCAGAGAACTCCAACAGCCGCTCCAGATCCCGCGGCAACCTCAACAACCGATCCACATGCCACACCACCGCACCATCGGATACCCCCGACGCCAACCGCTCCAGCAACCGCTCCCAGTCCGGACGCCGCACACTGGGCTTCCATGCCGACAGATCATCATCAGTCAGCTCCACCCCCAACACCCCACCCAACCGCTCGATCACCCGCCGGTTATCCGCGTGCTGCTCCTCCACCTTCTCCAACTCCCCCGACACGTTGCGCGACAACCGCGCATACGAGTCCAGCACCAGCCGACGCCCCGACCCCTCACCCCTACGATCACCACGTGTACCCATACCGCAAGTGTAGGTAACAAAATGATGGTCAGCTCAGGCACTGTTTCCCACTCACAAGCGCGCCAGCGCCCGAAGGGAGGGCACGACGTTGTCGGCGTTCAGCACGGACGTGGCGGTGCGGTGGTCGGACATGGATGTCTTCGGGCACGTCAACAATGCGCGGGTGGTCACGCTCCTGGAGGAGGCGCGTACCGGGCTGCTGTTCGGTGAGGGCGCCCGAGGTGGTGCCGGGAGTCTCGCCGACGGCGTGGTCGTCGTCGAGCTGGTGGTGCGCTACCGGCAGCCGCTGGTGTACTCGGCCGCGCCGGTGCGGGTGCGGCTGTGGGTCAGTGAGCTGCGCGCCTCCTCATTCTCCCTGAACTACACTGTGACAGCTGCGGACGGGACAGCTGCGGACGGCGACGCAGTCACCGCACGCACCCAGCTCGCTGCCTACGACATGGCAGCGCAACGACCACGTCGGCTGACGACCGGCGAGCGGGAGTTCCTGGCTGCGTTCCGCCTAACTCAACCAGTGCAACAGGGGGATGACGGTGGCTGAGCTGCGCATTCCGGACCCCGTCGAGCGAGATGATCTCGGCGTGTTCGTGGCCCGTGCGGTCCGCCTGGACGGCGATGCGCTGGTGCGGCTGCGGCGGGCGGGGGACGGCCGGGTGCACGCCTGGGTGGTCACCCCGTTCGACACGCTGGTGACTCGCTCGGTGCGGGGTGCCGTGCGGCCCGGTGACCTCACCGTCGGTGGGCCGGACCTGCTGACCGCGCTGGCGGTGGTCGGCACCGCGGTGGTCGACCCCGGCACGGCGCAGGATGCGCGGTGGCGCTCGGCGCTGCCACCGGAACAGGGCTGGCGCGAGGTGGACCAGGTTCCCGCTGAGGTGCTCGCCGACCTCGTCGGCCAGGGTGCCGCTGTCGCCAGGGACAACCCCGGCCCGCATGGCGCCCCGCCCGCCGCGCTGCTGGACCAGAAAGTGATCACCGTCAGTGGCGCCGGGTTCGCCGTGGGGGTACCGCTGCGCTGCCTGTTTGCCCTGTCCGGCATGGGTTTCGTGGGCGGCCACGCCGCCGCTGAGACCGTCCGAGTGTCGGCCACCGATTCGTGGTTGCGGCTGGACGCCCGCTACGGCGCGGTGCTGCGCCGCCGGCACGCCCTGCTCCCACTGCTCGTATGAGCGGAGCAGGCCGAAAGCGTGGCGGGGGATTCCGACTGGGGTCCGGGGGAGTTGTGATCCGGCTCGTCCGGCAGGACGGTTATGTGACGCTGGATCGGGCGACTGTCCGCGCCGGCGCCGGGCGGACCCCGACGGGTTCGTCGCTGGCCTGCCGGTTCCCGTGGCGCTCGACGAGGTGCAGCGGGTACCGGATCTCCTGCTGGCGGTGAAGGCCGAGATTGATGAGCACCGCCAACCGGGCCGGTTCCTGCTCACCGGCTCGGCGAACGTGCTGATGCTGCCGAAGGTCGCGGATGCGTTGCCGGGCCGGATGGAGATCGTCGAGCTGTGGCCGCTGTCCCAGGGCGAGATCGACAGTCGACCGGAGAGCTTCGTTGACGCGGTCTTCGAGACGGCGCTGCCTGCAGTCGTGGTCACTCGGGTCTCCCGCGGCGAGTTGTTCGACCGAGTGCTGTGCGGCGGATTTCCGGAGTCGTTGCAGCGTCCGGTGGACCGGCGATCGGACTGGTTCGAGTCTTACCTGACCGGCCAGGCCGCGGGGAGCTGCACCGGGGGCGGGGATTTAGCTCAACCGGCGGCCCGGCCGGGGTCTTAGGGGGTCCGCACGCCGCCGTGGTCAGCGCCCAGGTGCGCAATAGCGT
>JBOHFT010000112.1:0-14482 GCA_050699815.1 Pseudonocardiaceae bacterium | reverse complement strand
GCCGTGAGTGGCGTTGAGTGCTCTGGCTCGCAACGCCACTCACGGGCCGAACGCCGTGCCTTTCCGGGTGTCCGAAAGCGCGGCGAGTGAGGTCAAGGGCCGGCGGCTGTTCGAGCTGGACCGCGAGCGCCTCGCCAGCCTGGACGGGATGCTGGCTGTCCTGCATGGGCCCAGCCTGGATGACGGCGTCTGCATGGAGATCGGCTACGCGGCGGCGCTCGGCGTGCCTGTCGTCGTGCTCACCACGGACTTCCAGACCTACGGCACCTCGGAGCACGGTGCAGCACTGGACTTTCCCGATGCCCTTGTGCAAGCGGTGGCGACCGAGATCGTCCGCATCGATCATCTCGCGCCACCGGCCGGCCACGAGACCGTTTCGGGGCGTTCCGGGATCGGAACCTCGGCCAGCTCGCCACCGCTGTGAGCCTCGCCGTCGATCGCCTCGCCCACCACGCTGGCTCGTCCTCGACGCGCAGGCCCGCAGCACCCGGGATCGGACCGCTGGCCGTCTGCGAGCGCTCCCCGCACTACACCGGCGCCAGCTGGGCCCCGATGATCCGGCTGCTCGGCAACCGTGGCTACCGCGTGCACCAGTCCGAGCGCTTCAGCGCCCCCAACCCAGCGGGGGCCGCGGGCCGCGACTGGGGGGAGCTGCTCGGTGCCGGGCTGCTGGTGGCCGATACCAGCGGTCCGGAAACACCGTGCGGCGCCGCGGTGATGATCGGCGGCGCGGCAGCCCTCGGCCGGCGGATCATCGCCTGGCACCCGACGCCCTTATGGACCTTCGCCCCCAGTCAGGAGCCGAACTGGCGCAACCTCATGATCCAATACTCGATCCGCGCCCGGATCTCGGACGTCCGATCACTGGAAGCACTGGCCTGACCATGGAACTCAGCGCCATCCCCGCTCACCGAACGACTCGCCCTCGATTGCAGTTTCGTCAACGAGCTGGTTTACGGCCCGTTACGCCATGGGGGCAGCCGCCTCACTAACGCCGACGCGTACGATCTGGCCGCCCTCGTCGCCCACCGGGACGGCGTCCTGGTGCACGTCACCGCACCCGCGTGGGTAGTCGGCGGTCGCCTGCTGGTTCGAGACGACGCGCTAGCGGCGAGCCTCGCCGACATCAAGTCCCTCATCACGGCCTACGAGCGGGTGATCACAACGTTCGCTGCATACCTCCCTGTTGCCCCGCTCCGACGTGGCCCTTTACCTATTCGCGCTGGCCGAGATGAACGGCGTCAACCTCGACGGCGAGATTGAGCAGAAAATCGCCAAGAACGCCCGCCGCCAGTACAACCCAGACAGCAACGGCGTGCTCTTCCGGGTGTCCGAAGGGTCGCCGTAACATCGAAGGCCACAGCAGACCACCTGCGTCATACTCTGGTTGGATCCGAGCCTGACAACTCCGATCCAACCGGGCTGATCAGGCACTTTCGCGCATCTGGCCCCGGCATGTAGTTCACATGATCAACTACGATGAAAGCCCGAGGCTAACGGGTCGTAGCGGGAGGACGGGCCAGCGGAGATCACCGACCGGACGCTCTGGGAGCGAGAACTCACTGACCACATGCGGCGCCACGCCAGCGACGCCGCACTCCACTGGCGGGAGTGCGGCCACCGCCGACGGATCAAGGGAGACTAGTAGCCTCCGATACGGATGTTTAACAGTCCACGGCGGTTATTGCGACCACTGAAGCCACGGTAACTGCGACGGTAGCCGCCCCTGCGGCCGTGGTTGCCCCGACCACCGTAGGCGTAGGAGTCATGGCCAAACCCAAAGATCTCCGAGATCCTCATGCGTCCTCCCTCTATCGTCTTTCCTGGGAACCTCGCTTCTTGATGTCTCCGCTCGTGACAGTCGATGAGCGGTACAGTAAGCGTCCCTATCGACCCCGAAACGGCCTTCCCCTTCACGAGAGGTCCCAATCGACTCCGCGGTCAACCAGAAGATCGATCTGATTGGCCGAGGCTGACACAATCAGTGATACTCCAACGTCTCAACGTGCGTCAACAGGAGCTACTTACGTGTCGCCATGGGTTCTTGCTTGCGAGCCCTAAAAAGCACTGTCAGAGTTAAATCCGCGTGAAGGACCAGCGAGAATTTGCTGTTACAAATCAGGGTCATCGAGGCCAGGAGGCTGGGGTTGCCGACCATACCTCGGTGCGACGCGGTGGCGATGGTCAGCGACCCGATGGCGTACTGCCGCGCGTTGTCCACCTCGGACTCGTCAGGTGGCACCACGGCGATCCGGCCCAACTCGTAGCGGGTCTCCAGCAGTGCAGCCTCTCCAACAGTGCCGCCGCGGTGGCTCGCTCGGCGTGTCCGCGTCGGCGACCAGAACCGACGCCACCGCGTCCACCACCCTGGTCGGGCTGATGTCACTCACCAGCACGCGCACCGCGCCGCCGTGCACCACCGACCTGACGATGACGAGGTCGACGAGGTGCGCTGGGAGCTGAAAGACCGCCCAGTGGAGTGCGGCCCCGCCATGCGCCCTCGAACTCATCCGAGCATCGCGTCAAGAACAGCATCCCCAAGATGTGGTTCTTGGCACTCGGTGGCGTCCATCTGGCCGCGGAGGATGCCGACGGCGGCGAACAGGTGGTGTTCGAGGATGGGAGAGGACCAAGCTCAGCCCGATTCGGCTTCTTGCGCAAGCGCACCTGATCAATGTCGTTCCGCCCGTTGTGGTCGAGGAATCCCCGAACCTGGTCCATGTCCTGCTCGCGAGCCCGGCGGCACGAATGTTCGACCACGCGAGACTCGTTGACGCTGCGCCATTCGAGTAACGCCAGCGTGGCCCAGCCAGCATAAGAGTACTTCGATGTTCCGGCCGGCCGAACGAACCGGTTCAGCTCATAGCGGAATTCGCCGAGGCTGATGTGGTTCTGGTGGCCCCGGTTTTGTCGGTGCCAGGTTGTAGCGTGATGCTCGTGATCGTTCGGCAGCTGATTCCCGAGGACCTAGCGGATGTTGCGCCGGGTCCGGAGCTGGCGCGGGTGCTGGCGGGTCTGGAGCTGTCCCGGTTGTCGGGTTTTGATTGTGTGGAGGTGCTCGAGGCCCAGTTGTCGTCCTTGCGCTGGTGTGGTCGCAAGCTGGTTCGGGTACGCATGAAGCCACCCGCCGCGCACCCGCTCTTGCCGGACGCGTTGGCCCCGCCGAGATCTACTTACTGCGTTCGCGGATGCCGACCGACCGCGCCGAACCGTCGTTCAGCTCAGTCGCGACGAGGGACAGGTGCTGCTCGTCGCGAAACGACAAGGCGTTGGCGACCCGGAAACCGAGCAGCATCAACCCTCTGCCTCAGATGTGGGAGGTCACGGCAGTTCCACGCCGCCCAGGGCGGCGAGGGGGCGGGACAGTCGGTCGGCGTCGCCCACCACCACGCCGGTGAACCGGCTGGGGGCGAAGAACTCGGCGGCAGCCTCGGCGACCTGCCCGGTGGTGACGGCCTGCAGCCGGCCGGGGTGGGCGAGCAGCCAGTCGAGGTCCAGACCGAGAGTGGCCAGCGTGCTGAGGTTGCTGGCCAGGCCACGCTGCGACGAGGTGGCGATGGTCAGCGACCCGATCGCGTACTGCCGCGCGTTGTCCACTTCGGACTCCTCGGGTGGCACCACGGCGATCCTGCCCAGCTCGTAGCGGGTCTCCAGCAGTGCGGCCGCGGTGGCCTCGCTCGCGGTGTCCGCGTCGGCGAGCAGCGTGGCCCCGTGCGGATTGGATTCGAGGCCGCAGTGCGCGCTGTAGGTGTAGCCCTTGTCCTCCCGGATGTTCTCCACCCAGCGGGAGGAGAAATACCCGCCGAAGACCAGGTTCGCCAGCTGCAGCGCCGGATAGCGCTGATCGGTGCGCGGCACCGCCTGCGCGGACAGCCGCAGCTGTGACTGCACCGCGCCCTCGCGGTGCACCAGCTGCAGGTCAGCGCCGGTCAGCTCAGGCAGCAGAGCCAGCCCGGTGGCCGGCCGATCAGACTGCCACCCCGCCAGGGCCGACACCACCGCATCCACCGCCCGGGCCGGGATGATGTCACCCACCAGCACGAGCACCGCACCACCGGGCACCACCGAGCTGCGGTGCAGCGCGCGCACCGCCTCCGGCGTCACCGCGGCGACGTCATCGACTTCCGGCCACTCCCGGGTGGCCGGGTGGTCGCCGTAACGGCGCCGCTGCAACGCCTCCCGGGCGATCACCCGCGGCTGGGAGCGGCTCAGCGTGAGCCGCTCCACCAGGCGGGTGCGCTCCCGGGCCACGTCAGCGGCAACGTAGGAGGCCGAGGTGAGCGCGTCGCCGAGCAGGTCGAGCAGCACGTCCAGCTCAGTGGCCAGCGCGGATCCCCGCACCGCCAGGTGCTCGGGGTCCACCCCGGCCGACAGGTCACCACCGATGGCGGCCAGCGCTCGGTCGACGGCGAACCGGTCCCGCCGCGGCGTGCCGAGCAGCAGCGTCGCGGCCAGCAGCTCGGCGCGGGCCGCATGCGTGCGGTCCGCGCCACCGAAGGGGATCTCCAGGCGCAGCTCCACCATCGGCACCGCGGGCCGCCGCACCGCGATCACCCGCAGCCCGCTGTCCAGCACGGTATCCACCGCCGACGGTGCGCTGGGGGTGCGCGGCAGACCCAGCGGCGGAAGGGGACGCGGCCCCGCGCCGGTCCGGCCGATCTGCTCGGCGCTGCGGTGCAGCATCACGCCTCCTGTCCGGCCTGGCCGTTGGGTGCGGGTTCGAGGATCAGCACCGCGCGGGAATCCGGCCGCAGCCGCCCGGCCGCGCTCGCGACCTGCTCGGGGCTCACCGCCGCCACCATGGCCGGCAGCTCGATGACCAGCTCGGCGCGCCCGTGCAGCAGCTCGAAGGCGCCGATGGCCAGCGTTCGGGACACCAGCCGGTCGCGGTCACGGAACAGCGTAGCGGCCCACCGGGCGGTGATCCGGGCCAGCTCGTCGGGGTCCGGGCCGTCCGCGGCGAGCCGGGCGATCTCCTCGTCGGTCGCGGCGAGCACCCGGTTGACGTCCACGGTGGACGGATGGATCGCGGTGACGGTGAAGGTATCCGGGTCACGGGCGTCCAGCGGCGCACCGAACAGCCCGCAGCGTGCGCCGATGTCGGTGACCAGCTCGTCGGTGTGCACCAGGCGCTGCTCCAGGCGGGAGGAGTCACCGTCGGAGAGCACCGCGGCGAGCACCTCGTGCGCGACGTAGCCGCCGACGTCGACGGTGGCGTCGGGCAGCCGGTACCCGATGGCCAGCGCGGGCAGCGGGGCGAGCGGATCAGACAGGCGGTGCCGGCGCTCCCGGTCCGGTGGCGGCTCGGCGAACGACGGCAGCACCGGAACCGGACGGGCCGGCACGTCCTCGAAGTGCCGCTGCACCAGCTTGATGGTGTCGTCCACGTCGAGGTCCCCGGCTACCGTGAGCACCGCGTTGCCCGGCGCGTAATAGACGTCGAAGAACGCCGCGCAGTCGTCCACGGTGGCCGCTTCGAGCTCGGAGAAGTCGCCGTACCCGTTGTGCGCGTTGGCGAACGTGTCATAGAGCACCGGCGGCAGTGTGATCCACGGGAACCCACCGTAGGGCCGGTTCAGCACGTTGAGCCGGATCTCCTCTTTGACCACGTCGACCTGGTTGCGCAGGTTGTCCGCGGTGATCCGCGGTGCACGCATCCGGTCCGCCTCGATGAACAGGGCGCGCTCCAGCGCCGCCGAGGGCACTACCTCGAAATAGTCGGTGTAGTCCTGATGCGTGGAACCGTTGAACGTGCCACCCGAGGACTGCACGTGGCGGAAGTGCGCGAGCTTCTCCAGGCTCTCGCTGCCCTGGAACATCAGATGCTCGAACAGGTGCGCGAAACCGGTACGGCCCTGCGGCTCGGAGCGGAACCCAACGTCATAGTGCACCCCGACGGCGACCACCGGGGCGGACCGATCTGGGACCAGCACGACCCGCAGCCCGTTGGACAGTGTTTCGCGGTGCAACTCGACCGTAGGCGTGGGGATGCGGGGCATGGGCCCACCCTACGGGTGGCTCAGCTCAGGCGGCGCAGCCGCCACGCCAGGAGCGCACCGGCGATCCCGGCGACCGCAACACCGACCGCCGCGATGCGTTGCCCGTCCGCCGTCGCGACCGGCACGCCGGTCCCCGGCAGGCGCGCCACCACCTCCCCCGAGGGCAGCGGGTCGGACACCTCGACGGCCAGTACCTCACCCGCCCGGTGCCCGCAGCCGTCCAGCTTGGCTGGTATGACCCGGCCGTCAAGCAGCTCAACGCGCAACCCGTCCTGGGCGTCGGATGAACCGCACTCCACCGCCTGCACCACAGTGCCGCGGGCGACGTGGACATCGCCCCGGGCAGCTGGCCAGAGCAGCCATCCCAGCCCGATCAGCCCCATCCCCAGTGCGAGGGTCACCGCTGCCACTCCGACGGTGCCCCTGCGCGTCACCGGTGCATCCTAGCCAGACTAGGCGCGGCGCAGGCCGACCTCGGCAGCTCCGGCCTCCAGGGTGTCCAGGCCGAACGCTTCCGCGGGGCCCAGCGCGCCGGATGCGGACACGCCGTGCTCGGCGGCCCGTTGCGCGCCCCAGGCGAGCAGGTCTGCGGTGAGCTGGTAGGGCTCGCCCGACACCAGGTGCACCTCGGCCAGTGCGGTACCGGATGCGTCGTAGGCAGTGCCGATGAAGTGCGGGGTGACCCGGGCCAGGGCCACCGGGTCCGGGTCCTCGGCGACCCATCGCGTCGCGAGCTGCCCGACCGTCCGTACCAGCTGCCGTGCTCCGGGCAGCCGCAGCAGCGCCGGAGTGATCCGGGAGGACAGCTGCAGCGCCCGCGTCGCGGACCCGAACCAGCCGAGATAGACGTCTACCTCGGCCAGGCCCTCGGGTCCGGCGAGCCGGGGCAGCGCGTAGTGCTCGCTGGAGCCGATGGTCAGCGCCGGGCGGTCCCGCCCGCCCAGCGCAAAGGTCCGCATCCGCGATCCGCTGGGCTCCGCCCGGATCCCCTCCCGCCAGCTGAAGGCCGGCTCGGTGGTCACCCCGATCAGCGAGGCGAAGGTGCCCCTGCTGAACACCTGGGCCCGGCCCACCCCGGTGATCAGGTAGCCGACCTCGACCCGGTGCACCGCGTCACCCGCCAGCCGCAGCGCGAGGGCACCCGCGAGGTTGCCGGGCACGTAGTCGTTGCCGAACGCGGTGACCAGGCTGGCCCCGGCCTGCTCGGCGCGCGGGCCGAACTCCTCGAACACCCGGCGGATGAACGGGGGCTCGCCGGTGGAGTCGAGGTAGATCGCCCCCGCGTCGACCGCCGCCCGCACCGCGGGCTCGCCGAGCCGCACGAACGGGCCCACAGTACTGACCAGCACGTCACCGCGGCTGATCAAAGCCCGCACCGATGCCGCGTCGCTGACGTCGGCAGTCGCCACCTCCAGCTTCCCGAGCCGCCGGGCCAGCAAGGCGAGGCTGCCAGCGCTGCGCCCGGCCAGGACCGGCCGCAGGCCCCGGAGCACCATGGCCTCCGCGGTTCGCCGACCGGTGTAGCCGGTTGCGCCGAACAGCACGATCCGCACCGTCATGATCTCTCGACCCGAGACACCGGATTAGTCGGCCCGCAGCGCCCGGGCCAGCTCGGCGCGGCTGCTGATGCCGAGCTTGGCGTAGGCGTTGGCCAGGTGGGCCTCGACGGTCCGGACCGACAGCACCAGCCGTTCGGCGATGGCCTGGTTTTTCATGCCTTGCACGACGAGGCTGGCAACCTCGCCCTCCCGGGTGGTCAGCGGTCGCGGTGCCAGCTGCTCCAGTGCTGGGGTACGGATCATCTCGCAGGCTCGGGCGAGGCTGGCGGCCCGGGCCGTCGCGGCGGCCGCTCGACGCCGGTCGCCAGCCCGCTGGTGGGCCGCGGCAGCGTGCGCAGCCGCGTCGGTGGCCAGCAGCCGGGCACCCATCGCCTCGAACTCGGCGGCCACCTCGTCCAGCGGCCCACCGGCACCAGCGGCCGCGGCGTCGGCGTGCGCGCAGTAGGCGGCCACCAGCGGGCTGTCGACCTGTTCGGCCAGCTGGCGCAACCGCCCGGTCACCTGCCCGGCCCGCCCCAGCCGGACCACGGTGTGCAAGGCCTGCGCCTCAGCCGCCCGCTGACCCAGGCCGGCCGCCACCGACGCCGCCCGCAGCGCCCGGTCAACTGCCTGGCTGATGCGGTCCTCGGCGGCCGCCTGCCAGGCCTCGGCCAGCAGGAACTCCGGCTCGAACACCGCGCAATGGTGGGCGGAGCCGCGGCCGTCCAGCAGGCGTCGAGCGGCCGCGGCGTCGCCGAGCTGCGCGTGTGTCTGCGCCAGCAACGCGGTGCACAGCTGCTCGAAGCCGCCCGGGTCACGCTGGCTCAGCCCGGCCACGGCCTCCGCCAGCCAGCGCATCGCGGTGCGCGGACGCCCAGCGGCCAGCGCCACCCAGCCAAGGTGCCCGGCAGCCAGGGCATCCCCAGCCCACTGGGGCTGACCCATGCACCACTGGTGCAGCTCGACGGCCCGGGCCTGAGCGTCATGCACGCGCCCGGCCAGCAGCAGCGCCGACAGCTCAGCATGGGCCAGCACCTGCCGGCACAACGCCATCTCCGGCTCAGTCGTGCAACCCGCTAGCGCGGCCCGACCACCCGCCACCGCCTCCAACGCCTCTGCGGTGCGCCCCCGCACGGCCAGCCCTGCCCCGGCAGCGCTGGACGCCCAGACCACCGCCTCCGCACTGGGCCCCTCCGAGACCAGGATCTCACCGCCGGACTCCGCGGCCTGCTGCGCGCGTCCGGCGAAAAATGCCAGCACTCCGTGGACCGCGCTGGTGCGCCGGCACGTCTCGTTGTCGGCCGCATCAGCCGCTGCCTTGTGCAGCATGGCCTCGGCCTTCGCCACCTGGCCCAGGCCGAAGAACAGGTTCAGGGCCCGCACCACGGCCAGCCGGGACCGGTCCTCGGCCGACGTGGCGAACGGCGCGGTGGCCGCCGCCACCTGCTCGGCCTCCTCAGGCTGGCCCTGCCAGCGCACCGCCTCCAGCAGCGCCAGTTGTGCCCGGACCCCATCGCGGCCGTCGCTGCCATCAATCGCCGCCTGCGCCATGCGCGCGGCGATGTCGTGGTCGAACAGCGCATTGGCGTGCACCGCGGCGTCGGCCAGCAGGCTGGCGTGGGCCCCGGGCTGGTCACTGTCCAGCAGCAGGGTACCGGCCCGGAGCAGGTCATCCTGGCGTTTCCAGGGCAGGTGGGCATTGGCCAGCCGGCGACGCAGCCGGCAGGCATCGGCCTCGGGCAGCTGGTCGCGCACCACCGTGGCGTAGATCGGGTGGGCCAGCCACACCTCGGCCCGCCAGCCACTGTTCACCACGGTCACCAAACCGCGGCGCTCCAGCACCGCGACGACCTCGGGGTTGATCAGGCTGGCGACCCGCCCCAATCCCAGCGGCTCGTCGGTGGCCAGTAATTCCAGTGCGGTCCGCTCATCGGCACCGAGCCCACCCAGCTGGGCCTGGACGATCTCGCGCAGCCGGGGCGTTGGCTCCATCCGCCCGGCCCAGGACCACACCCCCTCGCGCATCCGCAGCCGGCCCGTTTCGCACCCTCCCTCCACCAGTTCGCGGAGGAACAGCACATTGCCACGGGTGGCACGCCACAACCGCTCGATGGTCCGGCTGTCCACCACCCCGCCGATCACCCCGGTCACCAGCCGGTCCAGCTCCGCCCGGGGCAGCTGCTGCAACTCCAGCCGATCGGCCAACCCGTTCTTCCACAGCGTCACCACCGGATCCGGAGCAGGCTCGCCGGTCCGCACCGTCAACACCAGGCACGCCGCACGGGTCAGGGCCAGCTGGTGCACCAGCGTCACCGACAGCTCGTCAAGCAGGTGCGCATCATCAATGCCCAGGACCAGCCGGTGGCCCTTGCCCTGCTCGGCGATCGAGGCACCGGCCCGCTGCAGCAACGTGAACGGGTCAGACGCGGTCCCCAAAGCCGGAAGCAGATGCGCCACCGCCCCCAGCGGGATCGCCGCCGCCGCACTCGTCCCGGCCGCCCACCGGGTCGGGCGGCCGTTACGCTTCGCCGCGGCCAACGCCTCCCGGGCAAGCCGCGTCTTGCCCACCCCAGCAGGACCCGCAACAACTACATTACGTGGCTCCGTACCAATGATACGCTCGGCGATGAACTGCAACTCCGAGTTACGCCCCGTGAGCGTCCAGGAATCCGTCCTCATGACTGACCCGACCAACGCGCTTGGCACCTTGCGCTGGTCCTGGGTGCAGCTGAGGACTCGGCCCTCACAGCCGACCGCCCCTGCCCCCTCTGACACATTGGCTACGCCCCCCCGCGTCGCGCCAATAGCTGACGAACTGCTATCTGACGAACTTCCCCCAAGCTGACAAGCTTCCCCAGGGGGAGCATATGCCAGCTGTGGCGAGATCGCCACGGTCGATATGTCCTCAAATGAGATACTCACGAGAGCCGAGATGTGGGATCCCCACATCGTGACAGTGCGTGCTCATGTGGTGACATTCTGCTCGGCGTCTCGGACATCCCCATAGATTGGATCCGGTCACCGGGCAATAGTCAGGCACTTACTTACGGTGAATCCCGCACGATCGACGAGACCCCCGACGTCTGCTGGCGGGTGACGGCGGGAGTGCCGCGGTAGTGCAGCACCGACACGCCGGCGGTCTGCGCGGCCAGGGTGTCGCTCACGGTCACGGTGACGCGGCTGGCGCCGGTGAGCACCACGTCGAGACGCCGCACAGCCAGGTCTGCCAGCGGCAGTCGGCTAGTGCCTGACGCGTGGACGCGCAGGTCCCTGACATTCCCGGACAGCGCCAGCGTGGCGGCCCCTGACACGGTGGCCTGCACCTGATCGGCGGCAACAGGGCCGGTGACCGCGCTGACCCCGGCGACGACCAGCTGCAGCGCCGGGCTGGCCGGCGCGGAAACCAGCGTGACCTGGCTGGCGCCGCTGGTAGCCAACCGATCGAGCTGGCCGACGGTGACCTCTGCGGACAACGTGGCGTTGTGGACGCCGACGCCCGGGATGAGCCCCAGCCGTAGCTGGTTACCGGTGACGGTGACCTCGACCCGATCGGTCAGGTTGTCATCCATCCGTATCGTCGCCTGCCCGGGTCCACCCATCTTCAGGTGGACGACGAAGCCGGCCCCCACGACCACCGAGGTGACCCCGGGTAAGCCGATTATCCGGCTGGTCAGCCGCCCGGAACCGGGCACCGAACCGCTGCCGGAGTAACCACCACCGGGCGCACCATCAAGCCCATCGGCACCGTCCGCGCCATCGGCACCGTCCGCACCATCGGCACCGTCCGCGCCATCGGCACCGTTGCCACCACGGGCGTCACCGCCGTCGCCGCCGTAGCCGTTGCCGCCCCAGCCGCCGTAGCCGTCGCCACCATCGCCCCCGGTGCCACCGTCGCCCCCGTTCGCGCCCCCGTCGGCATCGCCGCCCTTGCCGCCATAGCCATTACCACCGTTGTCCACGGCACCTCTGGTACCGGGTGTGCCAGGAGTACCAGGGGTGCCGCCGGTGCCCAGGCAGCTGGCCAGCAGGGCCACCGCGGTCAGGATCGCCATCGCCTGCACCACCCGAAAGGCCCGCCGCAGCACACCACGGCTGGGCCGGTCCGGGGCGCCAGGCACTACGAGCTCCTCGCGCGCAACCGCGCCCGACGGGCCCGCACGAACTGAACCAGTTGCGACACCATCATCCCCAGCAACAGTAGAGAACCCGCCCAGGGCAGCAACAGCAGGATGATCTGGATCACACCCAGGGCGGTCTCGGCCACGCTGCCCGCCGCCGCCGCGGCGCCGGTCGCCGACCCCAGCTCGATCAGCCGCTGCCACACCACCGGCAGCATCTGCGGAACGATAATCAAAAACCCGATCACCCAGTACAAGATCGCGGGCACCACGATGACCACCCACCCCGTGATCGTCCGGCGAACCCAGGGCTTGAGTTCCAGCACGCGGGGGTGAGTGGGCCGTCCGGGGATCATGCTCGCCAGCACCGGCCCCAGCCGGCTGAACAGATCAGGCACCCCGATCAGATCACTGAGGATGTAGTACCCGTCCATGCGGATCACCGGCAAGAACTGCATCGCGGTCTCGATGTGCAGTAAGACGATGGTCACCAGCACCCACGGTGACCCGGTGTCGAGGTAGAGGATGCTCATCCCGGCAATGAACACCGCGTTGAAGTACACCCCACCCAGGTCGGTGCGTAGCCGACCGCTCCGGGACAGCCGGTAGGAGTCGGTGACCGTGCTGTACAGCGCCGGCCACACCAGATACAGACCGAAACCCATCTTCCCGGGCCGGGCGCCCCCGTACCGGCACGCGCTGACATGCCCGCACTCGTGAAACATCGCCGACACCAACACCACCGCCAGCACCAGCAACGTCAGCGCCGGCTGGTACACCAATGCCAGCGCACTGGGCACGATCTGGGCCATACCGCCCTGGGCGATGATCACCACGTCCAACGCGACGAACGCGACCAATGCGGCCAGGATCACCGGCGGCCAGAACATCGGCTGGAAGACCCCGGCGATGCGCCACACCGCCTGCTCCGACACCACTCCCACCCGGAACTTCAGCGCCAGCAGCGGATCTGACTTCAGTTTCATCTGCGGCGGCGCGTCGGTGTCAGCAGCGTGCGGATCGGCCGCCACGATACCCACCGGCCGCAGCCTTTTGTCGATCAGATAGGACACTTGCTCGGCCTGCACCACTCGGCCGAACTCGGCACTGAGTGCGGCCGCCACCTGCGCCAGATCACGCTGGCCATCCAGGGTGGCCGCAAGCAGATACAACAACCGAGGCAGCTGGATGACCTGGCCATCAGCCCGGCGCACGATGTACCTGGGCTCCCGGAAACCAGATCCTTGGTACTCCCCGATCAGCTCAACACCCTGGGCTAACCGCGGCACCCCCACCGCCACAGTATCGGCCGCCACAGTATCGGCAACACCCGCAGACTCCGCCACTGACTCCACCACTGCACGCTCGGTATCGATGACGCCCTCCCCCGACTCGAAACCCCGCTGAAGCCGAATCGAAACCTGCCGAATCGAAAGACATCGCGCATGGCATTGTCCGGCTCCGCGCCACCACATCGTACCGATGCCGCACGCCACACGGCACGGCTCGTCGCTACCTAGTTTCTCCGATCCCCCCTGCGTAGCGCAATTTTCGCAACCACGGTGCGGGAGGGGCGGCCACCATCCGGCCGCCGCTCCCTTTCCGCGAAACCGCACGCGATCGCATGATCGCCGAGCGGCCTCGGACCGACTCAGCTGTTTGTCGCTCCGCCAGCACCGCCATCGCCGGCACCGCCCACGCCGCCCACGCCGCTACCGGCGTAGTTGGTCTGGTCGCCGAACAGGTTGAGGTTGATGAGGTTGAGTCCAAGGCCGCCACGGCCGACGCCACCGTTGCCACCCAGACCGCCGTTGCCACCGCGGCCAGCACCACCGCCCGCGCTGAACAGCGACAGAACGGTACGGGCCGGCAGCAGCTCCACGTGCTGGCCGTCGATCTCAGCAAAGCTCAGCGCGTCAGACATAAATCCTCCTAGGAAAGGTAGTCCCGGTGGTCCCCGGGGACTCAGTCACCGCATCGGTGGCAGTACCGATTCGGTGATACATACCCTGCACACGGTGACACCCCGTAGGCAATCAGTAGCGGTACTTAACTCTTCCAGGTGGACTACCTAGTCGTCGCTCTCCCGTGGAGTACCTAACCGACCGCACAGGCTACGTAGATTCCCGGCTCCGAGTACCTACGGCGATCGGCATTTGCGCAGCTGAGCACCTTGGAACCGCGAGGGGAGGGGGTGGATCCGGCCCCCCTCCCTCCGCGCACGGCACCGCTGACGACCACGTGACCGCCCAGCGGCACGAGCTCGGCTCAGCTGCCGAGGGCTCCGCCGGTGCCGCCGTTACCGCTGCCGCCGGCGCCACCGACGCCGGTACCGGCGCTGTTGGTCTGGTCGCCGAACAGGTTGAGGTTGATGAGGTTGAGTCCGAGGCCACCCCGGCCGGTGCCGCCATTGCCGCCCTCGCCGCCGTTGCCACCCCGGCCAGCGCCACCGCCGACGCTGAACACCGACAGCACGGTACGGGCCGGCAGCAGCTCCACGTGCTGACCGTCGATCTCCACAAAGCTCAGTGCATCAGACATTCAAAACCTCCTAGGAAAGGTGGTCCCAGTGGGCTCCCGGGACGAAAACCTCATCGGTGGCAGTGCCGATTCGGTGATACATACTCTGCCCAGCGGTAAGCCAGGTGGCAATCAGTAGTCACACGTAACTCCGCCGGGTGCACTACCTAGCAACGGGCCGGATTCCTCATACGTAGATAGCGCCGGAATCCTACGGAGGCTCGGCCAGAGCACGTACTTACGCCAACTACCTGGGGGCATCCTGGTGACCGAAATGGGAGGGGTGGCCGGGCGATCCGGCCACCCC
>JBOHFT010000111.1:0-14519 GCA_050699815.1 Pseudonocardiaceae bacterium | reverse complement strand
CCAGACGACGCGCCAACCCTCGCTTCCAGCCCAGCCCGGGCGGCGAGGGTTTTTTCATGCCCAGGGCGAGCCAAACGATGAGCTGAGGCAGGACCATGACAATCGTGACCCCGAGAGAGACGCCGACCCCCGAGCAACTGCCCAAACCGGCCCCACCAGCAGGTGCGCCAGTGCGCATCACCGGCGCGCAGGCCCTTGTACGCTCCCTTGAGGCGCTTGGGTGCGAGGCGGTGTTCGGGATCCCCGGCGGCACGATCCTGCCGGCGTATGACCCGCTGCTGGACTCCACGAAGGTCCGCCACGTGCTGGTCCGCCACGAGCAGGGAGCAGGGCACGCCGCCGCCGGGTACGCGCAGGCCACCGGGCGGGTCGGGGTGTGCATGGCGACCTCGGGCCCGGGCGCGACGAACCTCGTCACGCCGATCGCGGACGCGCATATGGACTCGGTGCCGGTGGTGGCCATCACCGGGCAGCAGACCAGGGCGTTGATCGGCACGGACGCCTTCCAGGAGGCCGACATCACCGGCATCACGATGCCGATCACCAAGCACAACATGCTGGTGAAGGACCCGGCGGAGATCCCCAG
Organism: Pseudonocardiaceae bacterium; assembly: GCA_050699815.1. Lineage (GTDB taxonomy): Bacteria > Actinomycetota > Actinomycetes > Mycobacteriales > Pseudonocardiaceae. Next base: position 13,933 of record JBOHFT010000111.1, on the reverse strand, counting down.
AGCGCTCGCGGAGGCCTTTCACCTGGCCTCCACCGGCCGCCCGGGGCCGGTGCTGGTGGACATCCCCAAGGACGTGCTGCAGGAGCTGGCCTTCTTCGCGTGGCCGCCCGAGCTGCAGCTTCCCGGTTACCGGCCGACTACCCGGCCACACGGCAAGCAGATCCGCGAGGCCGCCCGGCTGATCGCCACCGCGCAGCGCCCGGTGCTCTACGTCGGCGGCGGCGTGATCAGGGCGCGGGCCACCACCGCGCTGCGGGAGCTGGCCGAGCTCACCGGCGCGCCGGTGGTGACCACGCTGATGGCTCGCGGCGCCTTTCCCGACTCGCACCCGCAGCACGTGGGCATGCCCGGCATGCACGGCACGGTGGCCGCGGTCGCGGCGATGCAGCGCTCCGACCTGCTGGTCGCGCTGGGCGCCCGGTTCGACGACCGGGTCACCGGGCAGCTGTCCTCCTTCGCACCGGACGCCGCGGTGGTGCACGCCGACATCGACCCCGCGGAGATCTCCAAGAACCGCCGGGCCGACGTGCCCATCGTCGGTGACTGCGCCGAGGTGATCGACGAGCTGATCACGGCGGTGCGGGCCGAGTTCGAGACCGGCCGCCCGGACCTGGCTGCCTGGTGGGCGCAGCTGGAGAACTGGCGGGTGACGTTCCCGCTGGGCTACGACCCTCCGACGGACGGGATGCTCTCCCCGCAGTTCGCCATCAAGCGGATCGGTGAGCTGGTCGGCCCGGATGCGATCTACACCGCAGGGGTGGGCCAGCACCAGATGTGGGCGGCGCAGTTCATCAGGTACGAGAAACCGGGCACCTGGATCAACTCCGGTGGTCTGGGCACGATGGGCTTCGCCGTGCCGGCGGCGATGGGCGCCAAGCTGGGCCGGCCCGACGTGGCGGTCTGGGCCATCGACGGCGACGGCAGCTTCCAGATGACCAACCAGGAGTTGGCGACCTGCGCCATCGAAAATATCCCGATCAAGGTAGCCGTGATCAACAACGGTAGCCTCGGGATGGTCCGGCAATGGCAGAACCTGTTCTACTCGCAGCGCTACTCGAACACCGACCTCGGGACCCACTCCCGGATCCCGGACTTCGTGAAGCTCGCCGAGGCGCTGGGCTGCGTGGGCTTGCGCTGCGAGGCTGAGCCGGACGTGGACAAGGTCATCAAACAGGCGATGGACATCGACGACCAGCCGGTCGTGATCGACTTTGTGGTGGGCAAGGACGCCCAGGTGTGGCCGATGGTCGCGGCCGGCAAGGGCAACGACCACATTATGGCAGCGCGCGGCATCCGCCCGCTGTTCGACGAGGACGGGTCCTGATGGCCAAGCACACCATGTCGGTGCTGGTGGAGAACAAGCCTGGCGTGCTGGCCCGGGTGGCGGGATTGTTCAGCCGCCGCGGGTTCAACATCCATTCGCTGGCGGTCGGCCCCACCGAGAACCCCGACATCTCCCGGATGACCATCGTGGTCGCCGTCGACGAGCTGCCGCTGGAACAGGTCACCAAGCAGCTCAACAAGCTGATCAACGTCATCAAGATCGTGGAGCTCGATCCGGGGGCGGCGGTGCTGCGGGAGCTGCTGCTGGTGAAGGTCCGGGCCGACACCACGGTGCGCTCCCAGGTACTCGAGACCGTTGCCCTGTTCCGGGCCAAGGTGGTCGACGTCTGCCCGGAGGCGCTGACCATCGAGGCCACCGGCACCTCGGACAAACTAGAGGCCCTACTCCGGATGCTAGAACCCCTAGGCATCCGCGAAATGGTCCAATCCGGCGTAGTCGCGGTAGGCCGCGGCCCCCGCGCCATCACCGCCAACCCACTCCGCTAGACCCCCGCTTGTGCCGCGTTCTGGATGCAGAACGCTGCTATTCGACCCCAGATAAGCGCGTTCTGCATCCAGAACGCGGCAGAGGTGAAGGAGCCCACGATGAGTGCGGAGATCTTTTACGATGACGATGCCAATCTGTCGATCATCGCGAGCCGGCGGGTTGCGGTGATCGGGTATGGGAGTCAGGGGCATGCGCACGCGCTGAGCCTGCGCGATTCCGGGGTCGACGTCCGCGTCGGCCTGCCCGAGGGATCCAAGTCGCGCCCCAAGGCCGCCGACGAGGGCCTGCGGGTCATGACGTCGGCGCAGGCGTCCGCCGAGGCTGACGTCATCATGATGCTGGCGCCGGACACCAAGCAGCGCGCCATCTACGCCCAGGACATCGCGCCGAACCTGAGCCCGGGTGACGCGCTGTTGTTCGGGCACGGCTTCAACATCCGGTACGACCTTATCCAGCCGCCGTCCGAGGTGGACGTCGCGATGGTGGCGCCCAAGGGGCCCGGGCACCTGGTGCGTCGGCAGTTCGTCGATGGCAAGGGCGTGCCGTGCCTGATCGCGGTCGAGCAGGACCCCACCGGCGGCGCCCAGGCGCTGGCGCTGTCCTATGCCAAGGCGATCGGCGGCACCCGCGCCGGGGTGATCAAGACCACCTTCACCGAGGAGACCGAGACCGATCTGTTCGGCGAGCAGACGGTGCTCTGCGGCGGGATCACCGCGCTGGTGCAGGCCGGGTTCGAGATCCTCACCGAGGCCGGCTACGCGCCCGAGGTGGCGTACTTCGAATGCCTGCACGAAGTCAAGCTCATCGTCGACCTGATGTACGAGGGCGGGATCTCCCGGATGCGCTACTCGATCTCCGACACCGCCGAGTATGGCGACCTCACCCGCGGGCCGCGGATCATCACCCCGGAGGTTAAGGCCGAGATGCGCCGGATCCTCACCGAGATCCAGGACGGCAGCTTCGCCCACGAGTGGGTCACCGAGGACGACAACGGGCGGCCGAACTACAGCAAGCTGCGCGCCGAGGGGGAACAGCATTCCATCGAGCAGGTCGGCGCCCGGCTGCGCGGGCTGATGTCCTGGGTGGACCGCCCGCTCACCGACACCGCCTGAGCGGTCACTGAGTCACCTTACCGGAGGAGTGGTGACCGGTATAGTGGTCATATGGCGAGGACAATGACCGCTACTGAGGTGAAGGCCACGATTCTCGCGCTGCTCGACGAGGTCGCCGCCGGTGACGAGGTGCAGATCACCAAGCACGGCCGGATCGTGGCCCGGCTTGTCCCGGCCAGCGGACCGCCTGCGGTGCGGGGGGCGCTCGCGGGCACGGCACGGAGCACCACGACCGATGAAGACCTGTTCAGCACTGGGGAGGCGTGGGAGTCGGCGTGACGACCCTGCTGCTCGATACGCACGTGCTTCAGTGGTGGTCGGCAGAGCCCGAACGGCTGAGTGACGCGGCGACCGACGCCATCACCGGGGCCGGCGAGCTCGCCATCGCCGGAATCTCCTGGTACGAACTCGCTTGGCTCGCCGCGCACGAACGCATCGTCGTCACCATCCCGATATCGTCCTGGTTGGCGCGGCTGGCCGCCGGGGTCCGCACCGTGGGGATCACGCCAGCCATCGCGCACACCGCAGTCGCGCTGCCCTCGACATTCCCCGGCGACCCGGTGGACCGCCTGATCTATGCCACGGCGGTGGAATGCGGCTGGTCGCTGGTGAGCAAGGACCGACGGCTGCGGGGGCATCCTTACCCGCGTGAGGTCACCATTTGGTGAGGGTGGTTTCTCTTACTGTAAGCCGCCGGGTGAGGAAGAGCTCGGAGCGGTCCTGCGGGAGTTGCGGGAGGCGCGCGGGTTGACGCTGGCCGTGGTGACACGGCAGGTCCCCTGTGCGGTGTCGCTCCTGTCGTATGTCGAGTCGGGGCACCGGGCGCTGCAGCCGTGGCTGGCTGAGGCGTTGGACCGGATCTACCGAACGGGTAGCGTGGTCGCATCCCTCGCACGGGGGACTAACGGCGTGCCGCAGGACAGCTCCGTTTCCGGTGTGTCCGCTACGGATGTGTTTGTGGTTCTGTTGCCGCAAGGAGGTGTCACAATGCCCCTGTCCCGGCGGGAAGTGCTGACGTCTCTCGGTCTAGGGATAGTGACCGGTGGGCTGCAAGGCGAGTTCGAGCGGGCGCTGGACAGCATCGAGTTCGATGGTGATGTCCTACAATATTTCGAGGACGCTTTTCATGGTTTCAAGGAGGCTGCCCGGATACTGCCGCCGCGTCAGCTTATTGACGGGATGACAGGTAACGTCGCAATTCTGGATGGGTTGCGTCGCCGGGCGGCCGCCGAGGACCGGAACCGTTGCAGCACGCTGCAGGCTCACTACGCTGAATCTCTGAGCTGGTTGAGTGAAGAGGCGGGGGATCTGCCGGGCGCGATGTGGTGGATCGACCGGGCGTCGCAGTGGGCGCAGGCTGCAGGCTGGTCGGGGATGACGACGGGGGCTTTTATCCGGCGCTCGATGATGATGCTGAGCTTCTCCGGTGACGGGATTCGCGCTGTCGACCAGGCGCGCCCCGTGCTCGATATGCCCCAGGCGTCACCGCGCATGAAGGGGTTGGCGGCCAAGCAGATGGCTCACGGATATGCGCTGGTGGGCAACCGGGATGAGAGTCGGCGTGCCCTTGATGCGGCGATGAGCTGGCTCGCTCAGCCGGTTCGTGAGGACGACGCGTTTCTCGGTCAGCTCATTGTGATAAATGATGATCTTTTTGCGGTCTATCAGACGACGTGTGATGTCTACCTCGGCCATGGTGCGCGTGTTATTTCAACACTGGAGCCCTGTATGGAGTCACTGGCCGGGTCGTCTTTCCGCAGGGCCACCATTACCCGGGCGAAGCTTGTACGGGCCTACGCCAATGCCGGTCAGCCGGAGCAAGCATGCCGCGTGGCGTGGGAAACCCTCGACGTCATTGAGCAGATTGACTCCCTCTCTGCCCGCAACGAGTTGCGCCGTGCCGTGCCCGTCCTGAATCAGTGGCACGGCCGCAGTGATGTGCAAGACATCGTGCACCGGCTGGGGACGTAACTGTGCACCTATCACGTGAGATACGCCACCTCAAGCGGTTCCTCGAACACCTCACCATCGGCTGGCCGCCGGGTGACGCGGTAGGCACCGGTATGCTCACGATCAGCAATAATGGCGACAAGATCATTTCTTTTGTAATGTAATCCGGCTCCCGCGTCGGTCGCGTACGGACAGTCTGACGGTGGCCAGCATGCGCGCCTATATCACCGCGCTGGGGGGCACGGTCAGGATCGTCGCGTCCCTGGGCGACACCGACGTCAGCCTCCGGCTGCCCGGTGATCCACACCCCACTGCAGCCTGACCTCTCACCGTGGCTCGCTAGACTCGGTGGGCGTGACCCGACCCATAGTCCTGATCGCTGAGAAGCTCGCCCCGTCGGTGCTGGAGGTCTTCGGCGCCGAGTTTGACGTCCACCACGTCGACGGCACCGACCGGCCGGCCCTGTTCGACGCGCTGGCCGGCGCCGACGCGCTGCTGGTGCGCTCGGCCACCCGGGTGGACGCTGAGGCGCTCGGCCACGCCCCCAAGCTCAAGGTCGTCGCCAGGGCCGGTGTCGGGCTGGACAACGTCGACGTGCCTGCGGCCACCGAGCGCGGGGTGATGGTGGTCAACGCGCCCACCTCCAACATCGTCTCGGCCGCCGAGCACGCCGTCGCGCTGCTGCTGGCGGTGGCTCGGCGCATCCCGGCGGCCGACGCCAGCCTGCGCAGCGGGCAATGGAAACGCAGCTCGTTCAGCGGCGTCGAGCTGTCCGGCAAGACCATCGGTGTGGTGGGCCTGGGCAAGATCGGCCAGCTGGTCGCGCAGCGGCTGGCGGCCTTCGGCACCGAGCTGATCGCCTACGACCCCTATGTGGCCCCGGCGCGGGCCGCGCAGCTGGGCATCGAGCTGGTCGACCTGGACGAGCTGCTGTCGCGCGCGGACGCCATCTCGATCCACCTGCCCAAGACCCCCGAGACGCTCGGGCTGATCGGTGCCGACCAGCTCGCCAAGGCCAAGCCGGGGGTGCTGATCGTCAACGCCGCCCGCGGTGGCCTGGTCGACGAGCAGGCGCTGGCCGACGCGGTGCGCGCCGGCCAGGTCGGCGGCGCGGGGATCGACGTCTTTACCACCGAGCCGTGCACCGCCAGCCCGTTGTTCGAGCTGCCGCAGGTGGTCGTCACCCCGCATCTGGGTGCCTCCACCGCCGAGGCGCAGGACCGGGCCGGCACCGACGTCGCGCGCAGCGTGCTGCTGGCGCTGCGTGGCGAGTTCGTGCCCGACGCGGTGAACGTGATCAGCGGCGGGGTGGTGGGCGAAGAGGTGCGGCCCTGGCTGCCGCTGACCCAGAAACTGGGTACCGTGCTGGCGACGCTGGCCGCGCGGTCGCCTGATTCGGTGACCGTCGACGTGCGCGGTGAGCTGGCTGCCGAGGACGTCACCGTGCTGCAGCTCGCGGTGCTGCGCGGGGTCTTCACCGGTGTGGTGGACGAGCAGGTCACCTTCGTCAACGCGCCGCGGCTGGCGCAGGAACGCGGCGTCGCTGTCGCCGTGGCCACCGCGCCGGAGAGCCCCAGCCACCGCAGCGTGGTCAGCGTGCGGGGCGCCTTCGCCGACGGCACCGTCTCCTCGGTCTCGGGGACGTTGTCCGGGCCCGCGCAGGTGCAGAAGCTGGTCGAGGTCAACGGCCGGCACTTCGACCTGCGGGCCCAGGGCGAGGCCATCTTCATGGAGTACCCGGACCGTCCGGGCGTGATGGGGATCGTCGGCACGCTGCTGGGCGCGTCCGGCATCAACATCGAGGCGGCCCAGATCAGCCAGACGACCGCGGGCACCGACGCGATCATGATCCTGCGCGTGGACCGGCCGGTGCCCGGCCAGGTGCTGGGGTCGATCAGATCAGCGGTCGGCGCCCGCACAGTCCGCTCGGTCACGTTCGGCTGATCTTCGCCGCGCCGGATTCCAGACCCGCTGTCCTGCGGCAAGCACGGCAACCAGCCGCGCTGGTGATCAATCGGGGCACTATCCCCACCCATTCGGCGTAACCAGCCGATGCTGCCTGTAGCGCGACCCACCCAGGCCGGGCGATGATATCCGGTAGGTGGCTCAATCCGGGTTAATCCTTTCGTGTGACCATCGTGCGGCGCTGGGTGTAGCTGCGGGTAGCCTGCCCGCAGCAGAGGGTCCCACGGTCGGGGCCCGCACCCTGGAGGTGGTTCATGCGGCTCGCGGTGATCCCTGGCGACGGGATCGGTCCCGAGGTGATCGGCGAGGCGCTCAAGGTCCTGCACGAGGTCGCTCCGCACGCTGAGACCACGCCCTACGATCTCGGCGCCGCGCGCTGGCACTCCACCGGGGAGCTGCTCCCTGAATCGGTGCTCAACGAGCTACGCCAGCACGACGCCATCCTGCTCGGCGCGGTAGGCGACCCCTCGGTGCCCAGCGGGATCCTCGAGCGCGGGTTGCTGCTGCGGCTGCGTTTCGAGATGGACCATCACGTGAACCTGCGGCCAGCGCGCCTGTATCCCGGGGTGCGCAGCCCCCTCACGGACCCCGGAAGCATCGACATGATCGTGGTCCGGGAGGGCACCGAGGGGCCGTATACCGGCAACGGCGGGCTGCTGCGCAAGGACACCCCGAACGAGATCGCCACCGAGGTCAGCGTGAACACCGCCTTCGGTGTGGAGCGGGTGGTGCGTGACGCGTTCGCCCGGGCCGAGGTGCGCCCGCGCCGGCACCTGACGCTGGTGCATAAGACCAACGTGCTCTCCCACGCCGGCTCGCTGTGGTCGCGTGTCGTGGAGGAGGTGTCGCTGCTGCATCCCGACGTGACGGTGTCTTACCAGCACGTCGACGCGGCCACCATCTTCCTGGTCACCGACCCCGGCCGGTTCGACGTGATCGTCACCGACAACCTGTTCGGCGACATCCTCACCGACCTCGCGGCGGCTGTCACCGGCGGGATCGGCCTGGCCGCCAGCGGGAACCTCGACGTGACCCGCCGCAACCCCAGCATGTTCGAGCCGGTGCACGGCTCCGCCCCGGACATCGCCGGCCAGGGTGTCGCGGACCCCACGGCCGCGGTGCTGTCGGTCGGGCTGATGCTCGCTCACCTGGGGCTGGACGAGCCGTCCCGCCGGGTGGAGGCCGCGGTGGCCTTCGACCTGGCCACCCGGGATCACGCCCACCCGGGCGGCACCCACGCCATCGGTGACCGGCTGGCCGCGCTGGTCTCGTCCAGCCAGCGGGTCGAGCGCGTCGGCCTGTAGGTGGTCAGTCACCGACCGATCCGGAGCGCCATGTGATCAGCGCTGAACGGAAACATCGTAAGCAGCGGACCTCAGCGCTGACCTTCGGTGTGAATGCCGAGATTGCCATGGGCACTGCGGTGCTCGTATGGTCCATCAGCCCCTGGGGAGCGGGGCGGGCGGTGTTCGGGACGGGTGGCTCGATCGCCGTGGTGGCGACCGCGATGGTGCTGCTCGCCGCGGCGATGCCCGTCATCAGGCTGGCGCCTCGGCTGGGCAGGAAGGTCTTGCTGGCGGCCGTGGTGGCCGTTCCGCTGGCGAGTGCCTGCCTCGGCGTCATCGCCTGCGCAACGCTGCTCACCGAACCCGGCATGGGGTTTGTCCTGCTTTACGGCTGGGGGCTGACCATCCCCGTCGCCGTGGCGGTCAGCCGTGCCCGCGTCCCGCCGGGCCGAACACCGGAGCCGGAACAGGGGAGATCATGACCGACGACCTCATGACGCAGTTCGCCCACATGCAGAGCTACACCGCCGCGCTGCACGGCCTGATCACCGAGGCGCAGGCCCGGGCACCACAGCATTCCGAGGGCGCCGACCAGAGCAACACGGTGCGCGTCGTGCTCGGCCCTGACGGGCTGCCCACGTCGTTTCGTGTGCAGCGGGACTGGAACCGCCGGATCGAGCCCGCGGCCTTCGGCGGCGCGGTACTGGAGGCATGCCAGGCCGCCCTCGGCGAGCGGCTCGCCGCATGGACCAGGACGCTGCAGGACCACGGCTGGAAGGCCAGGGCCGACCGGCTCCACGGCGGCCTCGACGGTGGCGTTGACGACCCAGCGGCCCGGCTGGAGCAGGGCCGGGTCCCGCCCGCCTTCGGTCACCCACCTCGTGCGGCGCCGACCCCCGCTGGGTCTCCCACCAGACCGCCGCGCAGCTGATGAACGCGCTCAGCGCGGCGCTGTCCGCCGCGAAGCAGGACCTGGCGAGCACGCCAGCGAGTCCGGCACCGGCAAGTGGGCTGGACCGTCTCCTCGCTGAGGCGCTAGCCCTGCTCAACGGCGCCCGTGGGCTCGCGGAGTGACGGGAGCAGCATCGATGGCCCACCCTGACGACGGCCACATCGACGTCATCACAGCGGCCCTGCGCGAGGAAGCGGGAATCTGGGACGACGAGGCGGCCGAAACGGGCAAGATCGGCCCGAAGGCGGAAGGGCTGCGGCTCAGCCGCATTGAGGCCGGGCTCTTCCAGATCATCGTCGACACCTACGGCGACGTGATCGAGCAGGTCATCGCCCGGTCCGGTGAGGGCCAGCAGCGCATGACGGAGATCGGCTCCACGCTGCGCGCCGTCGCGGACACCTACGACTGGATAGAGGCAGACAACGCACACCGTCTGCGGAATGTCCCTTAGCGGCGGAGGCTGGCGATGAGTTTCAGTGCTGCGCAGTTCCAGGAAACGATCAGCAAGCTCAACGCCGGTCTGAACGAGCTGTCACCACTCTGGTCGCCGCCCTCGGCACCCAGGCGCAGCAGATGACCGGCCTGCACGGCGAGGCGATCGACAACAGCACCTTCCCCGGCGGCCATTGGCCCGACCCCGCCACGGGCGCCTACCGCCACCCCTGACGAGCAGGGCCGCAGCCGCCCGGGCCCGGCTCTCGAAGACCTGCCGAAGGCCCACCCGTCAGCGCCGTGCCTAATGGGCAGAAGCCGGGCCAGCCCGGCCCCCCCGTGGTCACCCCTCGGCTGCTCAGTCGTCGCCGAAGGCCAGGTAGTAGTCGATGCAGTCCAGCCGGCTCACCAGCGGCCCCACCTGCTCGGGTACCAGCGTGATCTGATCACCGTTCGCGGTGGCCACGGTGATCTGCGCGACCTGCATGGTGACGGTGAGCGGTGCCGCGTCACCATCTGCCTCGACTGTCCACTGTGGCTGCATCGCAATGCCCTCCCGGCCCGATCCGATACTTGACACCGATATATTCGCATCGTTGCGAGTTGTCTAACAATACCACGATTGAGTGACGTTGAGTGTGCTCAGTGCGGCGCCAAGTCTAAGGTTCGGGCACGGTCGCTGCTGGAAGGGGGTGTGCGCATGACGCGAGGACGGCGGACGGTGAAGTCCCGCCGCGTGGCGGGGGAGCTGCGCCGGTTGCGGGCCCGGTCCGGGCATAGCTGCGCGACGGTAGGAGCGGCGCTGGGCATCTCAGCCAGCAAGATCAGCCGGATCGAGACCGGGCGGATCGGGCTGGTGGCCGACGAGGTGGCCGCGCTGCTGGGTTTCTACCAGGTGGCCAAGCCGCTGCGGGAGGAGCTGCTGGAGCTGGTCCGCCGGGCCGCCGAGCCGGGCTGGTGGCAGGTGCAGGGCTCGCGGCTGCCCGAGCTGTGGCAGGAGCTCATCGACTTCGAGCGCTCCGCCACAGCGATCACCAACTACGAGCCGCTGCTGATCCCGGGGTTGCTGCAGACCGCGGACTACGCCGGGGCGCTGATCGCGGCCGCCAACCCGGCGTTGAGCGAGGACGAGGTGGAGACCCGGGTCGCTGCCCGCACCGCCCGCCAGGCCCTGCTCGGCCGCCCGCGCCCGCCCCGGTTGCTGGCGCTGCTGGAGGAGGGCGTGCTGCGCCGGGTGGTCGGTGACCCCGGGCTGATGCGCCGCCAGGTCCGGCACCTGGAGGACGCCGCCACCCGGCCCAACGTCACCGTCCAGGTGGTGCCCTCCTCAGCGGGTGCGCACCCCGGGCTGGAGGGCCCGTTCGTCATCCTGGAGTTCGACCGCGACCCGATCCTCGTCTACCTGGAGAACCGTCGGGGCAGTGCCATCCTGGACGAGGACGAGGACATCGCGGAGACTATGCTCGCATTGCAGCACCTGCAACGAATCGCGCTCAGCCCCGAGGACACGCTGGACTTCCTGGTCGAGATCGCCCGGGAGCTGGCCTGACGACGGTGAGGACGATCATCATGACCGGACAGCTGCGCCACCTGGCGTGGCGCATCAGCAGCCACAGCTCCAGCCAGGCCAACTGCGTCGAGGTGGCGCTGGGCGGCCCCGCGATCGGGGTCCGCGACTCCAAGGACCCCGGCGGCCCAGTGCTCGCCGTCCCGGCGAGTCACTGGCCGGCCTTCCTGCGCGGCATCGCCACCGGCGGCCTCGACCGCTGAGCGCACCGCCCGTCGGCGACCACCGGATCATTGCCGCCGCAGGTACTGCTCCAACGCCTCGCGGGCCAGGGCCGAGACGGTCTTGCCCTCTCGTTCAGCGGCGTCCACAGCCTGCTTGTGTAGCTGATCGGGCATCCGGAAGGTCACCTGTGGGGAGTGGGTACGCCCACCCGACAACGATGGACGGCCGGGACGCACGTCGCTGGGCGCCACGGGGATGTTCTCATCCAGGATGTCGACGAGTGCTCGCTGGACGTACTCGTGTGTCACGCGGTTGCCGTGGCGGTCCCGGAGATCCTCACGATCCAGGTCGACGTCGGGCTCATGGGTGGGCTGCTCACTCATCACTCTCCTCCTTGGCCTGGTCGTAGTAGGGACGGAACTTCGCGCCGATTGGGTGAACCTGACTCGGACTTCCCAATTATGCACTGCACAACCATTCGTCGCAACGTGACCGGCCGCAAGCAGACACTCGGGGCCCGTGGGTCTTGACCGTGCGACTGTTCTGGTCGCAGTTCCTGCACGGCGTCGCTGTCGGCCGGTTCGACCGCTGATCGATCGCTCCGCTCCGTTGGCACGAGTGCGGGTTTTACTGCCGGAGCGGGTTGCGGAGCGGTGTTCTGGTGAGGTCCACGGTCTTGGGGGGAATAAATTCCGGGTGCCCGCGGCCGTCGAGCCGGATGTGCCATCCTTGGCGGTGCACGATGGTGTGGTGGTATTCACACAAGAGGCACATGTTATCGAATTTCGTCTCGCCCCCGTCGATCCAGTGCACAAGGTGATGGGCCTCGCAGTAACGGGGCGGGCGGTCGCACCCGGGAAAGGCGCATCCCTTGTCGCGTTGGGCGAGGGCGTCGCGTATCGCGGCGGTGGCCAGGCGGTGCTGGCGGCCGACGTCCAGCGGCATCGAGTCGCTGCCCAGCACCATGGGCACAATGCCGGCGTCGCAGGCGAGGCGCCTGGCTTCGGCGGCGGTCAGGTGTCCGCCGGTGTCCAGGGTCGCGGTGCCCAGGCCGTCGATGAGGTCGCTGAGTTTCATGGTGAGGACCAGGTGGGGGCGTTGCCCACCCCGGCTCGGCAGCCCGCCCTCGTCGAGCAGGCAGCTCATCGCGTCGACCAGCGCGTCAGCGTTGCGGCGGGCCGGTGTGCGCAGATCGGGGACACCATCTACCGGGGAGCGGCGGCCGCTGAGGGAGTTCAGCACTTCCAGCACCCGGGCGCCACCTTCGGGGTCTAGCTTGCCGGTGAGGCTGACGGCGCCGTCGGGGCCGGTGCGGACCCGCAGTTCACGCTGCTGTTCGGGTTCCTCAGACGGTGCTTTCCCGTCCGGATCCAGGTGGGCAAGCAATCTCTCGCCGATGCGGGCCAGCGCGGCGGGGTCGAACCGGCGCGCCGCGTGGGCGAGGGTCTCCTCGGCCTGGGCGACGGTGCCGGGGTGCGTACCCGGCGGAATCCGCCGCATCGTCGCGGTGATCACCCGCAGGTGGGCGGGCCCGATCGCACCGGCGGCCAGCTCCGCGGCGGTGGCCGGCAACACCGGGGGCAGCACCTCACCGGTCAGCGACCGCCTCGGGGTGAGCAGCCCGGCCTGGTCGGCGCGGGCCTTGGCCTCACCCTGGGGCAGGTTCAGCACCCCGGTCAGCAACCGCGCGGTGGTGCCGAACCCGGCGGCCGCACCCGCCCTCTGCTCCTCCAATTCGGCGACCACGTCCAGGACCCGCGCATAAGACCGCCGGAAGTCGGCTTCGGCGTCGCGCAGCGCCTCCAGTAACCCGTCGATGCGGGCCTGGGTGCGATCCTGTGTGTCACGAACGCTGAAGGGAGCTTGATGTAGGCGAGCATCTGGAGGCGGTGCTGCGTGAGAGATGAAGGTAGGCCCTTCGGAGCCGCCCTGCGGGGGGAGGTTTCAAACCGCCCACTGCTGCGTTAGCTGAAGACTGTCGTGGTGAGCGATGTGGGAAAAGGCGTCGTGAGAGGCGTCAGGTGGGGGTCAGGAAGGCGATCGCTGTTGACGTGTCGAAACACCCAAGGTTGACACCAGAACTGGGGCGTGGAATCAGTTCCAGGATGAGCCTGGCGGGTGCCCGCTGATTGGCCAGGCGGTGTCCGGCATGGAGGCGACGCGAGCCTGATCAGGCTGCTTTCACGTGGAACGTGAGAAGGTGTGCCCCGATACTGCGACCCCGCGTGGGGTGGCGAGAGGGAGAGTCTCAAGCGGCGGAAACCGTGAGGGATTGAGTACCGTTGCGTGGGTGCGCTGGCGGACTGACTCGTAGTAGCTGTGAGACCCCTGTAACGGGGGTGGAGCCAAGGGGTCAGGTCATTCGTGGTTTGTTCGTTCGATCAACCGGGACTGCCCGGGAGGAGTTGCGTGAGCGAGCTGAAGTCGTCAGGCAAGCCGTTTGATATCTCGAAGCGGGAGGTGTGGGAGGCGTACGAGAAGGTGAAGGCTAACAAGGGCGCACCGGGTGTGGACGGGTGCTCGATCGAGGTGTTCGAGGCCGATCTGAAGAACAATTTGTACAAGGAGGGTTATTCACGAGCCCTGATAAATGATAGATGAGTCGTCCGCGGCGCGCCCGCTTGGACGACGGCCCGCTTCTCGAAAGAATTGGGTTGCCAGACTCAATTCGAA
>JBOHFT010000110.1:0-14620 GCA_050699815.1 Pseudonocardiaceae bacterium | reverse complement strand
ACTCAACGTCTCCACTCGGGACTCGGCTACAAGACCCCACGCGAGGTCCACGACGAGTACCTGAACCGGCAGCACGCAGCCTGAAATAACCACCAAGAAAGCTGTCCGGAAAACGCGAGGCCCATCAAGGACACGCTGTGCGCGGTCGTGGTCGGCTTGTAGGCGTGCCCGCTCGGTTTTGCGGGTGGGACCGAGGCCGCCGAGGAAGGTTTTGGTCTGTTGGGCGTGCTCGGCCCAGACGGGTCGGTGGCAGGGGTGGTGGGTGGCTTGCGGGCAGCGGGCCGAGTCGCACATCCCGGCCAGTGGTTTGTCGGCGTGCGGGGTCCCGGCGAGTTTCAAGCACAACGCTCGGGACGGGTCGGTGAACCAGCAGTAGTTCGCCGTCCCGAGGTGCAGTGTCTGGGCGCGTTTGGTGAGCAGGTTGAGCACGTCGCGGTCGCTGCTCTGCGTCTTGGGCGCTCCGGTGGGGGCGGGGGCGAGTTTGGCGTCGATGTGGGCGAAGAACTCGGTCAGCTCCCGGGCTGCGGGGCCGGCGGGCATGATGCCCTGTTGGTAGTTGCGGAACTCGGCCCAGACCAGCTCCAGGTTGCGTTCGCTCTCGTGTTTGTTGACCTCGGCGAGCAGTTCGGCCTGGGCGCCGCCGGGTCGGGAGGCGTAGCCCTCCGTTGTTGCCACGGCGATGTGTTTGAGGTGCAGTTTCGCGGCGAGCACCCCACCGGGGCGGTAGGCGAGCTCGATCGCCAACGTCCTGCGCAGCATCCTCAGATTGACCGGGGTGTCAGGGATCGGGGCGAGCCCGAGGCGCTGGCCGGATGGACCGTTCACCCAGTTGCGGAACCACTTGTAGCGAACGTCGAAGGAGAACCTGCCCAGCAGCGGCACCTCGTTCTCGGGGTTGTGGTGGAGCTGTTCGAGGAGTTCGGTGGCCCGGTAGGCGGGTTCGATGACGACCCATTCGTCGGCGATTCCGCCCAATGCCTGCCCTTTGACGACCTTGCTGGCCAACCGGTAACGCACCAGTCCAGGGCCGAAGTGCTCGGGTGGAGGGCAGCAGCCGACCTGGAGTTCCATCAGCTCGCTGGAGCGCATCCCCGAGACCGCGGCGAGGGTGATGATCGCGGCGGTGCGGACGATCCCGACCACGGCGGCGGCCTGTGACCGGTCGAGAGGAGGCGTCCAGGCGAGGATGCCCTGGCCGTCGGCGCGATCGATGGGCGCGGCGTCGCGACCGAAGGGCTTCTCCGCCCCGACGACGCTCAGGGTCGCCTCGATCTGGGCGCGCAGGTGCGGGATCCAGCGGCGCAAGAACTGGGTGAACCCAGCCTGGCGGGCCAGAAGCCCCAAGGCGATCGGGGCCAGCGGATCATCTGGGGGCCAGCCGGCGGCGAGCCGGTCCCGGACGTTGTGCTCAGGCAGCAACGGCAGCGGCTCGCCCTTGCGTTCGTGATCCGCCAACAGCCGTGCGATTTCGGTTGTGGGTAGGCGGGAGGCGGCGATGTGATCGCCTGATCGCAGTGACCACATCCGGTCGGCCTCGCTGATCTGGCGGGACAGCTCGATCGCACGCGGGCCGAGCGCGCTCACCAGGTAGCCGGCGGCGGCGAGCATCGGCTGCAGGACGCTGTCGTTCACTGGCGGGGTCTTGTTCTGCCCTGCTCCGCAGGGCATCTCGGCGATGGCCGAGGGGGCGGCGCCGCCCCAGGGCCGCAAGCCCACGGGAACCCGGTCGGTGGTGAACAGCTCCCGGTGGTTGACCAGGTCGACGACGACCTGCGCGGCCGCCCGCCGGGTCGCCGGGCTGAGCTCGCCAACCACCACGTCGTTCTCGTCGAGCAGGTAACGGCGGTGAGCCAGATATGCCTCGCAGCGGTCGCCGTCGACCTCGGCGAGGCCCGTGACGCCCTGGGCGGTGAGCCAGTTCAGGAAACGGGTCAGCTCGGCGAGCCGCCCGAACGCGGTGATCAGGTGCAGCGGGGTCCGGTAGCCGCGGGGCAGAGGCGCCACCGCCTCGTGCCGCGGGGCGAGCATGGCCACGACCTGTTCCTTGGCGACCAGCCGCCAGGCAGGGTTGATGATGGCGGTGAAGTCGAACCGGCGGCTGACCTTGGCCATCTGGTTGGGCAGGCCGATGACCTCGGTGAAATCCCAGAGATCGTCGGCGAACATCGGGCGTCGTGATCCGCTGGGCAGGGTAAGGCCGGCTTCGTGGCAGACGTCCGCGCCGGCGAAGGGCGACCGGCGCGGGTCGGTGGCACCGAGCAGCGCGGTGGTTGTCATCGGGTGGACTCCTCGGGGCGCAGGGGAAGTTCGTCATCGCGGTCGCCGACGCCGTGGGCAGCGCAGGCCAGGACAGCGGGGTCGAAGCGATCCAGCACCTGGCCTATTCGCTGGGAGTACGGGCCGAAGACGGCCATGAACTGGGCGGCGGGCAGTTGCTGCCATTGGCGGGAGAAGAATGCCTTGAGCCGCAACAGGTTGCCTGCGTGTCGGGGTGCGAACACCGCCAGCGGGCAGAGCAGACACACCCACGGCCGGGCCGGACAGGGCCTGCCCTTCGGGCCGTGCAGCCCGGACAGCTGATCGGCGCATGCCGCGGTGAACACATCCCGGACCCCGCCGACGAGTTCGGCGATCACAGCGTCGTCGAGCTCGAGACTGGCGATCAGCTGTGGGTAGTCGCGGGCGAGGGCTGCGGCGTCCTCGTCAGTCACGACCGTGGGCGGATGCGCCCTGCGCAGCAGGTCGTGTTGGGCGTCTTCAACAACGGCCTCGACAGCCCGCCGCTGCGATGGGGTCGTGGCGCTCAGGTAGTGATCGCCCTCCACCTCGGGGCTGTGGTTGGGGTCGATGGTCGCCCGGCCGCGTCCGGCCCACGTGCTCTTGTCCCGCATGGACTGGTGCGTGGTGCGGATCCGCGACCGGTGGATCTTCAATGGCCCGCCGTCGTCATCGGTGACGCCGTGGCGTGTCACCCAGCGTTGGATGGCCACCCGGCCTGCCGCTCCCGACTTCGCCGACACCCGGGTTCCTCCGGCCCTGCTCAGCCGCAGCCACAACTGCCGGCGGTCGGGCGGGTCGACGTGGCTGCGCAGCAGCGCCGAGTGGGTCAGCCACTGCTCCAGCAGCCGCACCGCTCGTCGCGGCAGGGTCAGGCTCTCGGCCGCGGTCCGGCCCTTGACATAGGACAGCAGGATCGTGGAGTCCCCGGCCCAGTCGATGCCGTCGGTGAGCAGGTCGTCGATGCCGTCGGGAACGATGCCGGAGTAGATACCGAACAGCAGCCGGTAGGCGATCACCACGTCCAGGGTCGGGAACAGGTCCCTGCTCGCCTCCAGGATCCCGCCCCGCTGCCGCACCACATGTTCTGAGCAGCCCAGATGCTGCCCGAAGCCGACGACCCCGACCGGGCCGACGCGGGCCAGCAGCCATCGCAGGTTGTCCTCGCTCCACCCGCCATCGCGAGGATGCCGGCCGCGTTCGGCCGCGGACAGGGCGTGCTTGTGCGCGGCGAAGGACTCATCGACGACGGTTCGGCAGGTCGTGTTCAGCCTGCCCCACTCGGCCTCGCGGTAAGGCGGAAGCTGGTGGTGGTTCGGCTGGGGGTTGTAGGCCCGGCCGGCCGCGAGCTCGGCCACCCTGGCGTCCAGACGCCCACCGGCTACCTGGAACCCTTGGAGCATCCGGCGGGTGCAGGCCTCCCGTGGGCCGGTGGCGGCCATCCAGTACTCAGCCACCTGCGGCCGGCGCAGGCCCGCCACCCCGTCGGCGACCCCACCGGTGGCCAGCTTCCGGGTGATGTCGCGGATGGACTGGACGTAGTGGTTGACCGAACCGGCCGCGTCCACGGTGCCGTGCGGGTGGATCAGCTCGACCAGGCCGACGAGCAGATCACGGGCCAACTCAGGGCAGGGCAGGCCCTCCAGGTCAAACCGCGCCGTGGAGCCGTCGCTGAACACGCAAGCGATGCCCAGTGGCTCGTCGGTGACTGTGGCCGGCATCAGCGCAGCCCGCCCTCGGTAGCCTCGTCAAACTCCGCGTCGGCTTCCTGCTCAGCCGCGGCCTCGTTCAACAGTCCCTCAGCGCTTCCGGCCTGGTCGTAGGCTTCCCGGTAGATCCGGGTCGTGTCCAGGCGCCGGAGGTACTTCTCCGTGGTCACAACGCTGGAGTGACCGAGTAGGTCCCGCAGCACCAGTAGCGGGTCCGCTTTGGACAGATAGAACACCAAGGCGGCGTCGGCGTCGGTGTCGGTCACCAGCTTGGCGGCCTGCCGGTAGTGCCCGGTCACCAGATATTCCAGGGTCCGCATGGCGAACGAGTGCCGCAGCCGGTGGGGATGCACGTGAGGGAACCGCGGCTCGAACCGGGCCCGCAGCCGGTCGGCGGTGCGCTCGAAGACCGTCGGCCACGCGGTGAACGGCCCACCGCCGCCCTTCAGCGCCAGCAGGCACGACCCGCCGGCCGGCGCGACCAGCCGCCGCCGCTCGCCCGGGGTGAGCGTGTCCCACCGTCGGCGGACGCCGTTGACCCGGCCGCCCCGTGCATCCGGCTCGCTCACCAGCAGCGGCTCACCCCACCGCCGCGGCGGGCGCCATGCGCAGCTCTCAGCGGTCGCGGCGCGCTCGAGCTCCACGTACTGGTGGACGGCCGTGAGCGCGTCGTAGGAGATCCACGTGATGCGGAATTTCCGGCCCTTGGTCACCCCAGCGGGCACGGGGAATGGGATCGGGATCGGCGTCGGTCTGGGTGGTAGCGCGGGGATCTCATAGGGCAGCAGGTAGGTGAACTCCTGCAAACGAAGCCCGGTGGCCAACGCCAGCCCGCCCACCGCGGCGTTGCGGGCCAGCTCGCGGCCCCGATACCCGGTGTCGAGAACCCCGTCAGGAGCCAAACCCCGCAAGCCGTTGAGGAACAGGGCGGTGAAATCCGGCTCCAGGTACTTGATCGTCACGTGCGGCTTGGGCGTCCGCCGGACCGCCAGGTTCACCCGGGCCTCCCGGCCCGTGCCGTGGAACAACGCTCGTGCGGTCTTGTAGGTGAACGGCTCGGCCTGCGCGTGGCCCTCCTCCAACGCCCACCGGTAGAACATCGACAGGATGCTCATGTGCTGGCCCCACGTGCTCGCCGCGAACCGCTGCCGGAGCGGGCCGGTCGCCCGGTGCTCGGCATACCGGCTCAACCCCAACTTCAACCGCTCCCGCGAGTCGAACAGGCCCACGTCGTGCTCGGCGAGGAACTCCATCCACTCCTTGACCGCCCGCGCGTAGTTCGCCCACGAACTCGATGCAGGTGCGCCGCTGGCGGGTAGCTCCCGCAGCCACCGGTTCACCGCCACCACCGGCCGCGGCGCACCCGGCCCGTCCTCGAACCGCAGGTCGTCATCGACCAGCACCGGCATCCGCTCTGGGATCAGCGGTCGATGCCCTACTTCCCAGGACTCCCAGCCCTGGGACGAGAAGAAGCTCAAGATCATGGCCCGGGACCATAGAAACACCACACGCCTCAGCGCAAAACGGAAACCCCAGAGCACAGACCTGCCAGACAGATAATCACCACACGACAACTAAGCAGAGAGAATGCGCCGGAAGTCGTGTGGGGTGAAGATCAACGGTCCGCCGGTCTCGGGGTCGGTCAGGGTGCTGTCGGCGAGAGCGGTGTTGAGTGCGTTGCGGATCGCGCCTGAGCATATTCGGCGGTGCTCGGTGCCGAGTCTGCGTTGGAACAGCCATGGGGCCGGTGCCAGCCAGACGCACTCGGTTCGGTCGTAGGCGGGGATGACGGGGATCGCCGCGGTGGTGCCGCGGACCCGGCGGATGATGGTGGACAGCACGTCGGCCAGCTCCGGGCTGACGACCAGGAGCCGCTCGGAGTCGGTCTTGGACGGTGCGATCTGGAGCAGGGGGACGAGCTCGCCGGTGCTGGGCAGGTGGTACTGCACGAGGCTGTGGTGGGTGATCTCCAGGAGTTCCTCGATGCGCACTCCGGTATCCAGCAGCACCGCGAACAGAAACCGATCCCGCAGCCGCGTGCACGCATCCAAGATCGCCTGCGTCTGGGACGCGGTCAGTACCCGCGGCGTCGGCGTCGGCGCGGCCAGCGCGACCGTGCGCCGCCGCTGCGGGCCGCTCTTCGTGACGTGATGCAAAAACGGCTTGAACGAACCCGTCGACCAGCCGGCGCCGTCGCGGTCAGCACACCGGCCAGCGCGACGCCATGACGGGAGTGGAACTCGCAGAACGAGGCCAGCGCCGCCAGCTTGCGGTTCACACTCGCCGCCGTGCAGTGATGCTCCACCGTGGGCAGCACCACCACCCGCCCGTCGCGGGCCGCTGGGGGCAACCGCAGCCACGCCACGAACCCGGCGACGTCTTCCACCGTGACCGCCCGCCAGTCCGCGCCCCGACCGGCCAGGAAGGCGAACCAATCCTTCAGATCATGCGCATAGGCCTTGACGGTGTTCGGCGATCGCTCGATCGCCGACAAGAACGCCAAGAACCGCTCGACCGGCTCCACCGGAACGTGGTCCTCGCCGAGCAAGGTCCACGACTCGACTTCCGAGCCCGCCATGAGCACCCGCTGCACCCGCATCGAACCTCCCGCCCTCGTGCTGGACGGCGGAAGGTAATCGCATCCACGACGTGATCGGTTGCAATCTCAGGCTCGTCGTGGACCTCACGGACTTGGGCTGATCGGCTCAAGATAACCTCGGGATATCCCGAGGTCAACACCGCCTGGATGTGGGGCGCGCTGCTCGCGGCCAGCCTGGCGGGCTGGTTACACCAGCTCACCGCCACACCCACCCCCGACGGGAGACTGCTGGGCTGGGGCGTCCGCGAGGGCAAGGCCATGATCGCCACCCTGCGACACCGCCTGATCCGCGTGCCGGCCCGCCTGGTCCACCACGCCGGTGCACTCGACCTGCGCCTACCACCAGGACACGACCTGCTCAACGAAGTCCTCGCCCGCCTCCGCGCACTCCCCGCAACGCCCTGACCAGGCCATACCGGCCCCGAACACCCCGGAACCCGCACACCCGAGGCGACACTCGGGCCACCACCGTGCCCACACCCCGAAAACAACCACCAAAAGATCACAAACCAGAACCGAAGATCACTTCATGATGTTACTCGCGGAATCGGGTCAGACTGCTACCCTGCACGATCGAGGACTACGAAGCATTGGTGCGCCGAGCAGGAATCCCAGCCTGAGTTCACAGCGGTCCGACACTGAGCTGCACAGGAACCTGCCTCGGAGATCTTCAAGCAGCTATCGACCGCCCTGGGCACTTTGAGTCGGCTCCAGAGCGATAGTCGGCCACGTCGAATTCACGGACAGTACCCCCCTCGGCAAGCCAGCCAAGTAGCGTGCTCTTCCCCGAGTGGGCGCGGTCCATGCCGAACGATCACCGATACGGATGGGCCATTTTCTCTCCCGGCCAGCCTCCTGTCTGTCTTCCCCTCGCACGCCATGGCGGTCGCAGAACTCGACCGGTGCGGGTGACGTCGCTTCCCGGCCATCACGCCGGGCTGCCGCGCTGGAGCGCGCCGTTGCAAGTCACCGAAACTCGGGCGGCTCGCGACACAGGCTGGACAGTCGACCCAACTAGACCGACAATTCGGGCGCTTGGCAATCAGAAGGAGGTGCCGTGGCCCCAACGCAGAGGCACGGCGTTCGCGTGACGATCGAGTCCGCCGAACTGACCGTCGACCCCGGCGGCGAGGTCACCACCACCGTGACCGTGCGCAACCTCGGCACCCGGGTGGCGGAGTTTCAGCTGACGCCGCACGGCCCAGCCGCCGCCTTCGCCACCATCACACCGACCACGGTGTCGCTCCATCCCGACGCTATCCAGCAGGCCGTCGTACGGTTCGCTCCGCTACGGAACCCCCAGAGCCCAGCCGGCGTAGTCCTCTTCGACATCACGGCCGGTTCAACGATCCACCCCGAGGTCAGCAACGTCGCCCACGGGCGACTGACCGTCACGCCCTTCCACGAGCTCAGCGCCGTCCTCACACCCGAGGTCAGCCGCGGCCGCACACCATCGCGGCACCAGGTGTGCGTGACCAACGGCGGCAACACACCGGTCGATGCCCGACTCGCCTTCCGCGACGAGAACGCCGAGCTGACCTTCGAGCCCCCGGATGCAGTGGTGACGCTGCAACCGGGGGCCACCGCCGACCTCCCGGTTCGGATCAACGGCCCGCGTCACTGGTTCGGCCGCACCACGAGCCTGCCGTTCGCCGCAGTGGTCACCCCCACCAGCCCGCAACCCCCGATCACGCTGCACGGAACCCGGCGCCAGACCGCGATGCTCCCCCCGTGGATCCCCGGTACCGCACTCGCCATCGTCCCCATCGTGATCGCGCTCTACACCGCGTGGCCGATGCCCACGGTTCCCCAGGTCGCCGGCTTCACGCAGAGCGCAGCCGAGAAAGAGCTGCGGGAGGCCGGCTACGTCGTCAGCGACGCGACGCCGACCTCCGATCGGGAGCCGGCCGGCCTGGTGGTCAAGACCGATCCCGGTGCAGGATCAGAGCTGGGCAAGGGGAAACGGGTCCGAGTGTTCGTCTCGATGGGACTGTGCAACCCCGTTTGCCGGGTAACCGTGCCGGCCACCAGGGGAAAACCGGAGGCGGAGGCCCGAGCGCTACTCGGTGACGCCGGTTTCACCGTGGGCCGAGTCGTCTCAGGCCCGAGCGACCTCCCGGCCGACACCGTGCAGGAGACGAGCCCAGCAGAGCTGACCGAGGCCCCGACGAGCGTGCCGGTGACCGTGATCGTCTCGTCGGGTGCTCCGCTGTCATCGGGTCTTCCGCCCTCGAGCCCACTGAATCTCCCTGAGCGGGGATCCGCAGCGGGCCCGCAGGTTTCCCAGCCGTCGAACGACGCACAACCACGGACATCCGCGCCGCGCACACCGCCACCACCCCCGCCACCCACACCCCCGCCACCCACACCCCCGCCACCCACACCGCCACCACCTCTGCCACCTGCCGAGAGGTGTTCCCCGACCCCGTCGGCCGACCGTCGCGCCGATGGTCTGACAATCAGGTCACCTGGTTGGGGCGACCGGGTCGGAGGATGGAACCAGGCCGAGGGAACAGCTGATCTTGCGCCTGGCAAACGTCTCTGGTTGCTCCTCTGCGCACCGATCATCGGAGGTTTCTATCTAGACAACGACGGACCGGTGTCGGTATCCGGTGACGCCTGGACACATGGATTCGGTCTCGATACCACATATCCCGGCGACTACAAATTGTACGCCGTGATCGTCAACGCCGACCAGAGTCCGTACGAGGCCGTTGAACGAGATGGGAATGGAGTGGAATTCGGTCGTCAACTGCCTCGAGACGCCCACTTCGTCCAGGTGAACGTGACGTGCTGCAGCTGAGGAGCCGTCACCGAGCCAACAACGACCGCCGCACCGCAATGGAGACTCGGCGACGGCCGACCGCAGCCGTCACCTACGGTCCGGCCACGCCGGGGAACACCACGACGGCGCGGCCCAACGCGACCATGTCCTCGTCAGCGAGACGCCCGATCCTTTCACCCAGCTTCGACCTGGGCATAGTTGTGATCTTGTCCACCATGAGACTGCTGGGATGACGTAGCCCGTTCATCGCATCAGGACTCAAGGGAATGCGCAGCAACGGCGCCTCGGTAGGGTCGGTCGTCACAGCACAGACGGTCACCGAGTCGGTGGCGTCGAAGCGGTCATCTTGGATGACGACCACCACGAGAGGGCGTCGATGAACGCCTGATCGTCGCGGGCATGGCTGCTGGACGCCACCACCACCGACTGCCGGTGCGCCTCGGCCACGAACTCGGCGGACCGCACGTCAGGCACCCAGATCTGGATCGGTCGCAGGCCCTGGGCTCGAAGCCGCGCTCGGTGGGCCCGCACGCGGGCACGCACCGGCGTGCGATCAACTTCAGCCATCCCACCGTGTTACATGTACCATGGCGCCCGCGAGCCCATGAGGGCCGGCCTGTACTGGTCTGCGAGATCTGCGGCGACAACCTGTCACGGAACCCCCGGCGCCGAGTGCGATATGGATCCTTATCGCTGTTGTGAGAGCCTTTCGGACAGCGATAAGGATCCATATCGCTGTCGTAGTGGGGAGGGCGGTGTGCGGGTGAGTGATGACAGCGACGGCACGACCGTGCGGCTCAGCGCCGAGGGGCGCCGGTTCGCGCAGCGCTGCACGGTGCTGACCGGTTTCGAGCTGTATGACCTGCTGGCGACCGGGATGGCCGACCGGTACCTGGAAACGGCCCGCGAGCAGGTCGGAGCCAGCGCCGTCGACCAGGTTCTGGACCGAGCAGTAGACGCCCTGAGCGGCGCCAAGCTGGAGGTGGCACGGGCGCTGACCTACCTCTGGTACACCGGCGCCTGGCCGCGGCTGGCCCCCGAGGCGCACGGGCTGCTGCGCCGCGAGGCCGCCAACGTCGAGTTCGTCGTCTCGCCCGACGCCTACCCCGAGGGGCTGGTGTGGCGGACCTTCAACGGCCACCCGGCCGGCGCGAAGGCACCCGGTTTCGCCACGTGGGCGCTCAAGCCACCCCCACTGCCCCAGCCGCCCGTCACAGTAGCCGCGCCCGGACCGCTGCTCAGGTGGTCGGATTTCCCGTCGGCACTACCGCCGTCGATCTACTCCGACGCCGATGACGAGGAGCCGGCCACGCCATGACCAGGAAGATGAACGCAACCGCCGCGCACCGGCGGCGCTACGACGTGATCGTCGTCGGCGCGGGCATCGCGGGCAGCCTGGTGGCCGAGCAGCTCGGCAGGCAGGGCTGGCGGGTGCTCGTGCTGGAGGCGGGCACCGGTGGACGCGAGACGTGGGAGGGCCACCTCGACGCGGTCGAGACGTTCCGCTCGGCGGTGGCGAAGGTGCCCAACTCCCCCTTCCGGCGCAACGCCGCCGCACCGTCGCCCGATGTCTTAGACCTCGCCCCCGACGGCTTGGGCTTCACCGCGAACGGCTACTTCGTCCAGAACGGCGAGCTGCCCTACAGCACGGATTACCTGCGCGCGGTCGGCGGCAGCGGCATGCACTGGATGGGCCTGTGCCTGCGCATGCACCCCGACGATCTCGCCACCGAGACGCGGTACGGCTACGGCCGGGACTGGCCGATCGGCTACGACGATCTGGAGCCGTACTACACCGCCGCCGAGCGGGAGATCGGCGTGGCGGGCGACGCGCAGGAGCAGCGGGCGCTGGGCATCCCGTCGGACCCGCGATACGTCTACCCGATGCACAAGATCCCGCCGACGTACATCGACGAGGTCTGCCGCAGCCTCGACGGGCGGACGGTCCACGACCCGGTAGCGGGCGAGGACTTCGCATTGAGAGTGTTCAGCGTGCCGCACGGCCGCAACAGCACTCCCGATCCCCGCTACGCCGACGGCCTGGGCTACCGGCCCACGGGGGCGGTCGGCCTGCCGAACTACGGCGAGCGCTGCGTCGGCAACGCCAGCTGTGTGCCGTTGTGTCCCGTGCAGGCCCGGTGGACGCCGCTGCGCACTCAGGCGGAGTTCGCCGGCTGCGTCACGCTCGCCCCGCGCTGCGTGGTCACCCGGGTGATCAACGGACGCGACGGGCGGATCAAGGGTGTGGAGTACCGCACCTACGACGACCCGGCGTCGGCGGCCGGCCGGCCGTACCGGGCCGAGGCCGACGTCGTCGTGGTGGCCGCGCACTCGATCGAGAACGCCCGGCTGCTGCTCGCCTCGGGCCTGGCGAACAGCAGCGGCGAGCTGGGCCGCAACCTGATGGATCATCCGACGATGCTCACCTGGGCGCTGGCCCCCGCAGGCGGCGGCCAGATCGGTCCGTTCCGCGGCCCCGGCTCCACGTCGGGCTGGGAGGCGTTCCGCTTCGGGGACGCCCGCCGCAAGCGGGCACCGTTTCGGATCGAGATCGGCAACTGGGGCTGGGGCTGGGCGGCGGGAGCACCGATGAGCAACGTGGGCACCGCACTGGGCGTCGGCGGCGACTCGGCGGGCAACATCGTCCCGAGAGCCGTCTTCGGCACGAAGCTGCGGCAGACTCTGGGCGATCAGATCGGCCGTCAGCTTCAGCTCCAGTTCGCCATGGAGCAACCCGCCGACCGCGACAATCGGGTGACGATCGACGATCGGTTTCGCGACGCGATGGGCAACCCGCGCCCGGTGCTGACCTACAACCTCAGCGACCACGTCAAGGAGGGCATCGTGGCGGCGAGGGCCGTCGCCTCGGCCATCTACGGGCAGCTCGGGGCGCAGGAGCACACCGACCACAGCCCCCGCGACGGCGTCGCCCCGCTCGGCTACCTCCGCTACCGCGACCGCGACTACAGCTACGAGGGAGCCGGGCACGGCGCGGGCACGCACCTCATGGGCGGTGACCCGACGAATTCGGTCGTCGACTCGTTCCAGCGCTGCTGGGACCACCGCAACCTGTACGCGGTGGGCTGCGGCAGCATGCCGTCGGTGGGCACGTCCAACCCCTCGCTGACCATGGCGGCCCTGGCGTTGCGCAGCGCCGAGCGGATCCACCGTGACCTCGTCGAGCTGCACCGCCCGGCCGATCTGCGCGGCGCGGAGGTCCGACCGTGACCGACGGCGTCGTCCTCGGTGACCGAGAGCTGCCCTTCGCGCTCCCCAAGACCCTTCCTGAGCTGCGGAAATACCTCCAAGGCGCGCTGGAGATCGAGCACCTCACGATCCCGCCGTACCTGACCGCGATGTACACGATCCGCGTCGGCACCAACCAGGACGCGTACTACACGATCCGCAGTGTCGTCCTGGAGGAGATGCTGCACATGACGTTGGTCGCCAACCTGCTCAACGCGGTCGGCGGTCGGCCGAGGGTGGCCGATCCGGACTTCGTCCGCCGCTACCCGGCGAGGCTGCCCTACAGCGCTCTGGACGTCGAGATCCCGCTGCAGCACTTCTCCCCGGCGGCGATGCGGACCTTCCTGCTCATCGAGCGCCCACAGAGTCTCGGTGACTCTTCCCAGCAGCGGCCGGGCTGGACCTCGGTCGGCCAGTTCTACGACTTCATCCGCACCGGATTACTCGGACTGGTCGAAGAGCTGGGCGAGGACGAGGTCTTCTGCGGACGTCGGGAGCGACAGGTCGGCCCGGAGGACTTCTACAACTCCGGCGGCGAGGCGTCACCCGTCACCGACCTGACGTCGGCGCTGCTGGCGCTGCGGGTGATCACCGAGCAGGGCGAGGGTCTGCGCGACTCCCTCTTCGACAGCGACGACCAGCTCTTCGGGGAGGATCGCCAGGTCGCCCACTACTTCCGGTTCAACGAGATCCGCACCGGGCGCACCTACGGCCCGCACGACACCCCCGACGCGCCACCCACCGGCCCCTCGATCGACGTGCGTTTCGAGCAGGCCTACCGGATCGACCCGAACGCCTCCGTCGCCGACTACTCCCGGTATGCCGACCAGGCGGTCTACCAGCACGCGGCTTCAACGGCGCCTACGCCGAGCTCCTCGCCCACCTGGAGATCGCCTTCAACGGCCGACCCCGCGTCATGATCCTCGGCGTGCCCGCGATGCTGCGCCTGCGCGACCTCGCCGAGCGGCTCTACCGCAACCCACACCCCGATCCCGACAAGGCAGCGCAGGGTTACTTCGCCAGCGCCACCTTCGAGATCGACCACGGCCAGCTCGAACACGGCCATGAGATCGTCTCGGTGAGAGTCCACTTCACGGATGACCGGTGCTGAGGCGGGCCATTGGGGTGCTGATCAGGTCGGCGCGTGGCTGGCACGCTGCGACTTGGGTGTGGTGGGCGGATCGCGGATGAGGTCTTTCCGACTGGGCAGGGAGGGGTCGGTGGACTCGATGCGCGCTGAGGCTGCCTTGGCCGTCGACTTCTCCGGTGTGCCGTCGTCTCCGGTGGGTGATCGCCGGTTCGTGCTGCCGCTTTCGACCTTCACGACGCTGGTGGTGGCGGCTGCTACCGCGTCCTGGTGGCACCAGTGCACTCACCGGAATCGTGGGCCGGGTCCTACTCGGAAGATGGCGAACTCGCTAGGAATCCCCCGCTACTTCGCGAATGTTTTGCCAGAGGAGAAGGTGGAGCTGGTTTCCAATCTTCAGTCGGAGGGCCGGTCCGTCTGTTTCGTTGGCGACGGCATCAACGATTCGATTTCGCTGAAGAAGGCTAATGTTTCTGTATCTTTGCGCGGCGCATCTACGGTGGCCATCGATTCTGCGCAGATTATTCTGACGGGTCAAGGCCTCCAACAGCTGCCCTTCGTGTTCCAACTCGCTGACGAGTTCGACAGCAACCTGCGGTCCGAGATCAATGTCGCCGTCGGTCAAGGTATTGTCGTTATCGGTGGTGCTCTGCTTTCCCTCGTCGGCATTGTCGGAGGAACGTTGATTTGGATCTCTTCACTGGCGACTGGTTTAGGTATCGCATACACGCCGCTGCTCAGGCATCAGATCAACGGCGATACCGGATTGGAGCCTAAAAGCCTACCACAGACAACTAACGGGGCTGCGCCCCAGCCCGACGAAGCGTGTGGGTGGTCGGTTTGGGTGAGCGGGCTCCGGTCGGGTGGGTGAGACCGTGACCGGCGTGCCGATCCGGTGTATGAACCGCTTGGAGCGG
>JBOHFT010000109.1:0-14940 GCA_050699815.1 Pseudonocardiaceae bacterium | reverse complement strand
GGCGGTGGCGGTGGGGGCTGCGGCGGGGGCGGCGGCGGGGGCGGCGGATGAGCGCGCCGCTGCCCGGACTCGGCGTCGGGATCGGCTGGCGGCCCGAGATCGCCGGGGTGCACACCCGGCTACCGGGGCTGCGGTTCACCGAGGTGGTGGCCGAGTCGCTGACCGGCGGTGCGCTGCCTGGACCGCTGGCACAGCTGCGCCAGCGCGGGGTCACCGTCGTGCCGCACGGGATCCGGCTGTCGCTGGGCGGCGCCGAGGACCTCGATCAGCATCGCGTCGCGCATCTGGCCCGGTGCGCACAGGTGCTGGACGCGCCGCTGGTCAGCGAGCACATTGCGTTCGTCCGGGCCGACGGCACGGAAGCCGGGCACCTGCTACCCATCCCCCGCACCCCCGATGCGCTTGACGTCCTGGTCGGCAACGTGCTCGCCGCGCAGGCGCAGCTGCCCGTCCCGCTGGCGCTGGAGCCGATCGCCACGCTGTTCGATTGGCCCGAGGACGAGATGGACGAGGCCGCGTTCCTCACCGAGCTGCTCGACCGCACCGGTGCGTGGCTGCTGCTCGACGTCGCCAACGTCTACGCGAACGCGACCAACCGTGGTGACGAGCCGGGCGCGCTGCTGGCCCGGCTGCCGCTGGAGCGGATCGCCTACGTGCACGTCGCGGGCGGCGCCGAGCATGACGGGCTCTACCACGACACGCACACCGATCCGGTGCCGCCCGAGGTGCTTGCCCTGCTCAGCGAGCTCTGCGCGCTGCACCGGCCACCCGCGATCCTGCTCGAGCGCGACGGCGGCTACCCGCCCGAGGCGCAGCTGCGCGCCGAGCTCGACGCGGTGGCGCGCGCCGCCCGCCTGCCGCCGATCACCGGCGACGTGCCCGCGCGATGAGCCGGGCCGAGCTCGCCGCGCGGCAGGCCGCGCTGGTCGCCGCACTGGTGAGCGGTGGGGAGGTGCCTGACGGCGTCGATGCTGGGCGCCTGGCGGTCGCACGCCGGGCACTGCTGCGCAAGCGCGCCGGGGAGGTCGCCGCAACCTGGCCCCGGCTCGCCGCCTCAGTGGGGCAAGGTTGGACCACGAGCTTCGCGACGTGGGCGGCGGGGCGCCCGCCGTGTGGATCGCTGCGGGACGGGTGGGATCTCGCCCGCGACCTCACCGCCGCTGGACAGCTGGCACCGCTGGGCCAGGAGGAGCTCGCCGCCAGGGAAGTCACCTGGCGCTACGACGGCCGCACAACCCCCAAGCGACGCCTGCTCCCCGCGCTACGTCGGTTTCCAGGTGGAGTCGTGGTTCAGCTGGCCGGCCGAGTACACCGCTGCTGAACCCTGCCCCACAAGCGCCGATCGGCCGCTGCTGCTGCCGGAACTAGACTGCCGCGGATACGACCTCACCACCGCGGAGGCACCGGTGCCGCAGTCCGACCCGACAGCCCTGCGCAAGGTGCTCGTCGCCAACCGTGGTGAGATCGCCGTGCGGGTGATCCGGGCCTGCCGGGACGCCGGGCTGGCCAGTGTCGCTGTCTACGCCGATGACGACCGCGACGCACCGTTCGTGCGGCTGGCCGACGAGGCGTTCGCGCTGGGCGGTGCCACCCCCGAGGACAGCTACCTCGACCAGGCCACGCTGCTCACCGTCGCGGCCCGGACCGGCGCGGACGCGGTGCACCCCGGCTACGGGTTCCTCGCCGAGAACGCAGACTTCGCCCAGGCGGTGATCGACGCCGGGCTGACCTGGATCGGCCCGAGCCCGCAGGCGATCCGGGATCTGGGCGACAAGGTCACCGCCCGGCAGCTCGCCGCCAAGGCCGGAGCACCGCTGGTGCCGGGTACCAAAGATCCCGTGTCCGGGGCGGACGAGGTGGTGGCCTTCGCCGCCGAGCACGGCCTGCCGGTGGCCATCAAGGCCGTCTTCGGCGGTGGCGGGCGTGGCGTGAAGGTCGCGCGAACCATTGCGGAGATCCCCGAGCTGTTCGACTCCGCGGTGCGCGAGGCCGTCTCGGCCTTCGGGCGCGGCGAGTGTTTCGTGGAGCGCTATCTGGACCGGTCGCGGCACGTCGAGGCGCAGGTACTGGCCGACCAGCACGGCACCGTCGTCGTGGTCGGCACCCGGGATTGTTCCCTGCAGCGCCGACACCAGAAGCTCGTCGAGGAGGCCCCGGCCCCGTTCCTGTCCGATGAGCAGCGCCACACCATCCACGAGGCGGCCCGGGCGGTCTGCGTCCAAGCGGGTTACACGGGCGCGGGCACCGTGGAGTTCCTGGTGGGTCCCGACGGCACGATCTCCTTCCTCGAGGTGAACACCCGGCTGCAGGTGGAGCACCCGGTGTCGGAGGAGACCACCGGGCTCGACCTGGTGCGCGAGCAGTTCCGGATCGCGGCCGGCGAGAAACTGACCATCACGTCCGACCCTGATCCTCGGGGTCACGCGATCGAGTTCCGGATCAACGGCGAGGACCCGGCCCGGAGGTTCCTGCCCGCCCCAGGCACCGTCACGGTGTTCGATCCGCCGTCGGGACCGGGTGTGCGGCTGGACGCCGGGGTGCGCGCCGGCAGCGTGATCGGCGGCCGGTTCGACTCGATGCTGGCCAAGCTCATCGTCGTCGGTGCGGATCGCGAGCAGGCTCTGGCACGGTCCCGGCGGGCGCTGGCTGAGTTCACTGTCGAGGGCGTGCCCACCGTCATCCCGTTCCACCGGGCGGTCGTGGACGACCCGGCCTTCGCCGCCACCGACGGCGAGCACTTCACCGTGCACACCCGGTGGATCGAGACCGAGTTCTCCGCCACACTCCAGCCTTACGGCGCACCGGCGGAAGTGCCGCCGACGGCGCCGCGGCAGACTGTGGTCGTCGAGGTCGGCGGCCGGCGGCTGGAGGTCTCGCTGCCGGGCGACTTCGCCCTCCGCGGCAGTGCAGGCGGCAGTGGTGATGGCAAGGCCAAGCCCCGCAGACGCGGCGGCTACGGCAAGGCCGCAGTGGTGTCCGGGGACGCGGTCCTCGCGCCCATGCAGGGCACCGTGGTCACGGTCGCGGTGTCCGACGGCGATCCGGTCCACACCGGTGATCTCCTCGTGGTGGTCGAGGCGATGAAGATGGAGAACCCGATCACTGCGCACCAATCGGGCACGATAACCGGGCTCACCGCGGAACAGGGCAGCTCAGTCACCCAGGGCACCGTAATCTGCAAAATCACCCCCTAACCCGGTGTGTCGTGCCCTGGTGCCCGGTGTGTCCGGCGCTGGTGAACGCCGGGTCACCCGCCGCTGAGCAACAGCGTCCCTTCCGCTACGGCCAGGGACAACACGTGATCACCAGCGGGACTCCGAACAGCACGAGTGCAGCGAACCCGGCGCAAGTTCATTGGCACAGCAACTGCCGGTGGGCCCTCAGTTCTGAGCACCAGGGCGCGACACACCGGGCACCAGGGCGCGACACACCGGGCACCAGGGCGCGACACACCGGGCACCAGGGCGCGACACACTGGGCACCAGGGCCGGACACACCGGGCACCAGAGCGCGACACGCCGGGGGTCGGGGGGTCAGCTGGCGGGTTCGAGGAGGAGGGGACGGGCTTCTGGGGCGGCGCCGCGGCGGGCGTCGGCGGCGGAGTCGTTGGGCTGGCGCTGCGAGTCGCGTTCGGCGGCCACCCGGGCGAGGTAGATCTGCACCTCCCGGTGCCGCGCGGCGGCATCCCAGCCCAGCACGTCGCC
This sequence comes from Pseudonocardiaceae bacterium, assembly GCA_050699815.1. Classification (GTDB taxonomy): domain Bacteria; phylum Actinomycetota; class Actinomycetes; order Mycobacteriales; family Pseudonocardiaceae. The sequence goes on along the minus strand of JBOHFT010000109.1, from coordinate 11,236 downwards.
CATCAGGTCGGCGACGTCAGCGGCGCAGGCCTCGCCCCGGTGCGGGTACTCGATCGAGATGCGGGTGCGCCGGGTCAGCACGTCCTCCAGGTGCAGGGCTGCCTCGTGGCTGGCGGCGTGCACCACCTCGACCCGCAGGTAGTCCGGCGCCTGGGGCAGCGGCGCGAGCAGATCGCGGCGGTCGGCGGCCAAGGCCAGCACCTGGTGCACCGCCGAGCCGTAACGGTCCAGCAGGTGCCGCAGCCGGTAGGGGTGCAGCCCGTGCTGGGCGGCCAGCGCGTCGGCCTGGTTGACCAGCGCGTGGTAGCCATCCGCACCGAGCAGCGGCACCTTGTCCGTGATCGAGGCCGCGACCCGGCCGGGCAGGTCAGGAACAGCCGCGTCCACGGCGTCGGCGGCCATCACCCGGTAGGTGGTGTACTTGCCGCCGGCGATGGCGACCAGCCCGGGTGCCACCCGGGCGACCGCGTGCTCCCGCGACAACCGGGAGGTCTGCTCGCTCTCCCCCGCCAGCAGCGGCCGCAGGCCGGCGTAGACGCCCTCGATGTCGGCTTCGTCCAGCGGCGTGGCCAGCACCGTGTTGACCGTGTCCAGCAGGTAGTCGATATCGGCGCGGGTGGCCGCGGGGTGCGCGAGGTCGAGGTTCCAGCCGGTGTCGGTGGTGCCGACGATCCAGTGGTTACGCCACGGGATGACGAACAGCACCGACGTCGCGGTGCGCAGGATCAGCCCGCTCTCGGACACGATGCGGTCCCTCGGAACGACGATGTGCACCCCCTTGGAGGGGCGGACCCGGAACCGGCCCCGCCCGCCGGACATCCGCTGGATCTCATCGGTCCACACGCCCGTGCAGTTGAGCACCGCATGCGCATCGACGCCGGTCTCCTCGCCGGTCTCGCAGTCCCGCACCCGGACTCCGCAGATCCGGTCCGCCTCCCGCAGGAACCCGATGACCTGGGTGGAGCTGCGCACCACGGCGCCGTACTGGGCCGCGGTGCGGGCCACCGTCATGGTATGCCGGGCATCGTCGGCGATCGCGTCGTAATAATGCACCCCGCCGATGAGGGTGTCGCGGCGCAGCGCCGGTGCCATCCGCAGCGCCGCCGCCCGGGTGAGGTGACGCTGGCCCGGCACCGACCGTGCCCCGCCCAGCGTCTGGTACAGCGCCAGCCCGGCGGCGACGTAGGGCCGCTCCCAGATCCGGTGGGCCAGGGGGTACAGGAAGCTCACCGGTTTGACCAGGTGCGGGGCCAGCCGGGTGAGCATCAGCTCCCGCTCTCGCAGGGCCTCCCGGACCAGCCCGAATTCGAGCTGCTCCAGGTAGCGCAGGCCGCCGTGGAACAGCTTGGACGACCGGCTGGACGTGCCCGAGGCCAGGTCCCTGGCCTCCACCAGGGCGACCTTGAGACCCCGGGTGGCGGCATCCAACGCCGCGCCCGTGCCGACCACCCCGCCGCCGATGACCACGACGTCGAACTGCTCGCCGGCCAGCCGCTGCCAGCCGGCCGCGCGCTGCACCGGACCAAGCTGCCCAGGCGCCGACCCACCGGCGCACTTGGCCTGCTGCACCCGTCGTCCCACCCCCTGCGTCGTACCGCTGCTCGCCCGATGCACGCTACCGCTATCGGGCCCGGCCGGCTCGCGGGTGGTAACCGCGATCTCTTCCTGGTGGAAATCCGCTGGCACAGGTCCTGCGCTACCCTTCGCACGTGGAGTGGACCCCGGCCCGGATCCGCGTGCTCCGTGCGGCGGGTCTGTGCTTGTCACAGGATGACTTCGCCACCGCATTGGGGTTCACGAAGCGAACGGTCGGCAACGCCGAGCGCGGCGCCCACCCACCGAGCCTGGCCCTGCGCCGCGCACTGGACCAAGCCTTGGAGAAAGCCTCCAACGCCCAGCGCGACCGCTTCCTCGCCGCCCTGGCCGCAGCGCAGACTGCTACCCAGGTGATGTCCGCGTCCCGAGATGATGGGCTTCATCCAGCCGAGCCGCTCGAGAGCCTGGCAGTACAGAGGGAGGTGGCGATGGCAGCCGCCGAGTCAGCCCGCTTCGGGCAGTTCGCCGAACAGTCCAACGTCGGCCCGCACACCCTGGAGCAGTTCCGGGCAGACCTGGCCAGGATCGCGACCAGCTATCCCCATCGGCCCATCTACCCCATGTTCGTCGAGTTATGCGCATTGCGGAACCGGGCGTTTGAGTTGCTGGAGGGTCGCCAGCATCCCGAGCAGGGCCGGGAGCTCTACCTCGTGGCCGGCGTGCTGTGCGGGGTGCTCGCCAACGCTTCTTTCGACCTGGGCTGGCTGCAGGCCGCCGAAACACAGGCTCGCACGGCGTTCCTGTGCGCTGAGCTAGCCGGCAATAACGCACTGCGGGCGTGGGTGCGGGGCACTCAGAGCCTGGTCGCTTACTGGGACGACCGCCCCCGCGTGGCCGTAGAACTGGCCGCCGACGGCTGGCGCTATGTCCCCGAGGCCGGGACCGCACGGGTCCGGCTGGCCGCCCTCGAGGCGCGTGCCCACGCGCGGCTGCGTGACCAGCGCGCTGCCGAGGACGCGCTCGCCCGCGCCGACCGGGCCCGCGACGAAGTCCGGGGCGAGGACGATCCCGGTGGGATGCTCGCCTTTCCCGTGGCCAAACAGCATTACTGCGCCGCGACCGCCCGGCTCTGGCTGGGCGGCCACGCCAATTGCAGCGATGCCGAGCGCGACGCGGCTCACGCCGTCGAGCTTTACCAGACCGATCCCCCGGAACAGCGTCGCCTAGGCGAGCTGTGCTTGGCCCAGTTGGACTTGTCCGCCGCCCGACTCGGACGCGACGATCTCGACGGCACCGCCGACGGAGTCCAGGACGTTCTCGCCATCGCCGCCCAACGTCGTACCGAACCCATCGCGCGCCGCCTCAACCAGATTGCCCGTGCCCTGGCGCGGCCGCGGTACCAGACCTCCGCGCTCGCGCTGGATCTGCACGACCAGATCCACGGCTTCACCCACTCCTCCGTTCCGCCCGGAGCGAGTGGATGAACGCTTCAGTCACGGTCGGGCTGCTCCACCCAGGCAGGATGGGGGCCGCCATCGCCGCGCAGGTCGTCACCAACGGCCACACCGTCTTGTGGTGCCCCGACGGCCGCAGCGAAGCCACCCACCACCGAGCGAAAAACGCGGGTCTTCAGCCGACCGCACTCGGGGAGCTGCTTGCGGACAGCGACATCATCCTGTCGATATGCCCGCCCGCTGTTGCCGAGGACATCGCCATCGACGTCGCCAAGGTCGGGTACCACGGCATCTACGTCGACGCGAACGCCATCAGCCCCACACGCCTGCACCGCATCGCAGCCCGGCTCACCGAAGCAGGTGCGGCTGTCATCGATGGCTGCGTCTTCGGGCCGCCTCCCGGAGGGCACCCACCGGCCCGGCTCTACCTCGCCGGAGCGCCCAGCGCTCGCCGCCAGGTCGCGGACCTGTTCACCGGGACGTTGGCAGAACCTGTCCATCTCGGCGACCAACTGGGCCAGGCCAGCGCAGTGAAGATGGCCTTCGCGTGCTACCAGAAGGCAAGCCGCACCCTTGCCGCCCTCGCCCACGCCCTCGCCGATGACCTTGACGTCACCGAAGCCCTGCTCGCCGAGGCAGAGCGCATGCCCCGCGACATCCTCACCAACCGCGACTACCTACCCAGCGTCGCCGCCCGAGCCTGGCGCTGGGCACCAGAACTGCGCGAGGTCGCCAACACGCTGCGCGCACAACACCTCCCCCCCGACCTCGCCCTCGCCACCGCCGACATCCTTCAGCGCTGGGCCAACGCCACGACCGACCAAGCCCCGGACCCGGCCACCATCCTGCAGCAGCTGAAAAGCGTGTCACAGCTTGTCACGCAGGCGGTCGAGCATGGTGATGAATTCATGGGTGGAAAGGTGGACGGCGAGTTCAGGCATGCCGTGGGGCAGGAGCACCCATCCGCGGTCGCCGGTTTTAATCCACAAGACGGTGCAGTCGTCGCATCCGCGGCGGACGCCGCAGACGGCGACTCGGGGTGAGTGGCTGTCGTAGATCTCTTGATCTACCGGGTGCACGCTGTCGTCAGTCACCGCTGCACTCCCCATTCGTGATCATCCACAGGCTCCCTCCGCTGAGCTGAGTCGACGTTGTCACCAAGCAAACCGGCTCGCGGGTGGCAACCGCGATCTCTTGCTGGTGGAAATCCGCCGACCCAGGTCCTGCGCTACTCTTCGCACGTGGAATGGACCCCGGCCGGGATCCGCGTGCTCCGCGCGGAGGGCCTGTGCTTGTCCCAGGATAAGTTCGCCACCGCATTGGGGTTCACGAAGCGAACGGTCGGCAACGCCGAACGCGGCGCCCACCCACCGAGCCTGGCGTTGCGCCGCGCACTGGACCAGGCGTTGGAGAAAGCCTCCGACGCCCAGCGCGACCGCTTCCGCGCCGCCCTGGCCACAGTGCAGACTCCCATCCAGGTGATACCCGCGTCCCGAGATCGTGGGCATCGTCTGGCCCCTACGCTCGACGGGCTGCGCGGTGCCGTGCTCGGCTGGTCGCGCACGGTGCCGATGCACGTGAGCGCAGACTCCGCACAGGAAATGGTGGAGACGACAGCTTGCGCGGGAGCGGCCATCATGGCCGCCGTCGCGCAGGTCCATCGTCGCTACCAACTGGCCGACTACGACTCCGCTGGGCAACTCTTGCCCGCGGTCCTCATGTGCCTTCAAGGTCAACTCGGTGCAAACGAAGGTAACGGTGAATGCCGAGTCGGCACACTGACTAGTCGGCATATGAAAGCCGCCGCCTACATCGCCGCCGCCAAGCTCGCCACAAAACTGGGTGATTCCGGCTTGGCGTGGGTGACCGCGGATCGCGCCATAACGGCGGCCAACGAAAGCGAGCATGCAGCATTAATTGGTGCCGCTACTTACCAGCTGGGGTGCGCGCTCCTCCTTGCCGACGATTTAGCCAATGCTGAAAAGATCGCCAACATCGGAGCAGAAAATATTGCCAGCGCGGCCACAATCACCCGCCCGAACCACTGCCGAGAAGAAGTTCTCTCGGTGCACGGTTCCCTGTATTTACTGCTTGCCATCATCGCCGCGCGTCGCGATGACAGCACAACAGCGCAGGCCGCTCTGGGCAAAGCGGGGCAACTCGCCGGACAGCTCGGCTGTGACGGCAACTGGCTCTGGACAGCCTTTGGCCCCACCAACGTCGCCATCCATCAGTTATCGGTCCATGCCAGGCTTGGCAATGCCAAACAAGCCATGGAACTTGGTGCGACCATCGACACCGATGGCCTGCCTACCGTTTTACGCGGCCGCCGCTCGCGGGTACACCTAGAACTTTCCTGGGCTGCCGCCAAACAAGCCGATGACGCCTTGGCGGTCCTGCACCTACTAGAAGCCGAGCGAGTCGCCGAGCAGGCCGTGTCACGCAACACCTCAGCCAGAAAATTGCTCAGCATCCTCGTGAAGCGTGAACGCCGGGGGGCCACGCCAGGCTTGCGAGGGCTGGCCGCACGGGCCGACTTGCCTCAATGAGCGGACCGTCACCGAAGCCGATGCTCTATCTCGTCGTCTGCGCGGCGCCCCCCGCCCAACGCATCGATGAGCTGGTCGAGCTACTTCACCAAGCAGCGTGGAACGTCTGTGTCATTCCCACGCCGCGGGTGGTGAGCTGGCTGGATTGCCATGCGCTCGCACAGCAGACCGGTTACCCCGTCCGGCACGATCACAGGCAACCAGGTGATCCGGACGTGCTGCCACGGGCTGACGCCATCGCTGTGGTTCCTGCCACATTCAATACCATCAATAAATGGTCAGCAGGCATCAGTGATACATTTGCACTGGGCATACTCAACGAGACATTTGGACTCAAGCTGCCTACCATTGTGGCACCTTATGTCAAGCCAAGCTTAACGGCACATCCCGAATTCTGCAGAAGCCTGGAAAAGCTCGGCTCGTGGGGCGTGAACGTGCTTCCGAATGAGGTGATCCGAGCGAAGGCGAAGGAGCAGGAGAACGACGCCAAAGACGAGCCAGCTCCGAGGTTTTACTGGCAACCGGTGGTGGAAGCAGTAACGGGAGCATGCGAGCCGTGACACTTGCTGTCCGTCGTCGACGTCCAGCGCCCGCAACATGACCGCGACCACGGTCGGCATGCTGGCCGAGCTGGTGGGGAGCACACCGGTTCCGTCCGGGCCGCTCGGCTCGCCGTCGTCGACCTGCGTCACGACCGAGCCGTCCCGGTAGGCGACCGACAGCCAGCCGTCGGGATCGTCAACACGGTGACGCGGTGACGCGGCACCAGCCCCGTTCTGTCGTCATGCCAGGTGAGGTCAGAGATGAGGGCGGGGCACCGCCTCGAACGCGGCCCGCCAGTCATCGGCCAGAGTGCCCGCCACCATCAGTTGCTCGCCCAGTTAGCGGCGCAACGTCCCCGCGTCCAGGGCGGCCACAGGTCATTTCCCGTGCTTGCCGGGCTTGGGTTCGCCCGGGTTCGGCGTCTTGTCCGGCGGCACCTGCTTGTCGTCTGGCGTGTCCTTCTTCTCGTGCTTGTTGGGTTTCTCGGGATCCTCAGCCATCGGTCCTGTTCCTTTCGGCCATATGGAGGTGACGATCTTGCCAAGCATATCGATGTCGCGGCTGAGGGTCACCGCGCAGGCACGCGAGCCGTTCGCGGACAATCCCGCATCGGCGTGGACCGCGATATGGATGCTTATCGCGCTTGGAGCGGGCTTGGGAACAGCGACAAGCATCCATATCGCAAGCGAACGGGATCCGTGAAATGGACACGACCTGCTGTCCTGGCTGGCGCGGCTGTGTGAATACCCTGGGCAGGCGCCTGGGTCGATGTGGGCTCCGCGGGGTTGGGTTGTGGTTGTTTCCCGCGGGCCACGTCGACGATGGTGAGGACCCGCGCACCACGGTGTTACGGGAAGCGGCCGAGGAACTGGGGATCGACGGCGAGTTCCACCCGCGGTTCGGGGACAACCCGCTGTTCCTGACCGTGACGAAGACGCGCGGCGAGCACAGCCACACGGATATGTCGTGCTGGTTCGCACTGGCCGCCGACCAGGACAGGCGAATCGAGGCCGATCCGCGGGAGGCGAACGAGGTGCGCTGGTTCGCTCTGGACAACCCCGCGGAGTGGGCGCACGACCGCTTCGATCCGCAGATGTCGCGGTTCCGTGACAAGCTCCTGGCCCGTCGAGGCACACTGGCCCCCGTCGGCTAACCGGCGGCTCGGCGCCAGTGGTTGACAGCTACCTGCGCCGCCCGAACAACCACCACCGTCGCCGCGTCCGCAGTGGTGCCGCATCAGCAGCCGGTGGGGTGTCGATTGTCGATCTAGCATCGGCCGGGTGCGGAGTTGGTTGAGGTACGTGCACCACAACCTGGAGGGGCTCGGGGGGCGGTGCTGTGTCGGCGGGGAATGTCGTGCCCTCCACGTCGTCTAGGAGCACCGCCGATGCTGTAGGCGCCGGAGAGGAGTCTGCCGAAGGCAGATGGGTTGGCCCGAGCGCGTTGAGGGGCGGGGTCCGCGACGTCAACATACGGTGCTGGCCGAGGTAGGTGCGGTAGTCCGCGACGTCGACTTCCAGCGCCCAGAGACCGGACTTGTGTCCGAGGGCCTTGGGTGGGTACCAGCGACGTTGACCTGACAGGATTTCCCGGAGGAATCGGTATCCGTCCATCGCTCCGGTGCGAAACCACTCCCGCTGTGGTCCCGTAGGGTCGGCCCGCTGGTGTGGTCGCGGAGCGTGCGCGATGGTGCCGAACACCTGAAGGTGTGCCCGGTAGGACAGGTTGCGGCCGCCGACATCCCATGGTGCGGCGTGGCGTCGGGCTACCGACCAACGCCACGGCTGCTGTCATGCTGGCCGCCTTCACCAGCTACGGCATCCAGCCCGGCCCGCTGCTGTTCGCCCGGGAGCCCGAGCTGGTGTGGGCACTCATCGGGAGCCTGTTCATCGGGAACGTGCTGCTGCTGGTGCTCAACCTGCCGTTGGCACCACTCTGGGCGAAGCTGCTGCGGATCCCTCGGCCGTACCTGTATGCCGGCATTCTTTTCTTTTCCAGCCTCGGCGCCTACTCGGTCAACACGCAGGTGTTCGACCTGTTCCTGCTGGGGCTACTCGGTTTCATGATGCGGCGCTACGGGCTGCCGGTGCTCCCGCTCATCATCGGCGTCATCCTCGGCCCGCGCGCGGAGCTCCACCTGCGACGCACCCTGCAGCTCAGCGACGGCGACATCAGCGGCCTGTGGACCGGCCCGCTGGCCGTCGCCGTTTACCTCGTCGTCGGACTGATCGTGCTGTGTCCGCTGATCAACCGTGTGGTCCGTCGTCAGCGCGCGGTTGCCGCGGGGTGCCGGTCACGCTGAACGCACATCCGTGAGTGCGGCGTAGACGATGATGTTGTCGCGGTAGCTGTGCCGCTTCCGGTCGAGCTGCCCTCCGCACGTGATCAGCCGCAGCTCAGGGGCCGTGGTGTCGCCGTAGACCGCCTCCGTGGGAAATGCGGTCTTCGGGATCTGCTCGACCCTGGTCACGGTGAACACGGCGGTGCGGCCGTCGGCACGGTCGATGCTGATGTCCTCGCCCGGCACCAGTTCGGACAGCCGGGCGAAAATGCCGTGCTCGCCATGGGCGTTGACATGGCCCAGCACCACCGCGGGTCCCAGCTCACCCGGCGTGGGCCCGTACCGGTACCAGCCTGCCTGCAACGGCTGGTTCAGCGGAGGGACCTCGACCGTCCCGTCCGCACCCAGCCCGAGCGGGATCAGCGAGGACGTGGCGTTGATCGCCTCGACGCGCAGCGTGACCGGTTCGGACTCGGGCAGCGCCGGCACCGCTGCCTGCGCTGGGGACGGTGCCGGTGGCGCTGCGCGACTTTCCCCGGCGCCGCACCCCACCACAAGCAGCAGCAGCGCGCCGATCAGCCTGGTCATCACCGCACCTCGCGCCAGGCGATCGCGCCTGCACCGGCCGCCATCCCCAGCGCCAGGACAACCGCGAGCAGCGGCACCGAGGTGTCCAGCGGACCCTCGCCGGTCTCCGGCGCACCTCGTGGGACGCGGGACACCTGGTCGGCGCCGCTGTTGCGCGGGCCGCCGTCGTGGCGTGCGCCTGCCAGCACCATGATGGTGGTCTCCACGGTGGCCTCGCCGCACTGCATCGAGACCGGGTAGCCGCCTGGCTCAGCATCTTCGGTCACGGTTGTGGTGCCGTGAATCGCCCAGGGCTGGTGGCCTTCGGGGTCGGGGGCCAGCGTGACGGCGCGCAGCACCGGCGAGCGCAGCATCGCATCGCCCGTGTCGTCGCAGCGGGCCTGCACAGTTACCGTCTCCCCCGGGGCTGCGGAAGTCGGGGTGATGGAGACAAAGTCGGCGGGCGGATCAGCCGTAGCGTCGCCCGGCTCGACCACGGTGAACGTCACGCTGAGCGTCTGCCCGGAACAGTTCATCGACACCTGGTACACCCCCGGCGTGGTGTCCTCCGCGACCACGCCAGAGGCGTTCAGGTTGGGCGGGCCAGCTGCCGGGTCGTGCCGGATCTGGATGTTGGTCAGCCCCGCCGACGTGAGCACGCCCGCGCCGGGGTCTTCGCAGTGACCCTGGATCCGCAGCTCGCGGCCGGGGGCCAGCAGCTCACCCGGCGCGGCCAGGTAAGGCTCCTCGCCGGCAGCCGATGCGACCGGCCCGGCACACGCTGCGGCGGCGAGGCCGAGCACCAGGCAGGTCCCGAGAATGTGTGCTCGCATGGTGGCGCTCCTCCCGCTGAAGCAGGTCGAGCCCCACCCGCCTGCATGCTGACAAGACGTCCGCGCCACGCCCGGGTTTACCGCTTTTCAGACATTCATCATGAATTACCCCGAGAAGCACTAGTCGCACACCGCGCCCGCCAGACCGGGGGCTAGAGCTCAGGTCCGCGGGCGCGCAGGTCATCGACGGTGGCCATCGCCTGCTTGAGCTCGCCGAGCCAGTCCTGGGCATGCTCACCGACCAAGTGCACCGCCCAGGCCAGCGCCTCGGACCGGGACCGGGCCACCCCGGAGTCGACCAGGGTGTCGAGCACGAGGCGCTCGGGCTGCCGCAACCGGGTCATCACCGGTACCGACAAGGTAGTGAACATCTCCTCGGTGCTGCCCAGCCTGGCGCCCCAGGCCACCTTGCGCCGGTAGCGGTGCTCGGCCTGACGGGCGACCTCAATCCGCTCATCGCGGGTGTCCTCCCGGAACCGGCTGATCCGGCCCGCCTCGGCCGCGGCCCGCCCGGCGTCGTCGGTGAACTCCTCGCCCAGCGCGGGCAGCTCACCCACCACCAGGATCTCCTCGCGGTCCACGGTGACGTCGACCTCGCCGGTGAACCAGCCGTCCGGCAGCCGCCCGGCGAACCACGCCTTGGCGTCGTCCGCTGGGGGCAGGTCAGCCTGCTGCCAGCCACCACGCCCGTGCCACCGGCCACCGGAGCGCACCCCGGGTGGCCTTCCGCGTCCCACCATGGCGTCTTCCTCTCACTCGCCCTGATTAATACAGTAATTACAGCATTACCATCATTGCAGAGTCGAGCGAATCACGTACGCCCACCGCGAACGGGGCGGTTGACGGCGAACGGCCTGACCACCCGCGGCAGCCGACCGCGACGGATCTGGGTGTGCAGGTCACCGGGCGATCACAGGCGAACCCGCGGCAGACGTAAGCCGCGGTCGCCGGGTTCCGCTCGGTGTCCGTTCAGCCCGCCAGGACGGGGGGCGCGTTCGGGACCTGCGCGAGCACCTCACCGCCACCGGTCCGGATGTCGAGCGCCGCAGAGCCTCGGTCATCCGCTGCGCCATCATCCGGAGTAGCCACACAACGGGCGCTCCTCGGTGGCCCGACCGTCGAACCAGGAGAAGTCCCATCCCTCCACCGGCACGGACTCACCCTCGCCGAGAAGCTCCTCGAACGTCGATGGCGTAGTCACCCGGCCAGTGTCGATCTCAACGTCCGCTGGAAGTAACTGCGCTTCCACCTGTCCGCAGGGCGATCGCTCACTCGGACACGGCAAGTGTCGCCGAGGTTGCCGATGCGCGCTCATGCAGATGAGATGAGTTGCTGCAAACGTCGGATGTGCGCGCCGCCGGACTTCGCGGAGCGGCTGGCCGGTGTCGGCGTGCCGCTGGTGCCGGTCGGCCAGCCGGCGCGCGCTGACGACCGGGGCGCCGCCGCCGTCATCCCTGCCCCGGCACGCGGCCG
>JBOHFT010000108.1:0-14977 GCA_050699815.1 Pseudonocardiaceae bacterium | reverse complement strand
GCTCTTGATCATTAACGCCGGCGCCGGCTATTATGTGGTGCTGGCCGGCATGAGTCGAACAAATGTGAACGTCGGGCAATTCGTCCTGGCGGGTGAGCCGGCCGCGAGCGCCAGCGACGGCGCCGCGCGCACCGCCGCGCCGAACAGGCCGGCCTGGCGCACCGTCTGGCTGGCCCCGGTGCCGACCAGCTCAGCCGGGCGGTCGGCGGTGACCGCGAGCAGCGGGACCCCGGCGTGGTGTGCTTCCAGCACCGCTGGGTGCAGGTTCGCCGCCGCCGTGCCCGATGTGCACACCACCGGCACCGGCGCACCGGACCGCAGCGCCAGGCCCAGCGCCAGAAACGCCGCGGAGCGCTCGTCGATCCGGACGTGCAGGGTCAGCCGCCCGGCCTGCTCGGCCGCGTGCAGGGCGAAAGACAGCGGCGCGTTGCGCGACCCCGGGCACAGCACGGCGTGCCGCACACCGCACCGCACCAGCTCATCAACCAGCACCGTGGCCAGCGCAGTGGACGGATTCACGACTGTGCAGCATGCCCTGCCCTGACACCCGACGCGTGCTGGCCCACTACCGGGGCCCGGGGCGTCCCACAGGGCCGTCGGCATCGGCTATTACTCGCTGTGAAATCCTGCCCCGTCTCGGGCGGAGCGGCCGACCCGCCAGGCAAATACGAGCGCAAGACCCCGGAGGGCATGCATGACCAGCGCGGATGACGACGTCGTGGGCCAGCGGACGGGGATCGGCAGACGTCGATTCCTCGCCGGACTCGGAGTCGGCGTGGCCAGCGCACTCACCCTGAGCAACGTCGAGGCGCTCGCCGAGACCGCTGAGGGACCGGTCCCCGGCTCAGCTCCGGATCCGCGGTTCAGCCGGATGTTCCAGCTCCCGGCGTTTGCCGACCCGCAGTCCACGGCCGTGCGAAACGCGATGATCGACATCGGCAAGCCGGGCGGGATGATGGACGCGGCAGACCCGCTGCACGAGGGCCCGGTCCGGCTGATCTCCAAACCGGAGCTCAGCCCGGGAAACGTCGACCAGGACGTCCGCAACATGACCACCGGCACCACGTTCGTTGGGCAGTTCCTCGACCACGACATCACCTTCGACAACGCCTCGCGGCTCGGCGTGGTCGCCGATCCCACCCAGACGCCCAACCTCCGTGACCCCAGGCTCGACCTGGACTCGGTGTACGGCGGCGGGCCGTCGGTCAGCCCGCAGCTCTACGACCCCACCGACCGGGCCAAGTTCCGGATCGAGAGCGGCGGGCTGTTCGAGGATCTGCCCCGAAACCGCGACCTGACCGCGATCATCGCGGACGCACGCAACGACGAGAACCTCATGATCGCCGGCCTGACCGCGGCGTTCCTGCTGGCGCACAACCGGACCGTGGACCTGCGGCGGGCCGACGGCCTGCCCGGCGTCGCCTGGCTCGGCGCCCAGCGCACGATCATGCACCACTGGCAGTGGATCGTGGTGAACGAGTTCCTCCCGCAGATCGTCGGGCGGGCGCTGGTCGACGACATCCTGCGCAACGGCAGGCGCTGGTACCGGTTCACCAAGCCGGCCATGCCGGTGGAGTTCCAGACCGGCGCCTACCGCTTCGGGCACAGCCTGGTCCGCCCGTCATACGACGCGAACCAGAAAGGGGACCCCGGCGGCAGCCCCGCGACGGGCGCGCCGGCCTTCACCACGTTCGTCTTCGACCCGGCCGCCGAGGGCCAGGCCGACCCGGCCGACCTGCGCGGTGGGGCCAGGGCACCGCGGCGGTTCATCGGCTGGCAGGCGTTCTTCGACTTCGGCGGCGACCAGACCCAGCACGTGCTGGCGAACAAGCGGATCGACACGAAGATCTCCACACCGCTGTTCCGGTTGCCGCTGGCCGCCATCCCCAACGGCAACGCCCCGACGGCGTTGCCGCAGCGCAACCTGCTGCGGCACCTGACCTGGTCGCTGCCCTCCGGCCAGCGGATCGCCGCGTCCACCGGGTCGCCGGTGCTCGGGTCAGACCACTTCCCCGAGCTGCGCCAGTACGGCATCGGCCTGGAGGCCAGCACCCCGCTGTGGTATTACATCCTGCGCGAGGCCAGCGTCCTCAACAACGGCACGCACCTTGGCCCGGTCGGTGGCCGGATCGTCGCCGAGACGATCATGGGGCTGCTGCAGCTCGACGAGCTCTCCTACCTCAACACCGGGTTCCGGCCGTCCCTGCCCAGCCAGACCCCCGGCACGTTCACCATGACCGACCTGCTCCGGTGGGCCAGGGTGGACCCCGCCAGCCGCGGCCAGTAATCACTCGTGAGTGACGGGGCGGGACACCGACGGCACGGCGAGCCTCGACGGATATCGGCTCAATGACCGATGCTGTGGATCGATGCCATGGTCGGCCTGCTGTGTCCGCTCGACGGGTCCGCCGGTGTGGGAGCGATCGACCGCAGCACGGTGGGATGGATAGCCAGATCCTCAGCGGCAGCCCGGTAGGGGCGTTGGCCGTAGCGACGCGACAGCAGTGTCCACAACAGCAGCGGAGCTTCACGGCCGACGGCGACCGGTTCGTTCTTGCGCCACCCCTTGGCCGACAGCTGGACGAACAGAGACCGCTTGCGGGTCTCTCCGATAAGGCCGAGAGCCGCGCCCCGCATGATCAGCGCCTGCATGGAGACCCCCCAGGTGGCCTTCATTCGCGCATACTCGGTCAGAGACTTCCGCTCGGAGATGTCCTCCTCCGCGCGCAGCCGGGGTACGAGGAGTGCACCGGCGAACCGGTTGGCCTCCCCCTCGGGATCGGCGGCACGGGGGCGGAAGGTGTGCAGCACGAGATGGCCGACCTCGTGGGCCAGGGTGAACCGTTCACGATCGCCTTGGCTGCCGGGGAAGTAGCCGATCAGCGCCGGGGCACCGAGACCACCCCAGTAAGAGACCCCAAAGTGACCTCCCGCGGCCGGTGGATCGTCGGGGTCATCGGCGAGTACCAGCGGCGCGACCGTGACACCTGCCCGTTCCAGTACGCGGGTCAGGTGCGGTATGGGCTTGTCGGGTGCCAGGCGTAGCGCTTCGCGGGTCTGGCCGGCCAGTTCTTCGATGTCGTCTCGGGCGAGGGTGTCGGTGGTGGCGTACGGCAGCGGTGGCGTGGGGTAGCGCTCGGCGGCGAGCAACGATTCGGTCACGCGGTAGCTCTCGCTGTAGAAGGCGTGCACCCTGCGGGTCATGACCTTGCTGGCCGAGGAGGTCTTGCGGAACCGCAATGAGTCCAGCGGCACCGTCGAGGGCCGGACCTCGAAGAACCGTAGCGGTGTGCCCGTCGCCAGCGCGATGGCCCGCAGCCCACTGTCGGTGGCGTCCCGCGCGGAGGTCTCCACCTGGGAGATCCAGGATTGTTTCACCCCAGATGCCGTAGCCAGCTCCTCCTGGGTCAGACCGAGCAGGTCCCGGAGGGTCCGCAGTCGCTCACCCGGTGATGCCGCCAGCATCGTTGCCGCCTTCCTCCTCACGGGGCAGTTCTAGCCCTAGATCCTCGTCGGTGGGCTCGAACGCCAGGCCAGCCAGCTCGTCGGCCGTCTGCGGCAGCGGGAAGTCCAGGTCGGTCGCCTGGTACGCGCCCCACTTCCACTCGCCGATGGGTCGCACGACCCGGAAGCCGGCCGCCGCTGATTCCGGGTCGATCTGCCACAGAATCAGCAGCCTGTCGCTGGCCTCGCCGAACAGCGGCACCATTGTCCCCAGGGGAGGGTTCCGATAGAAGGCACGCCGCACACTATTGGTGCCCGGTGGGGGCGCATCGCCCTTGTTGAGGGCGTGGAGGATCCGGACCCGGTAGGACCCATCGGTCAACCACAGTGCGCCGTTCTGGGAATGGTTGCCCGACAGCGACCAGTCGCCCAGTTCGCCGTTCATCTGGTTGAGCCGGTAGTGCGCCAGCGCTCGCACGGTATGGGTGGCGTGCCACCGGTAGTCCGGGCCCTCGGCCAGCTCCGGCAGCCGCTCCCGTCGGACCTGCTCGGCCCATGCGAAGACGTCGTGCAGTGGTTCGCACAGTCTGAGCATGGCGGAACGCACCCGCTCGACATGGTCATTAACCATGAGCGTGATAATATCACAGTAAAAGTTAAGGACGCTGGCCTGGGATGAAGACGCCACCAGATTCGCGGCGGTGAGGTGGTCGGTGCTGACGGTGGCTGCGCGCTCATCGTTGTTTGTTCACCCGGTCGAAGCGGAAGCGCAGGATGAGATCGACCCAGCAGTCCGTCCCAGCCAGTGCGACGTCGTACCAGGTCGGGTGCTCGGCCAGCCAGGCGTTCAGCCGGGCCAGCTGCGCAGTGGCGGCTCCCCCGCCGACTGTGTCGGCCAGCGCCGCCCGCAGGGTCTGTGCGGTAGCCAGGCGCGGCAGCAGGTCGTCGGCCAGCGCGGGCAGCCCGGTGGCGATGGCGAGCAGCACCGCGACCTGGCCCTGCTCCGGCAGCGGCCAGCCGCGGCTGCGGCCCACCGACTTGAGCAGCAGGTAGACGTTGATGAAGCGCTTGACCGCCCGGGGGGTGGCGCCGATCAGCCCGGAGATGCCCTCGATCAGGCCGAGTTCCGGGCCGGTGACGGTCAGCGTCGCGGCCTGCAGCCAGGGCAGCTGCGACGGGTCGGTGACGCCGAAGGACTTCACCAGCCGGGTGAACTCCGGCAGATCAGCGTCGGGCAGATCGGTGTCGGTGGCTGGGCCCTCGTCGACTGGGCCCTCGCTGGCGCCGGTCGCCGGGGCCGGGCCGGCCAGGTTGGGCGCCAGCAGGCCGCGCACCATCTGCCGGCGGGTGTCCGCACCGAGCGGCCGTACCCAGAACGGCACCTGAAAGATCTTCTCCAGGTAATCGGAGGGGACCGCCCCCTTGGCCTTTAACTGGGTGTAATGCTCTTCAAGCGAGGACTCCAGCCATCGCGCGTCCACCGCGACCACGACCACGAACAGCGGGAACGCCAGCAGCAGGTGCACCGCCTCCAGCACCTTGATCACCATCTCGGTCGGGCAGCGGTCCAGATCGTCGATGTAGAGCACGACCCGGTCGATGGCATGCTCGTCGCTGATCACTGAAGCCTCGTCGTGATGCTGCTGGATCAGCCGGGAAAGCCGCTCCAGGTCCTGGCGCACCAATGCGGGCACCCCGAGGTGGCGGCGGTAGTCGTCGCTGGCGAACCGGTTGCCGACGAAGTCGGCGAGCACGCTGCTCGGGGTGATGCGGTCCAGCTCGGTCTGCAGCCCGGCGACCGACGCGGCGAGCTGTTGTTCCGCGTCGACTGCGGATTCCAGCTCCCGCTGCGTGTCCGCAAGCGTGCTCTCGGCCTGCCGGATCCCTTGGTCGAACTGTTCGCGCCGCTCGCTCAGTTCCGCGTCGAGCGTCCGCTGTGCCTTGGCGATCGCCCCGAGGGTGCCGGTGAGCACCTTGTTTCCGGACGCGGCGTAGGCCGTAGCGCCGGCCAGCAAAGCGGACACGCTGGCGATCACGTTGGACACCGCGGAGGCATCGAGGCTGCTCAGGATGAAGCTGGTCAGCGGCCCGAGGCCGATCACGACGACCAGTGCGACGGGGTAGCGCCAGCCTCCGGTGCGCAGTGGCCCGAGCACGGGGCCGACGCGGCGCAACGTCTCGCCGGTGCTCGCCAGGGTCTGCCGCAGCTCGTCGGCCTGGGTCACCAGCGTGTCAATCCCGGCCTCAGCGAGCGTCGTGGACAGCTCCGGAGACGGTTCCCAGCCGCGCAACGGATCGCGCCGCCGCGCCGCTGTCAGCTCGTCCAGCTTCGCGTCCCGATCGCGGGTCTTGTCCTGGACCAGCTGTTCGGCCTGCCGTTGCTGCCCGGCCAGCTTGTCGCGTTGCTCGACGGCGCTGCGGTGCTCCGCGGTCTGCTCGGTGATCCGTCGCTGGTACTCGCGCCGACGGTCTTCCAGGAGATCGTCGTCCTCACCGGCCAGGCGCAGGTTGCGGAACAGATGTTCCAGCAGGCTCGCCCACAGGTCGCCCTCCACGTACTGCCAGGCGTTGAACTCGATCTGCGCGATCCTGCGGTGGAACGGCGGCCGCTCCACGTCCGCGCTGACCAGCTGGTCGATCCGGCGCTGCACGCTGCGCAGGAAGTAGCTCTTGCCCGATCCCCAGTCGCCGAACAGGCCGATGGCCAGCGGCGGGGTGAGCGTCCTGGAGGCGATCAGGTAAGCGAACGCGTCCACCTCAGCGCCGATGCCGACCAGGTCCCGCGGCTCGACGGCCGGTTTCCGCGGCGGGCGACGGGCCCGCGGCTCGTCCGGCGCGTAGGGCGGCACCTGGACCTCGGGCGGCCGGTAGGGGTGGTGATCGCGCAGGTAGTCCGCGTAGGAGGTGCGGGTGCCGAGGTGCTCGCGGCAGGATTTCAGGACCGGTTCGACGTCGACGCCGCGGGTGCCCAGCTCGGTGCGCAGCGCCGTCGAGGCGGTGTTGGTGGTCTCCAGCAGCGCGCCGAACAGCATGGACAGCGTGACCAGCCCATCGGAGCTGGGCGGCATCGCCGTGCTGGCGTAGTCCAGGACCTGCTCGGCCTGCCCGTCGACCTGGGGCAGCTCTGCGCTGGGGACACTGCGGACGGCGGCGAGGATGGCTTCGGCCCGGTACTGCCGTGCGCCACCGTCGCCGAGCAGGGCACCGGGCGGGATGTGAAGGTCAGCGCCGACCAGGACCGCACGGTCCAGCACAGCCCCGGCCAGGCGGGCCGCCCGAAGATTCGCGCCGATCAGCCGCGCTTGGCTCAGATCCGCGTCGCGCAGGTCGGCGCCGGTGAGGTCGGCGCCGGTGAGGTCGGCACCGTCGCACCGGGCCGCAACCAGTTGCGCCCGGCGCAGGGTGGCACCCCGCAGCTCACGGGGCAGCACCGCGCCGGACAGGTCGGCCGCGGTGGGCGGGTTCGGGTTGGATCTCGCCGGCGTGCGGGTGTTCGGGGAGTACTGGCGTGTGTGTCTCGACCGCGCGGCCGGACGGATGGCAGTGGACAGCGGACAGCGTCACGAACCTACGGACGGTGCATCGTGACGGGGGACCGTGGGGTCGGCCAGTCGGAGTTGGCTGTGCACCTGGCGGCGATGACGATCCGAGAGGCACTTTCACCCACGGGCATCAACGTTTCCCGCACCGAGGCCGCTGCCGCGATGGACCTGCTGGAGAGGTGGGCCAGGGCCGGTATCACCGTTATGGCCGAGGTCAACGTGGCATTGTCGGGCAGCGGGGAATCATGACGGCGACCGGCGGTGTGCTGCTGGCAATTATTGGCCCGGTGGTCGTCATCCAATTCCTGTATGCGGTGACCCGAGGCAAGCCGACGCGTGATCACGAGGACAGGTGATCACACATGGTGCCAATGTGGGTGTTGATTCTCGGTGCGCCCGGAGTTCTCGTCGTCGGGGCTGTTCTTGGGGTGTTGGGGGGTTCACTTCTGGCCAAGCCCTTCTGGGCACGGACGTTACGACGTGAACTATCGAGTTGAGATCACAGCGGAACGCGTAAGGGACACCGCTGGCTCTGGGAATAACGATGTGGCCACCGAATGGACTATCGATGATGCGGTAGCAAGCTCGGACGAGGAACCTGCCGACTACGTCGTGGAAGCGGGCGAGATCGGGCAAGCAGAGAAAACGCACGAGATTCCGGTCTATTCGCCATCGCCCGTTAGCGGTCGCGCGACACACTCCCACAATGTTCAGTGCTACTTTTCGGGATCACGGCATGCGCGTATGGAAGACGTGGAATCCGCCACCAAGCTGCTCGGAGGTGTGTCGCCGGTCCCCACTTGGCAAACCCGACATGCCTCCGGGTGTCCATCGTGGCCGAAACATGCGCGACGCGACGAGGGGGCGGCGTGATGGTCTACGAGATCGCGCAAGCTGGGGATTCAAATGACTGGGCAGAACACGCCGAGCTGTTTGCGGCGCACTGGAACGATGTGCACGCGGTCGCGCTCGGATACACGCGGAGCTCGTTTGATGCTGACGACTTGACGTCTCGGGCATTCGTTCGGATGCGCAACGCAATCAAGAACGGCCGCGGGCCGACTGACGGGGGATATCTGGCGTACCTCTGCACCATCGTTCGACGGTTGGTGTATGACGATACGAAGCAAGAGAAAAGGCAGCGGCGCGCTTTTGTGAGGTACGAGAGCAGTAAGCCGTTCGTCGTGGACAACATCGCGCGCCGTCTCACTTTGATGGACGTTGCGCAGCTCGGTCCGGCACTCTCCCGCGCATTCGGCAGCCTGTCGGACCGTCACCAGCTCGTACTGAAATTAGTTGTGGTGGACGAGAGGATTCCGTCCGAGGTCGCGTCGGTCTTTGGTCTCACAGCCAATGGCGTCAGCGCGTTGAAATATCGAGCCAAGGAGAACTTACGAAAGTACTTCGCTGAAGAACGAGCGAAGGAACGCGCTCAGACGGGCTGGGGCGAATCAGAACAAGAGAGGATTTCGGCGTGACGTACGTGTCAAGTGGCGTCGCCACAGATTCATGGGCGATCTTGTGTGACGGGGCCACGATCGAGGGAGACCTGGACGGGGATGACGCGGAATTTGAGATCCAAGGTGATGACCTTCACCATGCGTAGTCGAGATTGACATTCTCAAACGCTTTGCCGAAGTCGCCAATTGCCCGATTCGTGAGTGGGACGCCGCGCCGGAACCAGCGGAAGAGGCGGACGCGAAGTGAACATACGTCGCGCAGCCCCGGTCCAGGCGCGGCCTGTACCCCTCCCAGGAGCGCCGCGCCTGGTCCCGGCCGCGTGACCCCCGGCCGCATGCCAACGAAGGGAGAGCACGCCTATGGAACGACGGCGCGCGACGGCACCTGGAAGGCCACATCGTGTTGCGGTTGTCGCGCGCTGAGTCACCCACAAACGCGCACCCGGCCTCGTCGCCCGCGCAGAACACATCGCGACGAGGCCGGGCACCTATCGTCGGCGGCCCAGCAAGACGTGACAGGAATCCAGATATCCTGATTGTCGGTAACCGCCCGGAAAGCTCGGCTGAGGTACTCGGTCCGACCATCCTGGGCATCAAGACAATCCCTGAATACGAGTGACGTAACGATGGAATTTGCGGCATTGTCTGTGGTCCCACGGGTGGCCGCCCAGTGCGGTGCCCCGATCGGCGGCTAGCCCGCCTGCCATATCATGAAGGGTCAAGGTAGCGCAGGCGTGACATCTAGCAAGGAGAGAACCATCGTGCGTCCACCAAGCACGTCCCCCACCGTGACTGACTTGATCGTCGTTCCGGCAGGGACCACGTGCACTGACGCTGTGACCGCCGCAGGGCTGCCGACGAACGGACCACGGGCCGTCGTCGTCGTGCGGGACTCACGCGGTCGGCTCCGAGACCTCGGCTGGACGCCCGAGGTGGACAGCACCGTGGAGCCAGTGACGATCGACAGTCCAGACGGGCTCAACGTACTACGTCACTCCTGCGCACACGTTCTCGCGCAAGCGGTTCAGGACATCTTCCCTGAGGCGAAGCTGGGCATCGGGCCACCCATCCGAGATGGCTTCTACTACGACTTTGCTGTGACTCAGCCATTTACTCCCGAGGATCTTTCGAAGCTCGAAGCTCGAATGCGGGAGGTAGTCAAGTCGGGACAGAGCTTTAAGAGGCGAGTTTTTCCGTCGATCGAAGCGGCCACGGACGAATTGTCGGCAGAGCCGTACAAGCTGGAGCTGGTAAACCTCAAGTCTGAAGTCGACACCGACGAAGTAATGGAGGTCGGCGAGGGAGAACTAACCATCTACGACAACGTCGACTCCAGCAGCGGAAAAACGTGTTGGTCGGATCTCTGCCGTGGTCCCCACCTTCCCAATACCAGGCTAATCGGCGCGTTCAAGCTAATGCGTTCCGCCGCAGCCTACTGGCGCGGCAACGAACGCAATCCTCAGCTTCAACGAATCTACGGGACCGCGTGGCCAACGCGTGACGCGTTGAAAGAACACCTTCGACTGCTCGAAGAAGCCGCCAAGCGAGACCACCGCAAGCTAGGCGCGGAACTCGATCTCTTCAGCTTTCCAGACGAGATCGGATCAGGCTTGGCAGTCTTTCATCCGAAGGGCGGAATCATTCGCCGAGTGATGGAAGACTACTCACGCCAGCGACATCAGGAAGCGGGCTACTCATTCGTCAACACGCCGCACATCACTAAGTCCAACCTTTTCGAGACCTCCGGGCACCTCGGATGGTACGCGGACAATATGTACCCGCCGATGGAGATGGACGGCGCGGACTACTACCTCAAGCCGATGAACTGCCCAATGCACAACCTGATCTTCAGGTCGCGCGGCCGATCTTACCGGGATCTGCCCTTGCGGCTTTTCGAGTTCGGCACGGTGTACCGGCTTGAAAAATCAGGTGTCATACACGGTCTGACGCGAGTCCGTGGATTGACTCAGGACGACGCACACATTTACTGCACTCGCGAGCAAATGCCCGATGAGCTGAGGTCCGTGCTGCGGTTCGTCCTTGATCTGCTTCGTGACTTCGGCCTAAACGACTTCTATCTGGAACTGTCGACGCGCGACGACTCGCCCAAATTCATCGGTGGCAATGCAGAGTGGGAATCGGCCACCGATGCGCTCCGCGAAGCGGCCGAAGGGTCAGGTCTCGAACTCGTGCCCGATCCTGGCGGCGCTGCATTCTATGGACCAAAGATTTCGGTGCAGGCCCGCGACGCGATCGGCCGTACGTGGCAAATGGCGACCATTCAGGTTGACTTCCAGCTCCCACAGCGGTTCGACCTGGAATACACCGCCGCTGACGGTGAGCGACGCCGCCCGGTGATGATTCACCGTGCGCTCTTCGGCTCGATCGAACGTTTCTTCGGTGTTCTCACCGAACACTACGCAGGCGCCTTCCCCGCATGGCTCGCCCCCGTACAGGTTGTCGGAATTCCGATTCGTGACGACCACGCGCCCTATCTTCGCGAGTTCGTGTCAACGCTCCGAAAGGAAGGCATCCGCGCAGAGGTCGACACCTCAGACGACAGGATGCAGAAGAAGATCCGTACTGCTCAGCAACAGAAGATTCCTTTCATGATCATTGCAGGTGATCAGGATGTCTCTGACGGTACGGTGTCCTTCCGTTATCGGGACGGTTCACAACGCAACGGCGTTCCACTGGACGAGGCGCTGGAACATGTCCTTTTGGTCGTTCGCACTCGCGACAACGCAGGCCCGACCGTTTAGGAACGGTTCTTTAGTGTAGCGCCAACCAACTTAATACGCGGGAAGGTCGCACGATTGTTCGGCCTTCCCGCCGAGGGGGTCTTTTGAGCAGTAACCGGCGAGACCCGACTACTCCTGATAGCGATTCGTCCGG
Organism: Pseudonocardiaceae bacterium; assembly: GCA_050699815.1. Classification (GTDB taxonomy): domain Bacteria; phylum Actinomycetota; class Actinomycetes; order Mycobacteriales; family Pseudonocardiaceae. The sequence continues at coordinate 3,636 of JBOHFT010000108.1, read as the reverse complement.
ATGTCTATCAACCAGTAAATACCACTCGTTGGTGAAAGCGGCCGAGTATGCGTCCATGTCCTGGGGGCACCAACCCCCGTACTCCACCGCTACCGCGTTCTATGATGCTCTCGCGACGCTTGTGCGAGACATGAGCGCGGCGACCCAGCGCCGGAATCCCATTCTGATGGAAGTTGGTTTCGGCGTCGGCCGCCTCCTGCACGAGATGTGCGAGGGGAATCCTCATGCGATCGTCATTGGGATCGAAGAATCCGCAGAGATGACCGAGGTGGCGAGAGCAATTCTCGCGGGCGTCTCCCCCTCCACGGCAAATAAAGTGACCCTGTGCCTTGGCGACATCCAGAAACTACCTGAATTCCCTCAGGCGGCCGACTTCGTACTGTGCGTCAACGTGCTTGATCGCGCGGAAAAGACATCGGACGCGATAGCGAACCTAGCAAAAGCGACACGGGACAACGGCAAACTTCTCGTGGTGACGGCACTCGACTACGAATCAACAATTACGCCTTCATGGGAGCAACTCGACTCCGAGGCCGTAGTGCGAGAGTTTGAGACGGCAGGCTGTACCCCAGAGCGCTCATTCTGGACGCAACTTGAAAAGTTTACGACATCGGGCCGTGGTCGAGTGTATGACGAACTGGTCCTCATCTTGCGAAAGCGAGGGTGAATTATGCGATCCCCGCAGCCACGCCCTGTCAGCCCATTTCATTCTGTCGTGATCGAGAAGTGCGGAAACGGGAGCCTGATTGCACGACAGGTGAACAACCGCGTGAAACTCGGCCCACCACACCTGGGCGTGCCCCAGCCCGCTCACCCGGCACGCCGGGAACGGCGTCGCGCTTGCGCCAGCTCGACAACGTCATCCGGAACAGCGCCGTCGTAAGGTAGATCGGGTCCGGGAGGCGCCTCCCATGCAAGATCAGGATCTTCCTCATAGGGATGGCTGACCAGAGCCGCGAGCTCTCGCTCGGTCTCAAGTTGCTCGATCAGTGCGGCAAGCGCTTGGTCGAGCAGCCTGCTGCCGGTGGCACCGGACAGCCGCGCCGCCGCATCAAGGCGCTCACCATCAACGGTTGCAGAGATCCGAACACGCGGCATGCCATTGATCGTAACATCAGCGATGGCACGGCGGCCCAGCCGCCCGATCCGGGGTTTTCAGCTCACGGGAGCGGCCGGCATGGACGCGGGTCGCGCTGGTGTCACCGAGGCGCAGGGACGCCTCGGCGAGATGCTGGTGGAGTTCGGCGTGGTCGAATCCGAAGCGTCCCGGCTCGTCGCGGCCAGCGGTGTCCATGTGGCGTTGGGCGAGCCTGGCGGCCCGCCGGGCCACGCGCTGTTCAACAACCACCACGAGAGGTTGGTCATGCACGGTCACCGACTGATCCAGGGTGTTGAGCAGGCACTCAGCTGGACTGGACCTAGCGCGTTGGGTACCCAGTTCGCCCGAGGAAAGCTGCCCGATCCCGAGCTGGTCACCCGGCTATTGACGCCGAGGCGGCTACTCGACGTGCTGATGCGGCGCACCCGCACCACCAAAGGTGCAGGTGGAGTGAGGAGCCCCGAATGCCAGTGAGCCTGGAAAACGGCCGCGCCGCAATGCGAACTCAGGTATCTCGGTCAGTGCGTGCTCCCACCGAACGCCGCTTCACCACGGCGGCCTCCCGGCCCAGCCGCACGCCCCAGCAGCGCTCCACCTGGTCGGCCACGTCCCCCAAGGCTGGGTCCTGAGATCCACCGGCACCGCATCCCACCCGGTCGGAAGCTCAGGTACCGCGCCCGGCCAGTGACGTGGTTGCGTGGTAGCGGCGTAGTGCCTCGGCGCGTTCGCTGGGGTGGTCGACCAGTGGGTGTGGGTAGCCGTGGGGTGGGCCGCCGGGCTGGGTCCAGGGCTGGTGCACCGCGGGGCCAGTGATGCCGCGCAGTTCCGGTATCCAGCGGCGGACGTAGTCGCCGGCCGGGTCGGCCTTGGCGGCCTGCAGGGTGGGGTTGAAGATCCGGACGTAGGGTGCCGCGTCGGTGCCGGTGCCCGCGACCCACTGCCAGCCGTGGTTGTTGCTGGCCAGGTCACCGTCGATCAGGTAGTCCAGGAAGTGCCGCGCGCCGCGCTGCCACGGCAGGTGCAGGTCTTTGACCAGGAACGATGCGGTGATCATGCGGAGCCGGTTGGGCATCCAGCCCTCAGCGTGGAGGTGGCGCATCCCGGCGTCCACGATCGGGTAGCCGGTGCGGGCCTGCGCCCAGGCGTGGAAGGCGGTGTCGGCGTCGGGGCCGGTGTCGGTGGGGACGGCGCCGGCGACCGGGTCCAGCGCGGTCCACGCCGAGGCCGGGTGGTGGTGCAGCACGTGGGCGTAGAACTCCCGCCAGCACAGCTCGGTGCGAAACGACGTCACTCCGGGACCGACCCGGTCGGCGAGGTCGGCGAGCAGGGTGCGGGGGTGCAGCTCGCCGTATTTCAGGGCGGCGGAGATCCGGGCGGTGCCGTCGAGGTCGGGGCGGTCGCGGTGGTCGTGGTAGTCGGCCAGCGCGGTGTCCAGGAACCACTGCCACCGCCGGCTGGCGGCGGCCTCGCCGACCTCGGGCAGGGTGATCCCGGCCGGGTCGGGTTCGCCGGGAAAACCGGCCGGGCCTGATCGGGGCACGTAGTCGAGGCCCTCGGCACCACCGGCCGGGCCCCGCCAGCCATGCGCCAGCCAGGTCCGGCTGAACGGGGTGAACACCCGGTAGGGGGAGCCGTCGGGCTTGCGGACCCGGCCCGGCGCCACCGCATAGGGCGAGCCGGTGCGGACCAGGGTGATGCCGTGCGCGCGCAGCGCCGCCTCCACCGCGGCGTCGCGGCGGGCGCCGTAGGGCCCGTAATCGGCGGCGATGTGCACCTGGCGGGCGCCGATCTCGCGGGCCGCGGCCACCACCTGCTGCACCGGGTCGCCGCACCGCAGGTGCAGCGCGCCGCCGAGGCTGCCGTCGAGTGCGCGCAGCGAGCGCAGCAGGTAAGCCCGGCGGGGCGGGCCCGCGGTGTCGAACAGCCGCGGGTCGAGCACGAACAACGCCAGCACCGGCCCACCACTGCTCGCTGCGGCGAGCAGTGGTGGGTTGTCGCTGGTGCGCAGATCCCGGCGAAACCACATCACCTCGGCCGGCCCGGAGCTCATCCCCGTAGTGTGCTCCCCCTCACCAGCGCCGCGTAACCTGTTGTCACATCCGGTGCCGAGGGGGGTCTCGTGGACGTGGACGACGCACACATGATCGGTGCCCGGCTGCGCCGGATCCGCCAGGCCCGGCGCATGTCGCTGCGGGTGGTCGCCGGCCTGGCCGGGATGTCGAAATCGCGGCTGTCGGCGATCGAGCGGGGCGAAGCCGTGCTGGACTCGGTGACGGTGCCGACGAGCAGCCCGCAGGCGGCCCAGCTGGCGGGCATGCTCGCGCTGTCGGGGTCGCTAGTGGCCGCGGCGGGCAAGCGCCCCGGGGACACGGCAGCCGCGCTGGAGCACGCGGCGGAGATCGCGCGGCACACCGGGGGAGGCAACGCCTTCTGGATGGGGTTCGGGCCGGTCAACGTGGGCCTGTGGCAGATGGCCGGGGCGCTGGAGCTCGGTGACCACGAACAGGCGGTGGCCACCGCCGAGGGCCTGCACCCGC
>JBOHFT010000107.1:0-15070 GCA_050699815.1 Pseudonocardiaceae bacterium | reverse complement strand
TCCGCCACCCGCTTCGCCGTCCTGCTGGACGGGGCGGTGATCGGAATGGTGCAGTACGGCGAGGAGGAGGAGCCCGCCTACCGGCACGCCTCGATCGATGTCTTCCTCGACCCCGTCGTGCACGGGCAGGGCATCGGCCGCGACGCCGTGGGCACCCTGGTCCGCCACCTCGTGCACGACCGGGGCCACCACCGTTTGGTGATCGATCCGGCGGCCGACAACGAGCCGGCCATCCGCTGCTACTCGGCGGTGGGCTTCCGCCCGGTGGGCGTGATGCGCCGCTACGAGCGCGACGCCGACGGCGCGGGATGGCATGACGGCCTGCTCATGGACCTCCTCGCCGAGGAGCTGGACCAGCCTCGCTGAAACGCACCCGCAGTGCGGCACCATCAGCTCATGCATGATGTCTACCTGGGCAGGCTTGCCGCCCTGGAGCAGATCTGGCAGGTCTGGGCCCAGGTCGGCGCTCTCGACCACCCACCGGTCGTGCCGACGCCGGCACTGCGGGACACCGTGCAGCTGCTGGCAGAGCTCGCCCCCGCTGTCGAGTTGATCGAGGCTGCGACCGGCCGCTCGACGCATTCCCCGTTGCCTGTGCTGCGCTAGCCAGTCCGGAACTCGGCGAAGCGGTCGGTGGCCGCAATGAGGTGCGCGGTCATCTCCGGCCCGCCGGTATGGCCGGTGCTGACGAGGTGCAGCTCGGCGTCCGACCATGCCTGGGCGAGTTCCCAGGCCGTCATGGGTGGTCCGCCGAGGTCGAGGCGGCCGTGCACCAGGACGCCGGGGATGCCGGCGAGCCGACCGGCCTCGCGCAGCAGGACGCCGTCCGCAAGCCAGGCGTGGTGGTGGAAGTAGTGGGTCACGATCCGGGCGAAGGCCATGCGGACCCGGGGGCCCGGTAGCGGGGGTGGGGCTGGTGGCCCTCCTCCAGCGACACGACAGCGTCCTCCCAGTTCATCCAGTCGCGGGCGGCCTGCTCGCGGACCTCGGGATCGGCGTTGTTGAGCAGGTGGTGGTAGGCGGCGACCAGATCGCCGTCCCGGTCGGCTTCGGGCACGCCGGCACGGAATCGCGCCCATTCCGCGGGGAAGAACCGGCCGACGCCGTGGTAGAGCCACTGGATGTCCGCCGGGCGCGTCATGGTGACGGAGGCGAGCACGATCTCGCTGACCCGCTGTGGGTGGCGCTGCGCGTAGGCGAGCGCGAGCGTGGCTCCCCACGACGCTCCCCACACCAGCCACCGCTGGATGCCGAGGTGCTCGCGCAGCAGCTCGATGTCGGCGATCAGGTGGTGAGTCGTGTTGACGGCCAGGCCGGTGGCCGGGTCGCTGGCGTGCGGCGTACTGCGGCCCGCGCCGCGCTGGTCGAACAGCACGATCCGGTAGGCGTCGGGGTCGAAGTTGCGCCGGTAGCCGGGAGTGCAGCCGGAACCGGGACCGCCGTGCAGGGCGACCGCGGGCTTGCCGTCCGGGTTGCCGCAGACTTCCCAGTACACCCGCTGACCGTCGCCCACGTCGAGCATCCCGTGCTCATACGGTTCGATCTCGGGGTAGCAGTCCACTATGGGTGTGCCCTTCCGATGAGCGCGCGGCTGCGTCCGCCCGAACGATATGCCGATCCGCACCCTGGACGACCGCCCGTTGAGGTGCTGAAGATCCGGATGAAACCCTGTCACCGTCACGACGCTGAGGAGACGGTCGACATGCACGGCGACGAGCGAGCGAGTTTCGCGGAGCAACTGGCCACGCTGCGGTCCCGCGCCGATCTGTCGCTGGCCGATGTCGGCACCGCCGCGCACGTCGCCCGCGGATACGTTCACCACATCGAGCACGGCCGCCGCTGGCCCACCCAGCCCGTGGCCAAGGCGCTGGACACTGCACTGGGCGCCGAAGGAGCGCTGCTGGCCACGTGGGAGGCCGCCAACATCCTTCCGCGCGCCGTAGTGGAACCCGCCGACCCCGACGAGTTCGAGCGGTTCAGCGCGGCGCTAGCCAATCCGCGACGCACGGACGCCGCCGTGGTCGAGCACCTGGCCCGGCTGCTCGCCGAGCAGCGCCGCGCCGAGGACACCCTCGGTGCGCGGCAGCTGCTGGGCCCGGTGCTCGCGCAGATCCACGTGATCAACGACCTGATCCGGCAGGCACGCAACCCGGTACGCACCGCGGTGCTTGAAGTTGCGGCGCACTACGAGGAATTCGCTGGCTGGATGTACCAGGATTGCACCGACACGGCCGGTGCACTGCGACACTATGACGCCGCGATGGAGGCCGCCCAAGAGATCGGCGACGCCGACATGGTCACCTCGGTCCTGTCGCTGAAATCGCACCTGGCGTGGGCCGGCAACGACGCCGCCCAGGCGATCGGGCTGGCGGCAGCCGGGCAACGCGAGCCGCAGCGGGTCGAGGACGCCCCACCGTGGGTGTATTTCCACGGCCCGGAGCGGCTGGCCTTCCAGCGTGGCGTGGCCTACGCCGAGCTGGGCCGTCACGCAGACGCGGTGGCGCTGCTGTCCACCGCGCTGGCGGGCCTGCCCGACTGCTACGAGCGTGACCGGGCCCGTTATGCCGCCCAGCTGGCGCTCGCACTCGCCGGGGCCGGGGACGCTGACGGGGCGCTGGTCGTGGCGATGCGCGCCGCCGAGCTGGCCGCAGCGACCGGCTCCGCACTGGCCACCCGGGAGCTGCGCCGGGTGCACGCCGCGCTGCGCGAACGCGGCGCCGACGCGCACGCACGCGCGCTCGCCGAGCATCTCCGAGCCCTGACCGACGAGCTTGGCTGACTGGTGGCCGGGCCGCGGATCTTCGCACCAGGAGTAGCACCGCGCTGCTAGCCTCGGAGCGTGACCGTCACCAAGATCTCGGTGTCGCTGGAGGAGGAGACGCTCGCCGCGGCGCGCATCGCCGCGGAGGAGGCGGGGCTCAGCCTGTCGGCGTGGCTGTCCCAGGCTGCGCAGCACGCCGCGAAGCGGGCCGCCGGGCTGGCCGCCGTCCGCGAGTACGAGGCCGAGGCCGGCGCCTTCACCCAGCAGGAGATCGACCGCGCCGACGAGATCCTCGACGAGCTGGGCGTTCGGCCCGCTGCGTGGTGACCCTCGTCTACGACACCGGTGCATTGCTCGCCGCCGAACGTGGCGACCGGACCATGTGGGCAGTGCATCGTCGTGGTCTCGACCGGGCCGGTCAGGCCGTCGTCCCCGCCGTGGTGCTGGGGCAGGCATGGCGGGGTGGACCGCAGCCGCAGCTCTCCCGCCTGCTGAAGGGCTGTGTCATCGAGTCTTTCGACGAGAACATCGGGCGCGCGGTCGGCCGCCTGCTCCGCGATACCGGCACCGCCGATGTGGTCGATGCGCACGTCGTGCTCACCGCGCTGCGGTACCGGGCCGCGGTGCTCACCTCAGACCCTGACGATCTGCAGCGGCTCGCCGCCACCGCAAAGGTCCGGCTTCGGCTGCACCAGGTGTAGTGGACCTGCCGTCGGTTGTTCATGATCTGTCCTGGCTGGAGGTTGTCCGCTCACGTGCCGGGGGCGTAGACCGGCAGACCCGCGTCCCCGGCAGCGTCGAGCAGTCGCCGGTCGTAGCAGCAGAAGGCGATCAGCTCGTCGCGTACCGACAGCGCGCTCGCCAGGTGGATGGCGTCGAGCGTCCGCAGGGTGGCCGGCCCGGTGGTCTGCGCGACGTCGGCGACATGCTCAACGAGCGGGATCGTGTCCAGCCCCGCGAGCAGCAGGCGGGCTCCGTCTGCTGCGGCGAAACGCCGGGCCACCCGAACGAGTTCGACCCGGCCGACGATGCTCGTCACCCACAGCTGCGCCGCGCGCTCGCGCAGCCAGCGACTCAGCGCGGCCGTCTCCGTCTCGCGGACGATCAGCTTGGCCAGCGCCGACGTGTCGAGATAGATCACAACCGGTCGGCCCGTAGCTCCTCAAGGACCTCAGCGGTGGACGGCCCGGACGCGTCGACCGGCTCGGGTAGCACCCGCGGTCCGCGGGCGGGTATCAGCCGGCCGTCCCGGACCAGCCGCTCACGCACCTCGTCACGCGCGGCCGGGACGAGCACCGCCACCGGCACGCCTCGTTCGGTGACCTCGATCGACTCGCCGGCCTTGACCCGGTCCAGGTAGCGGCTGGCGTGTTGCCGCAGCTCCCGGACTCCTATGCGCTCCACGCCGAGATCATAGCACCTGTTGTGCTACAGTGCCCGCGGAGTCTTCCCGTCGTCGGCGAATCGTGATCCGCTCAAAGATGACGTGACCAGCTCAAGCGCCGACATGGAGGTAAGCGGCCCACAAGGAGTTAGGGGCTCACCCACGGTTCCCCCGCCGAGGAGAATGACCAGGCCGACGACGCCCGTGACCAGGCCGCCGGTCCCGACTTGGAACCGACCGATATGAAATTGGCGCTGTTTGATACGGACATCCCGTCCAGCGGAGATGTCCCGGAAATCTCCCCTGTTTTCAATGATTTGCTGGGAGGCGCCAGCACCCTGAACGAAGACCCCCGCCCGTTCGGCCGCCTGACCAAGCGACTCAGCGAACCCCGGGTCGTGACGAACCTCGTCGGCCACGACCGCGGCAAATCGCCGCCTGCTTTGCTCATCAGCCGGGTTCTGGTGGAACCACGAGAGCATGCTCTGCCCCGCAGGACTTCGCTGCAACCTCGACACAATCAGTTGGTAGATGTGATCAACGCCGACATCTGCCAACCGGCCGACGGCATCGGTGCCACGTTGCGCGAGGTGTTGGGCCACCACTTCGACAGCCGACTGAGCCAGGTCATCGCCATCCATGTTCACTCCTCGTGGTGCACTGCAGGGAAAGTGGTGCACTGTCAGAACGACATGCAGATCCGCTTGACTACTAGAAGCAGCTGCAAGAGCACCAAGATGCGCTCCCACCTGCTCAAGCGCGCAGTACTACAGCCGCGCTTCACGCTGGGTGACTACCGTGGACACGCCATGCGCGGCATATGAGATGTATATCCTAATTCAGTCGAGAATAGCTCCAGCTTTGACCGCTGTCAACGATCACCCAGAAGGTCGCCGGTCCCACGATGTGGGAGCGGCTGTAGTAGCAGTCGGTGGTGTGCAGGTCAGTCGTGCAGAATCTTTCCCCTGAGTCGAGGGTTGATGGCCCGCCGCGACACGAGGTCGACCGGTCGGCCGAACAAGGCACCAGCTCGTCGGCGAAGTCGTCGATCTCCCAGCCGAGGCGAGCGCCTGGCGCCGTGTCGTAGGGCGCGACAACATAATTCGCCGGGCTGCGCGGCTCGTTGCAGGCCGACCGCTCCACAGTGGTGCAAGCCACTCACGGGTGCGCCAGCCTGGCGGGCGTGATCAGGTCGGCCGTCACGGGCACGCCATGGTGCCTGTCGGCTGTCGCCTTCTGCTGCCGTCTGCTCTCAGACTGTCACCGTTTCGGCTGCCGGTGATCTAGCGTGAGCCGATCAACCGAGAGGACGGTCACAGATCCTCAACGTGCAGCAAGTGCATGGGCAGGCGAAGCCCTACCAAGTCCGCCAGCTCCTGCGACTGGTGGAACGCTACAATCTGACCCTGGAGGGTGATCGGTGAACGACTACCACATCAACGTCTTCTTCAGCGAGGACGACGGCGGATACATCGCCGACATACCCGATCTTGATGCCTGCTCGGCGTTCGGTGAAACCCCCGAGCAGGCGGTTGCTGAGGTGCTGCGCGCTAAGGAAGCCTGGCTGGCCGTGGCCGCCGAGGCAGGCCAGGGCATCCCCGAGCCGCGCTACCGACCGGCTATCTACGTCCGCTGAGGTCTACCGCCCAAGCCCACCTTCGTTACCCGAGCAGACCGGGTGTCCGGCCCTCCTCGAACTCCACGAGCAGGTCGACGTCACTGGCCGGGGTGTCCTCCCCACGTAGCACCGAGCCGAACAACACCAGCCGTCGGATCCCACGGCGACCGCCTTCGACGCCGCGCTCACCGCGGCCCGGCAGACGTTGCACCTAGACCAGCTGCGCCACGTGCTGCGCAGGTGGCGGCGGATGGCGCTGATGACCGAGCAGGACCCCGACGGCCACCGGCAGATGCTCGCCACCGCCGCCGAGGTCCAGCGCACCGGCCGCCCCCGGCCCGGCAGCGTGCCCTGGAGCGAGCTCAAAGCCGAGCTCGGTCTCTGACCGTCCCCCAGGTCAGGACTGGCTTTCCGTATGGCGCACACGCTCAACATCGACCCTGCCGCGCGCGTCCAGATCCAGGCGCTGCCGCCGGCAGGAGTCGACGCGCTCGCCGAGGCCATGACGGTGCTCTCGCTCGTGCCCGAGCGAGGCGAGTCGATCAACGCCGCCAACCCCGATGGCGGGGTCTACCAGTTGGTCTTCGGTGGCGGCCGCGGGCTGATCACCTATCTGCTGCTCACCGATCAGGACCGAGTCGGCGTACTCATCGTGACGTGGGCGGATTTCGGCTAGCAGAGCCCACTGGCCCAGGACCGGGTATTGCCCAGCTCTATCATCCTGCGCATGTCGCCGGTGTCTCGTGGTCGTAAGAGCAAGAAGGGTAAGAGCACCCCTGGTCTGCGGGGTGCTGCGCGCCGTCGCACCTCGGGCATGCAGGCAGGTCAACCGCAATCGGCGCTCGCGGAGATGCAGGCGCTGCTGGGCCCGCCGCAGCGGCCAGCGTGGTTCGACTCCGCGAGTAAGGCTGTCCTCGATCAGGCTGACGTCGTCATGGCGGCGCGGGGACCTCGGGAGCTTGAGCAGGTGACGGCGGAACTGCTGGGCGCCGAGCTGCACCGCGTCCTCGCCGAGGAACGCGAGGGGATGTGGTTCAGCTGGTGGTTCGAGGAGCTCACGGAGGCCGCGACAGCCCGGATCCGGGAGGAGGGCCGGGACGGCGCGTGGGAGCCGCCGTGGCGGTTGCTGCACGGTCTCACCTCGATCGGGTCACCGGCGCTGCAGTCCTTCGCGCGGACGGCGCTGGGGCGCGCGAAGAAGGAGTTGCAGGATGACGCGGCGGTGCGTCGGCAGCCGGGCTGGCTGGGGCAGCTCGCGCGGATCACGGCCACTGGTGAGGTGTGGGAGATGCGCGACGCGTACGGCACGCGCATTGCGCTGATCGCCGGCTTCTCCTACCCCGATGGGGTGGACCGCTCGGTGTTCCTGTTCGACATCGACGCGTGCGGGATCATCGAGATCGTCTATGCGGGTGTCTTCGACGACGTGCAGCAAGCGGCCACCGCGTGGCGAGCGCTGGTGGGTGACACAGCGGAAAGCGCACAGCCGGAGCGGGTCGAGACGGCGGAGCGCCTGCTCTGCCTCGTCCATTGCGACCTCGGAGAAGGATTTCTCCGGGGAACCGAGTCGCGGACGGTGCTGGATAACTGGTTCCGGGCGCGCCGCCGGATCCACGATCTCGCGGATGCGCTGCGGAGGCGGGGAATGGCACTGCCGACGGCACGATCGCTGTACCGCGACCTCGACCCGGATCCGATGGCGGCGGCGTTCACCGCCTGGCATGTGCGGCGCCACGGCACCGAACCCGATCCGGAGGCCGCCGGTGCGCTGGCGCAGGAGTGGCTGGAGGGGGCGCTGCCCGGCACCTGGCATGCGGTCTCGCCGCATCGAGTCGAGTTCCAGCTCGCGCTGATCAGCGATTGGATCCCTGATGATCCGGTCACCGTCGCAGCGAAGGCGCTATTGCCCGAATGGGTGCGGTGGCACGGTGCGCAGGCCGGCCTGCCCGAGCACCTCATCGACCGTGGGGTCGCTGCCGCCGCAGGCGGTGTCCGGGCAGCACCGGACTGCGCGGGTCACCGGGTGGCACTGCCAACCTGATAATGATCAACTTTCCGGGGCAGGAGGTACCCGGAATCAATCCGCCGCTGCACCTGCATGAGTGTGCGGATGCGGCGTGCCCCGTGGGGTCACGCTGACGGGGGCCCGCCGTGCTGGCTGTCGGCCGTTGCCTTCTGTTGCCGTCTGCTCTCCCCATGTCACCTTGGTGACCCAGATGGATCTACGGTGGGCCGACCAACTATGAGGGGAGCGAGTGTGATAATCGAGCAGGAGCCGCCCCGGACGCGGCTGGAGCAGCTGCTGCGGCAGCGGCACGTCACACTGGAGGAGTTCCGGAAGAACTACCAGCGGGCCACCAAGGGGACCGTGCTCAGTGAGCGGCAGGCCTACCGGTGGGTCACCGGAGAGCTGCGTGGGCTGCCCTACCCGGCGGCGCGGGGCACACTGGAGGAGATGTTCGGCGAGCCGGTGGCCCGGCTATTCGGCCCGCCCTACGGCATCGAGGCCCTGCGGCCGGGCCGCTGCCAGGGCGGATCGGCGCCGGGGCGGGGCACGGCGCGGACAGACTGGGAAGGACAGGTGATCGCCATGAGCGCGGACCGGGCCCGTGACTTCCTCACCCGCATCGAAGCCTCCAACGTCGGAGCAGAGACACTCGACCAGCTCCTTGATGACGTGCGCCGGCTGGTCGCCACTTACAATCATCAGCCTTTACCCACACTGCTGGGTGATCTGGTGGATACCCAGGAGCGCGCGTTCACCCTGCTCGAAGGGCGCCAGCGCCCGGAGCAGAGCCGGGATCTATACCTGGTAGCCGGGATCGCCTGCGGGCTGATGGCCAAGGCGTCGCACGACCTCGGTGCCTCCCACGATGCGATGACACAAACCCGCACCGGTTACGCCTGCGCGGACAACGCCGGGCACGACGGGCTGCGGTCCTGGATCCGTGGCCTGCAGGCAGCCTTCACCTACTGGTCAGGGCGGCTGGAGGAATCGCTGCGCTACGCCCAACTCGGTGCCGAGGTTGCAGCCCGCAGCCGGGGCACCGCCGGGGTGTGGCTGGCCAGCGCCGAAGCCCGCGCACTGGCCGCACTGAACCGGCCAGAGGAGGCCCACACCGCCCTGGCCCGAGCCATCTACCTGCGGGACCAGATGCAGCCCGACGAGCTGGACGGCCTCGGCGGGACCTGCACCTTCAGCCGGCCCCGCCAGCTCTACTTCGCCGCCGAGACACTCTCCTGGGGCGGCCAGCCGGAGGCGGCCCGCGCCGAGCGCCTCGCCCTCGAAGCCCTGGACGCCTATGCCGCAGCACCGGCCCAGGACCGCTCCTTTGGCCACGAAGCCAACACCCGCATCGCCCTGGCCATCGCCCGGGTCTCGCACCGCGAGGTCGACGGCGCGGCCGAAGCCCTCATCCCGGTGCTGGAACTCCCCCCAGCCCAGCGCACCCACGGCATCGTGACCGCGATGGAGCGGATGCGCACCACACTGAGCGCCCTCCAAGACCCCGGCCGAGACGCCATCGAGCTGGCCGGCGCCATCGAAGCCTTCACCTCCCAGCGCCTGGCACGCGCCCGATAACCGGCCCGGCGCACTACGGCTGCACCCACGCTGGGTGAGAGCACCACGGCCCGGCAGACGTTGCACCTAGGCCATCCGCAGATGACCGAGCAGTGAACCGCCCCATCAGGACCACGCCGCGCCGCGCGAGTGCATAGCATGACCCTGGCACGGCGGTCGTCACCGCCCGGACAGCTCAGAGCAGGAATGGCGGTTCCAGGTCGTCAAACATCGGGAAGTGCTTGATGTTGAGCGTCACCAGTTCGAGCCCGTGAACCAGAGCTGTCGCCGCGATCAGGTAGTCGACCAGCCTGATCGCGCAGTGCGAGCGGCGGTAGCGCCGACGGAGCTCTCCGGCCCGGTGAGCGATCATACCGGTCACCGGAAGCGGCCGAAGCGAGTTGAGCAGCAGGGCAACCTCCCGTCGCTCCGGGGAACGCATGCCGCCGACGATCTCGGCATTCGTGACGACGCTGACCGCGAGCCGGCCGGCCTGCCTGCGAGTGTCCCGCAGCCAGACCCGGGCGGCGTCGACCCCGCGCAGGTTCGCGATCAGCACGTCCGTGTCGACGAGGATCACAGCCGGCTGATCCGCCGCAGATGCGCGCCACGCTGACCGTCCGCACGGTCGATGTCGACGTCCAGCTCGTCGTCGCGCAAGACGCCGAAGGACGCGTCGACGGCGGCCAGGTCAGCGGTGAGATCGTCGCTCGATCCACGCAGCGCCTGGTCGATGAGCCGCCGGACCAGCTCCGCTGCCGAGGTGCCCTCGGCAGCCGCGCGAGCGGCAAGGGCAGCCCGCTGCTCATCGCTGAGATAGATATTGGTCCGACGCATACACCACAACGTACATCACACGCGGGCTCCGGTGGGCAGCGACCAGGATGCCACCGGACGCCCGGCCAGGGCCGGCGATCGTGGTCCGCTGGCAGGGCTCGGGGTGCACGCACTCCACACCGACCGCCCTGGCCAGCCGCCGTACCCGCTTCGGTGAGTGCCGGTGCCCCTGGCGGGCCAGCGCACCGTGGATACGGCCGATGCCATACCGGCCGTGGTTCTCCTTGCCGATGGCCACGATCCGCTCGGTTAACTTCTCGTCCTCACCCGCCCGCCTCGATGCACCTCGATTCTTCCCTGCGTAATAACCCGCCCGTGACACCTCGGGCACCTCGCACATCAACCCGGCCGGGAATCTCGCGTCGCGTGGCATGCCAGCGTTCCCCTCCTCCATCTCACAGATGAAGGCGAACTGAACCGTTCCGGTTATGATAGAGACCGGAACGGTTCGTTGCCGTTTGGAAAATCCGGCAGAGATGCGTACATGGCGGCAAGGTCACGGGCAGGGGGCAGTGAGGTCCGCAAGACCTATGAGACGAAGGCTACGGGCAGCCGATGCCGGTGACATTGTTGTAGTCTGCGAAGAATAAGAAGTCGGCGATGCAGATGTCGTTGGCGTCGACCGCCGGGGGGCCTGGTAGCCCGGGGTTAGCCCTCCCGCCACCAGCGGCGTCTCCGGTCCCCACAGCGTGTCCAGCCCGTCGGAGTCGAAGGCGAGCAGCGTGTCGGCCCCGTCGCCGCCGTTGAGAGTGTCGCGGTCGCTGCCGCCGGCAGCGTCGTCCAGAACGTCGACGTCAGGCCCGCCCGAGAGGGCGTCGTTGTCGGCGCCTCCGGTCAACGTGTCGTTACCGGCATCGCCGCTCACCACGTCGTCGCTGGCATCACCGTGTAGCGAGTCGACGTCCGCGCCCCCGTGGACGATGTCGGCGCCAGCGTCGCCGTGGGCCTGGTCGGGGCCGTCGCCGCCATCGACGGCGTCGTCGCCGAGCCCGCCGAACAGGTCGTCGCTGCCGACGGCGCCGAGCAGCGTGTCGTTACCGGGCCCCCCAAAGAGGTCGTCGTCACCGTCGTCGCCAACGATGCAGTCGTCACCCGCATCACCGTTGATGATATCGCCACCGCCGCCGCCGTTGATGACGTCGGGGCCGGGCCCGCCGGTGATAATGTCGCCGCCCGGCGTTCCGTTGATCGTGCCGTTGCCCACGATGAGACCGCCGCCGCCGAAGGGGCAATTGAAGAAGGTAAACCTCACCATGGCGAGGTAGTCAAGTGCACAGGGCCCGATGTAGTTGCGCAGCGTGAACTCCAGCGTATTGGACACGGGCATCAGCGTGCCGGCGCTGGTGTAGGACTCCGGTGGGCCCTGGAAGTTCTCGCGGATATCCTTCGGTGACTGCCCGCCGATGAGCTCGCTGCCGATGAGCTGGCCGTTGAGCCGCACGGCCACAGCGTTGTCCGCGTGCACCTGGACCACGATCGAAGAGAGAAACGCCCCCGGCGGCAGGGTGAAGCCGGCCGTCACCGTGTGCGGCGAGCCGTTGGGCTCCGAACCCGTGCCGCAGCCGCCGGGAGGCATGATGTAGCCCGTACCGGGCAGGGCGGGTGCGTAGGCGGAGTTGGAGATAGGGACCCAGGCCGGGGTGGTGGGGTCGACGCCGCTACGGACCGTCAACGAGTGCACGCCGGCCCCGGCCGGGCCGGTGTGGGCGGGACCGGGGACGGGGTGGCCCGACGCGGCCGGAGCCTGGCTGAGGGCGGCGAGGGCACACGCCGCGACGACGGCCCCACGCCCGATGCCGTGCCCACGAGCCGCACCCCGACCACCGAAACCTCGCATCTGCCCCACCGCCTCGACCGTATTAGATGACTTTGAACTATATGTCTGATTAAGACCTGAGGCGTCTGCCGTCCGGCGTAACTCCCCGACTACTCCCGTGCAGCGCACCGGCTGCCGGCGGCTCACCAAGCGGCGCGAGCATGTGGTGGAGCCATCGGTACGGCAAACCCAGCACGTCTTGCGTCCTCACCCGAGCCGCGACACCATCTCAGCAGATGTCATTTGGATGGCTGAGGGATGGAAGGGCGGTGCGCTCAGGCGACTTCGAGAAGACCGAGAAGATCACCATCAACGTGGGCCTGGTAGATCTGGGGCAGATCGATCTGCTGGTGCAAGAAGGGTTCTACGCCAACCGCACCGACTTCATCCGCACCGCCATCCGCACCCAGCTGGCAACGAGAGCGGCGTCGGTGGACCAGACGGTGGCCCGTAAGACGCTGATGCTGGGGACCCAGCACTACACCCGGCATGACTTGGAGGAGATCCGCGGCTGGTCAGCAGGTGCAGATCCGCGTGCTGGGCCTGGCGAGCATCGCCGACGATGTCTCCCCCGCACTCGCCCTCGACACCATCGCATCGGTCGAAGTCCTTGGTGCCTTCCGCGCTAGTGCGGCCGTGAAGGCAGCCCTGGCACCCCGCATCGTGTAAGCGCAGCAGAAGCAACGTTCCCACCGGGAAAGCCGCCGCCGCATACGCCTGGGCCGGCGCTCGCCCAGAACGGCACGAGAAAGGGATACCCCGATGGACAACCGCCGACTGGCAACAATGGCCGAGGCCACCCGCCTGACCCGGGCAGGACGGCTCGCGGACGCGACCGCCCTCATTCAGCGAATTCTCCGGAACCTCCCCGCCACCGAAGCCACCGAAGGACCCGCCCATGGTGCACCAGCCTCCCGACTGACCCACCCGCACGGGCTGCTACTGCCACCGGTCCAGCTTCCTCGCCTGCTGCGCAAGCCGGCCAGCCAAGCATCCGCCGCGGCGCCGCTGCCCGGCGAGTTCATCAGCCTCTCCTACCGCAATGAAGCCGGGCAACGTTCGTACAAGATCTACGTTCCGGCTGGCCTCACCGGTCAACCCGGGCCCCTGATCGTCATGCTGCACGGCGGCACCCAGACTGCCGATGACCTCGCCGCGGCTACCTTGACCTACCCCGAACCTCTACGCCGCTGCCGCTGTCCACTCGGGGCTCCCCTACCGCGCCGCCCACGACCTCCCCTCCGCATTTACCGCGATGAAACATGGCGCGGATCCCCACGCGCACCCACTCGCCACGTCAATCCCGCTGATCGTCTTCCACGGCGACCGCGACACCATCGTGCACCCGATCAACGCCACCTGCCTGGTCAATCAGAGCCAGCTGGCTGCGTCCGGAGCAGGCCACGCGACTACCACGACAGTCGGGCAGGTGCCTGACGGCCGTGCATACACCCGCGTTGTCTTTCACCACGCCAGCCAGCCACTGATCGAGCAATGGACCATCCACGAGGCCGGCCACGCCTGGTCGGGAGGCAGCCCACACGGCTCCTACACCGATCCGCACGGCCCGGACGCCTCGGCCGAAATCGTGCGCTTCTTCCGCCAGCATGCCCAATGAAGTTACCTTCGCCTGATGCTCTTGACCGGGGAGCTGTGACACAACTGTCATAAATCGGAGTGTTTTATGTCACCCCGATTTATTGTGACAGTGGTTGCGCGCTGAGCCGACGGCGGGGACGGTGGTAAATGGACAGCTGTCCAGTACGCCCGAGACCCGGGGAGGACGAACACATGCCCATCCAGATCAAAGACGACCAACAGGTCGCCGACGCTCACAACGCCGCAGACACAACCACCCAGCGGGCACCGGATTCGGACGCCGCAGAGCCGACCATCCAGCGGGTACCGGACCTGATGGTCCAGCTCGTGCGCCAAGGGCAGGACACCTCACTCAGGTCACTGCAGGTATGGGCCGACCTGGCCCGCCAGCTTGGCCCCACCGCGCTGGGCTCCCCCGCCAGCACGACCCCCGCCAGCACGATGAGGGTCTCCCCCGTCTTTGACCTATTCGAGAAGTTGCACGCGGCTCAGCGAGAGATCGTCGACGAGCTCGTCGACGCCCAGCGTCAACTCGCGCAACGGTACCTCGGAAGAGGACGTGCGTAGGGATGTCCCATCCCCAGGCAGAGCCAACCGCACGGGTGGCCGTCGATCTCGCCGACCTGCGGTCGCACGCGGGCCAGGTCTTGGGGCACAGCTCGTGGCACCGCATCACCCAGGACGAGATCGACACCTTCGCCCGCCTCACCGGGGACGGCCAGTGGATCCACGTCGATCCCGAGCGGGCGGCCGCCGGCCCCTTCGGCCGCACCATCGCCCACGGCTATTTCACGCTCTCGCTGGCCACGGTGATCCTCGACGAGGTGCTCATCGTGAAGGGTGCCGGCCTGGTCCTCAACTACGGCGCCGACCGGGTGCGCTTTCCGGCGCCCATTCCCGTCGGCTCCCGCGTGCGGGGAGCGGTCGAGCTGGCCTCCGTCGCGGAGATCAAGGGCGGCGTGCAGCCCGTCTTCCGGATCACCTTCGAGATCGACGGCGCGCCGAAGCCGGGCTGCGTGGCGGACATCGTGTACCGCTACTACTCCGCCTTCCCCGGCCACTGAACTTACGATCGGATGATTTTTTTAGCAGGTGCGTGATATAGTTACCGCATCCCGGTCACAGAGGAGGATTTATCATGGCGACATCGGCAGAGATCACCAACGCCGCCCAGGACGTCCAGGACAAGGTCCTGGACCACATCTGCGTCGTCCAGCATGCCGTCGTCGGCTGCGTCCGGAGCTGGGCGGAGACCGTCGAGATGGTGTTCTCGAAGCTCCCCGACTACCCCTTCGCCGGCTACCCCCTGCACTCGGGCCACGTCGTCGAGCGCGCGTTCGGTTTCACCGAGCGGATGATGGCGAGCCAGCGGGAGTTCGCCGCCCAGGTCTTCGAGGCCGCCTTGCCGGCCGCCAAGGCCGCCCAGGAGGCGACCGCCCAGACGACCGCCCAGACGGTGAACAGCGAGAAGGCGAAAGCAGCGTCGGCCAAGG
>JBOHFT010000106.1:0-15105 GCA_050699815.1 Pseudonocardiaceae bacterium | reverse complement strand
CACCCCTGGAGTCCTCGGCCGACGCCTCGTAAGCTCGCTGGCCGTGACCGGCGCTCTGGATTGGTTGGAGGATGCAGCGGCTGCGCGCCGGGCCGCCGGGTTGCGGCGCGTACTGCGGCCGCGGCCGGCGGTCGAGCCGGTAATCGACCTGGCTTCCAACGACTACCTGGGCCTGGCCAGGGATCCCCGGGTCGTCGAGGGCGCGGTGGACGCGGCGCGCACCTGGGGTGCTGGGTCGACCGGATCCCGCCTGGTCACTGGGTGCACCGAGCTGCACGCCCAGCTGGAGGGCGAGCTCGCCGCGTTCTGTGGCGCAGCGGCGGCGCTGGTGTTCTCCTCGGGCTACACCGCCAACCTCGGCGCGGTGACCGCGCTGTCCGGGCCGGGCAGCCTGGTGGTGTCCGACGCCGGCAGCCACGCCTCGCTGGTGGACGCCTGCCGGCTGTCCCGGGCCCGGGTCGTGGTCACCCCGCACGCTGACGTTGCGGCGGTGAACACCGCGCTGGCCACCCGATCCGAGCTGCGCGCGCTGGTCGTCACCGATGCGGTGTGCAGCGTGACCGGGGACCTCGCGCCGCTGGCCCAGCTGCACCGGGTGTGCCGGGAGCGCGCGGCGGTGCTGCTGGCCGATGAGGCGCACGGTCTCGGGGTGCGCGGGCCCGGCGGGCGGGGGCTGCTCGCCGAATGCGGCCTGGCCGGTGAGCCCGACGTGGTGGCGACGGTCTCGCTGTCGAAGTCACTGGGCAGCCAGGGTGGTGCCGTGCTGGGCCCCCGCGCGGTGATCGACCACCTGGTCGACGCGGCGCGCAGCTTCATCTTCGACACCGGCCTGGCGCCACCGGCGGTCGGCGGCGCGCTGGCCGCGCTGCGTGTGCTGCGCGCCGAGCCTGCGCTGCCCGGCCGGGTCCTCGACGCCGCGGCCGCCATCGCCACTGCAGCGGGTGCGCCCCGGCCCACGTCCGGGGTGGTCTCGGTGATCCTCGGCGAGCCTGCGCGGGCGGTCGATGCGGCCGCGCAGTGCCTGCGCCGCGGCGTGCGAGTGGGGTGCTTCCGCCCACCATCGGTGCCCGCGGGGACCAGCAGGTTGCGGCTGACAGCCCATGCCGCGCTGACCGACTCCGACCTGGCGCAGGTATCGCAGGTGCTCGCCGCGGTCCTCGCAGGTGCTCGCGGGTGACGCCCCTCCCGGTGTGTCGCGCTCTGGTGCCCGGTGTGTCGTGCCGACGGGCTTTCTCCCGCGGGGGCAGCGTAGTGACTGCCGGACCGCTGGTGGTGACCGGAACGGGCACCGGGGTGGGCAAGACCGTGGTGACTGCGGCGATAGCTGCGCTCACCGTCGCCGCCGGCCGCCGCGTCGCGGTGCTCAAACCCGCGCAGACCGGCATCGACGCGGGACAGCCGGGCGACGTCGACGCGGTGCGGCGGCTCGCGGGCCCTTCAGTCACGTGCCGGGAGCTGGCCCGCTTTCCCGACCCGCTCGCACCGGCGACCGCAGCCCGCTGCGCTGGCCTGCCCCCGGTGGCGACGGCAACCATCATCGCGGCCACCCGGGAACTCGCCGCAAAGCATGACCTGGTGCTGATCGAGGGTGCCGGGGGATTGCTGGTACCCCTGGATGACCGCGGTGCCACGCTCGCCGACGTCGCCGCCGCCTTAGCCGCACCGGTAGTCCTCGTGGTCGAGGCCGGGCTCGGCACGCTCAACCACTCCGCGCTCACCGCCGAAGCGCTGCGCACCCGCGGTCTGCACGGTGTCGGAATGGTGATCGGTGCTTGGCCCGCCGAGCCGGACCTCGCCGCCCGGTGCAACCTCGCTGATCTGCCTGCCGTCACCGGTCTGCCGCTGCTGGGCGCCCTGCCAGCGGGCGCCGGGCACCTCACCGCGGCGGAGTTCCTCCCAGTAGCCCGACGTGGACTTGAATCAGGATCCGAGGACGGGGTTCTTTGCGGTGCTGATTACGGGCATGAGCGGGATACGGCAGGCCTGCCGTATCCCGCTCATGCCCGGAGGAACTTCGACTCTACTCCATCGTGATCATGACCCGCCGTGCGCCGGTGCCTACGCGGTCGCTGCGGCCAGAGATGACTCGGTTGAAGGCTGCATAAATGCACGGCTGCACCGCGGACACCGGCGATACCGTTCACTATGATGAGTGACACTCTTATGAGTTATACCGTTATGGTGGTGCGATGACCGCCCCGTGCGAGTCGGGGGACGCGGAGCTGGTCGCTGGACTGCGGGCCGGCGACCAGCGGTGCCTGGCGGGGATCTACGACCGCTATGCCGACCGGCTTTATGACTTCTGCGCCGGGCTGTCCGAGGGCGACTGCGCGATGCTGCGCCTGCACCTGCACGGGCTGGAGGGTGCCGAGCTCGCAGCGGCGCTGGGAATCAGCGCCAGCACCGCGCACGTGCGGCTGAGCCGGCTGCGCGATCAGGTGGAGCGCTCCCTCGGTGCGCTGCTGGTGGCGCGGCTCGGCCGGCGCGACTGCGACGAGCTGGCCGCGGTGCTGGGGGAGTGGGACGGGCGGTTCACCCCGTTGCTGCGCAAGCGGGTGACCCGCCACGTGGACAACTGCTCACGCTGCGCCGAGCGGCAGCGCGCGGTGGCGAGCCCGCGGGCGCTGCTCTCTGGGGTCGCCCTGCTGCCGGCGCCACTCGATCTGCGCGAGCGGGTGCTCGGTGACGTGCGGCTGGTCGCGCACGGCTCGTCGGAACAAGGGTCGGTGGACGGTGGACCGGATGCGGGTGCTGCGGTCGCCCCGGGGGTCGGTCTCCCGCTGCGCTGGCCCGGCTCCGCCGGTCACGGGTGGCCCGCGGCGTTGCGGCGGCGCTGGTGGTCGCTGCCCTCGTCGGGGGTGTCGCGACGTTCTGGGGTGCGCGGACCGTCGCGTTCACCGAGGTGCCGGCCGTCCCGCTCGCGCCGGTACCCCACCCCGCTCCTGGGCTCACCGTCACCAACACCGGATGCAACAATCGATCCAACCCCAACCCCCGTCACCACCGCGGTTCGTCGGGCAGGAGGCATCCCCGCCCGCGCTGGGGCCGCCCGGCTGTGCCTATCCCCCGCGCAGGCGAAGGTCCGCGTCACCCTCGCCGCTGACGCCCCGGCCACGGTCCTGTCCTGGAACGGCGCGGGCGGATCGGGCTCGATGCAGGGCTCGGGCACGACGTGGTCGGGCAGCCTCGGTCCGTTCCCAGAGGGCCAGGTGCAGTGGTCGGTGACGGCATCGAACGCGGCCGACTCGACCACCGGCCCGACGGAGACGATCGCCGTGTCCTGCCGCTTTTAATGGTGATCGTCGCAGGGCGCTTCCGCTCCGCCCGCAGGTGCAGCTCCTACGACGCGAGACCCGGCCCAGCCACATCGGTTAGCTGGACTGAGCGCGCTGGGTTGGCGGCCGTTGAAGACCGGCACAACCGGGGTTGGTAGTCCTTGAAGAGCCGCCAACTAGTCCAGGTAGTCGCGCAGGACCTGGGAGCGGGAGGGGTGGCGTAGTTTGGACATCGTCTTGGATTCGATCTGCCGGATGCGCTCCCGGGTCACCCCGTAGACCTGGCCGATCTCGTCGAGCGTGCGCGGCTGGCCGTCGGTGAGCCCGAATCGCAGCCGCACCACACCGGCCTCGCGCTCGGACAGCGTGGCGAGCACGGACTGCAGCTGGTCCTGCAGCAGCGTGAACGAGACCGCGTCGACCGCGACCACTGCCTCGGAGTCCTCGATGAAGTCGCCGAGCTGGGAGTCGCCCTCGTCGCCAATGGTCTGATCCAGCGAGATGGGCTCCCGGGCGTATTGCTGGATTTCCAGCACCTTCTCCGGGGAGATGTCCATCTCCTTAGCCAGCTCCTCCGGGGTGGGCTCGCGGCCCAGGTCCTGGAGCAGCTCGCGCTGGATGCGGCCCAGCTTGTTGATCACCTCGACCATGTGCACCGGGATCCGGATGGTGCGGGCCTGGTCGGCCATTGCCCGGGTGATGGCCTGGCGGATCCACCAGGTGGCGTAGGTGGAGAACTTGTATCCCTTGGTGTAGTCGAACTTCTCCACTGCGCGGATCAGGCCCAGGTTGCCCTCCTGGATCAGGTCCAGGAAGGCCATGCCGCGGCCGGTGTAGCGCTTGGCCAGCGAGACGACGAGGCGAAGGTTGGCCTCCAGCAGGTGGTTCTTGGCGCGCTCGCCGTCGCGGACGATCCAGCGCAGGTCCCGGCGCAGCTGCGGGGAGAGCTTCTCAGGCTTCTCGGCGACGTCCTCGGCCCGGCGTACCCGCTCGGCGGCGTAGAGCCCGGCCTCGATCCGCTTGGCGAGTTCCACCTCCTCCTCGGCGTTGAGCAGGGCGACCTTGCCGATCTGCTTGAGATACGCGCGCACCGAGTCGGCCGAGGCGGTGAGCTCGGCGTCCTTGCGGGCCTGGCGCAGCGCCTCGGACTCCTCCTCGTCCCAGACGAAGTCCTCCGCCCCCGGACCACTGGGCGCCTCCGCCACCTCCGCGTCCGTGGTGATCTCCTCGACCTCGACCTCGACCTCGGCGAGGTCCTCGGCAGCGGGGCCACCGTCGATGTCGGGGGTCTCGCCGAGCTCGACGTCGACGGCGGGGTCGGTCATCTCGGCGGGTGGGGGGTCGGTCTTGGTGGCAGTGCCGCGGGCTTTTGCGCGGGCCCGCGCAACGCCGCTTCTGGTGCTCTTTGCGCGGGTCGGCGTCGCGGCGGTGCCCTCCTTGGTGGTGGCACCGGATCCGACGGCGGTCAGGTCGGTGTCATTAGCTGCGCCGTTGCGGGAGGAGGGCGTCTTTTTCTTCACGGCCCCGGACTCCGCGGCTGCGGAGTTCGCGGCTGCGGAGTCCGGGGCTGCGGAGTCCGGGGCTGCGGGCTTCGAGGCTGCGGCGCGACGGGATGCGGGTTCTGCGGCTGCCACGGACGGCCTTTCGAGACGGTCGGTGTTCGGGCGCGGGTCGAGTCGGCCTGCCGTCGGCGGGCCCACCACTGGAGCGAGGCACGGGAATCATGGCGGTCTGCTGGACTCCGGCGGTGCGATCCAGGGTGCTCGGGGACGGTGCCGCGTTCCAGTGTAACGACTATGTTTTGTCACCCGCCGCTCACTACGGGGAGTCCAGCAGGGTGGACCCAGCCGGGGTGGACCCGGCGCTGCGGCATTCACCGTACGCGCCCCTCCGCAGCCGCCGTGGCGGCGCCGACGATGCCGGCGTCGTTGCGCAACGCAGCCGCCACCACCGGGGTCCGGCATTGCAGCAGCGGCAACCATTTGTCGGCCTTCTTGCTGACCCCGCCACCCGCGATGATCAGATCGGGCCAGATCAGATCCTCCAGAACCCGCAGGTAATGAGATACCCGGGCGGCCCAATCCGGCCAGGACAGCGCTTCGTCGGCCCTGACCGAGGCGGCGGCGCGGTCCTCGGCGTCGGCACCGTCGATCTGGAGGTGGCCCAGCTCGGTGTTGGGCACCAGGTCCCCGTCGACGAACAGGGCGCTGCCGATGCCGGTCCCGAAGGTGAGCAGCAGGACCACGCCGTTATGGTCGCGGCCCGCGCCGAACCGCATCTCGGCCAGGCCGGCCGCGTCGGCGTCGTTGAGCACGACCACCGGCACCCGGCAGTAGTCGGACAACAGGCTGGCCGCGTCGGTGCCCAGCCACGACTGGTCCACGTTGGCCGCGGTGAGCGCGATGCCGTTTTTCACGACACAGGGCAGGGTGACTCCCATCGGCCCGTGCCAGCCGAACTCGCCGGTGATGGTGGCGACCACCTCGGCCACCGCCTGCGGGGTAGCGGACTGCGGGGTGGCAATGCGTACCCGCTCGTCGTTGAGTGACCCGCTGCGCAGGTCCACGGTGCAGCCCTTGATGCCGGATCCGCCGACGTCCACCCCGAAGCCGGGATTCCTGGCCATCCGTGTCCTCTCCCTGATCGCCCGCGGTCGGCGATCGCTCGATGGACGACGCCGACCGGAATCGACCCTAGTCTCGATCCAGCAGGCAAGGGTGTGGTCGGATGGCTGGCGTGGGCAGTGCGCGCAGGGACGATGTCGAGCAGCTGCGGGCCACGGCGGTGGCGGTGGTCCAGCAGGTCGGCGACCTGGTCGTCCGGATGCGGGCCGTTGGTCCCGGGCAGGTGCAGACCAAAACCAGCGCCACCGACGTGGTCACTGCCGCCGACACCGCGGCGGAGCGGCTGGCCCGGCGGCTGCTCGGGCAGTGGCGGCCAGGTGAGCCGGTGCTGGGCGAAGAGGAGGGAAGGGACACCGGCTCGTCGGCGGGCGGCCTGTGCTGGGTGGTCGACCCCATCGACGGCACGGTGAACTACCTCTACGGGCTGCCCTGGTACGCGGTATCGGTGGCGGTGCAGCGCGACGGGCAATCCCTGGCGGCCGCCGTGGGGCAGCCCGCCGATGGGCGGCTATGGAGCGCGGCCCGGGGTTGCGGGGCGGACTGCAACGGAGTCGCGTTGCGGGTCAGCGGGGCCACCCAGCTGGAGCTCGCACTGATCGGCACCGGGTTCTCCTACCGGTCGCAGCGCCGGGCCCGGCAGGCGGCCATGGTCGCCGGCATGCTGCCGAGGATCCGCGATCTGCGCCGCGCCGGGTCGGCTGCGCTGGATCTGTGCTCGGTAGCGTCGGGATCGTTGGACGGTTTCGCTGAACACGGTCTGCACCGGTGGGACTGGGCGGCCGGTGCGCTGATCGCGGCCGAGGCCGGTGCGGTGGTCCGGTTGCCCTCCAGCGGTTCGGATCTGGTGCTGGCCGCGACACCGGGAATTATCGACGCGCTTGCCGAGCTGGTGGTGCACTGCGGCGCGGATGCGGTCTGACCCGACATCAGCACGCCACCTGGCGGGCCTGGCGGAAAAGGTCCTGATTCACCACGGGTGCGATTGGCTGGGGCTCTGGCTGGGCGGCTAGGCCACCTCGGGATGGCCCGGTCAGCGCCGATTGCCCGAGCTGGTCCAGCCCCCGCACGGCAGCGCGGGCCGCGTCGTTGGGCCGTAGCGCGAACGTGGTGCCCAGCGCCAGGTCGATCATCGAGTCTGGCCGGACGTCGCGGACGAGCTCGGCGCACGGCACCACCAGACTCAACGTCCGGGCCGCGGCCTGCCCGGCGACGCCGAACCGGATCTCCCCGTGGCAGGGCAGGTCGAAGGCAGGGTGCAGGGGATCGTTAGCCGGTGTGCCAGTGGGCGCAAACCCCAGTTCGGACAGCTTGCCGCCGACGATGGCTGCCTCGCCGCGGGTGCCGCTGGCGTTGAGCACCTGCACCTGCACCTGGCCGGGCGGGGCCGACGGCACCCCGTCCAGGCCGTCGGCATCCAGACGCTGGCCCGGGCTGATCGAAGTACCGGCCGCCTCGGCGGCAGCCTGGCAGCCACCCGCGGGGTCCGGCTGCAGCACGCTGGCCCACACCAGCCCGGCCGCCGTGCTCAGAACCACCGCCAGCACGACTGCGGGCATCGGCCTGCGGCGGGTCCGGCACCTCCTCGGCCGCCCCGATGAGCGAGTGCCAGAAGTGCCCACCGCAGCCACCGCCCCTGCCCTCTCCGGCCGGGCACCTGGCCACTACGGTGCCGACCCTCTTGAGGGTAACCGAGCGCCTGGCGGGACACGCCGCGAAATTCCGCGCGCCGCGCTGGCCGGTGAGCTAGTCTCGCGCCGCTCTGGCGCCCACCCATGACCCACGGTAGGGCGCGCCAGGGCTGCACCCGCAGCGTCGAAGTGTGACCGACGTCTCGGGCACAAATCGCGGTGCTTGTGCGTTGTGCTGCGGCACGACCCTTAACGACTCGGGGGTGGGGAAAGATCATGGCGACCGACTACGACGCTCCACGGCGGAGCGAGACTGACGAGCTTGCTGAGGACTCGCTGGAGGAGCTGAAGGCGAGACGCAACGAGGCGCAGTCGGGTTCAGTTGACGTCGACGAGTCGGAGTCGGAGAACTTCGAATTGCCGGGCGCCGACCTATCCGGCGAGGAGCTGATCGTCCGGGTGCTACCCAAGCAGGCCGACGAGTTCACCTGCGCTAGCTGCTTCCTCGTGCATCACCGCAGCAGGCTGGCCGAACAACGCAATGGACGGATGGTCTGCCGGGATTGCGCAGCCTGAAGTAAGGGGCCGGGTCAGCGGCCGCCGGAGCTGTCGCGCGGTTGCTGGTCGGTGTGCGCGACCAGCAGGGCGGCGAGTTCGTCGGCCCGGCGGACGCTGACGACCCAATAGGGCGTGGGGTCCTGCGGATCGGTGAGCTCGATCCGCAGCACCGGGCCGATCCATGCGCTGTGCAGCACGAACGCCGCTGGGTCCAGGTCTGGGCCCAGCGCGCGTCGCTTGGCGCTCGGGTGGATCACCTGCACCTGCCCCACGTGGTGGATCGGGATATGGGCCGGGCCCACCCACAGCTCGCCGCCGGACAGCCGAACCCGGTGTCGGCCCATCCGGACCAGCACCGCGGCGGTTAGTGGCACGGTCAGCAGGTACGGCAGCCAGGCCCGCACTCCCGGATACCCCAGGTGCACCTCGGCGGCCAGCAGGGTGGCCACTCCCATGCCCACCGGCCACCACCACCACGGCACGGTGAGGCGCTCATCGAAGCCCGACGTGACGTCGGGCGGGCGCCGATCCGGGGCGCGACGATCCGGCACCGGACCGAGGGTAGTCTCGCCCGATGTGTGCCCAGGCGAAGACCGGAACCACCTATCAGGCCGGAACTACCTATTAGGGGAGTGCTGAGCAGTGTTCGGACGTCGCTTCAGGGCGCGGCAGGAGCCTCCCGGCGAAGGCACCGCGCAGGTGCCCGGCGGTGTCAGCAGCGTCATTGCGGGGGAGCCAGCACCCGCGGGACCCTACGACATCGCCGAGGCGCCCGACGACGGGCAGATCAGGCTGGATCTCGGCTCGTTACGGCTCCCGGTACCCGAGGGTGCTCAGCTCCAGGTCGAGGTGGACAAATCCGGCCCGGTGCGGGCGGTGCACCTGATGACCGATCTCGGGCAGTTCACGATCACCGCCTTCGCCGCCCCCCGCAGCGGCGGGCTGTGGCGGGAGGTCTGCCGGGAACTGGTGGCCCGGCTGCGGGGCGAGGGTGCGCGGGTCGCGCGGGCGGCCGGCGAGTGGGGCGAGGAGATCGAGGCGGTCACTGCGCAGGGCGTGCTGCGGTTCCTGGCCGTAGACGGGCCTCGATGGATGTTGCGCGGCGTCGCGTCCGGGCCCGCCGAGCACGCCGACGCCCGGACCGCGCTGCTGCGAGACGTTGTCCGGGAGGCGGTGGTGGTGCGTGGTCCAGAACCGCTGCCGGTGCGCAGCCCGCTGCCGCTGCAGCTGCCAGGACCGCTGGCTGAACAACTCAAGCAGTTGACGTCCTCCCCGGGCTGAACCCCGGCGGCGCTGATCCACCGATGGGCGATATCGGCTGCGGCCCAGCGTGAGTCGTGGCGGTATCGGGTTACCCTGGCGGGTGAGTGGGTCCGTCGGGGTACCCTCAATCGCGGTCGGAGATCGACATGAGCGATGCTCCTGGCGGCTATTGGCGCCGTCTGGTTCGACGGCTGACCAGCGATGTTTCCCAACTGGACGCCGACGACCTGTCCCGGCGCGTCGAGCAGTCCGGCGCGCGGCGCGCCAGCGAATGCAACTGCGGTGAGGCGGTGACCGTCGTGGGTCGGCTGCGCAGCGTGGAGCACTGCCCCCGGGCAGCCGCAGCCACCCTGGAGGCCGAGCTGTTCGACGGCTCCGAGGGGATTACCCTGGTGTGGCTGGGACGGCGGCGCATCCCCGGCATCGAGCCCGGCCGTACCCTGCGGGCATCGGGCCGGATCGCCGTCCGGGATGGCCGCAAGGTCCTCTACAACCCCTACTACGAGCTGCAGCGGAGTTCATGACTCAGCCCGCACTGCCGCCGGCGCCCTCGTCGGCGCCCGCACCATTATCGGAGCCCGCGACCACCGTGGCGCCCGCGCGCACTCCCACCCTGCTGGAGCAGCTGGGTGGCGTGGGGGGCCTGGTGTCCTCCGTGATACCCGTGGTGGTCTTCGTCGCGGTGAATCCGCTGGCCGGGTTGCCGTCGGCGATCTGGGCGTCGCTGGGCGTCGCCGTTGCGGTGGGGGTGTGGCGGCTGATCCGCCGCGAGTCCGTCGGGCCGGCGGTGTCCGGGTTCTTCGGGGTGGCCGTCTGCGCCTTCATCGCCTACCGCACTGGGGAAGCACGGGGCTTCTACCTGTACGGCATCTGGTACAGCCTGGTCGCCGGGCTGGTGCTGCTGGGGTCGGTGGCGGTGCGTCGGCCGCTGGTCGGCGTGCTGTGGTCGGTGCTCAACGGCTCCGGGTTCGGCTGGCGCACCGACCGTCGCGCCCGGTTTGCCTTCGACGTGGCGACTTTGGTCTGGGCGGTGTTCTTACTGGCCCGCTTCGGGGTGCAGGGCTGGCTGTACGAGGAAAATAACCCCTGGCTGGGCATGGTCCGGCTGGCGATGGGCCTGCCGCTGACCGCCGTGGCCGCGCTGGTGACCATCTGGGCGATCCGCCGGGCGGTTCGTTCGGCACCGTCGGGCCCGCTAGGGCAGGCCGCGAGCTAGCGCCGCGCGCACCTGCGGTTCGACGTCCGCGGTGGCGACGAAGAGCAGCTCGTCGCCACCCTCGAGAGGGTCGTCGGCCTGCGGGACGATCACCCGGCCCCCGCGCAGGATGGTGACCAGCGCGGCATCGGCGGGCAGCTGAAGATGCCGCACCGGGCGCCCGGCCAGCGGGGTGTCCGCGGGCAGCGTGACCTCGACCAGGTTCGCCTGCCCCTGCCGCAGCGTCATCAGCCGCACCAGGTCGCCCACGCTGACCGCTTCCTCGACCATCGCGGCGAGCATCCGCGGGGTCGACACCGCGACGTCCACCCCCCACGCCTCGGTAAACAGCCACTCGTTGCGCGGGTCATTCACCCGGGCCACCACGCGGCGCACCGCGAACTCGGTCTTGGCCAGCAGCGAGACCACCAGGTTGACCTTGTCATCGCCGGTCGCCGCGATCATGACGTCGGAGTGCTCCAGCCCGGCCTCCTCCAGCGAGGCCAGCTCGCAGGCGTCGGCGAGGACCCATTCGGCGGCTTCGACCTCGTGCGGTTCGAGCTGATCGGCATCTCGCTCGATGAGCATCACCTGGTGGCCGAAATCGAGCAGCTCGGCCGCGATGGACTTGCCGACCGCGCCCGCTCCGGCGATGGTCACGCGCATGACGGCTCCCAGATTGCTCGTTCGTCAGTCAGGTGGGGGCGCGGCGGCCGCCGCGGTGGTGACGTCGGTGACGGTGCCGGAGACGGCGGCGGCGTACACCTGGTCGTCGGCCTGCAGCACGGTGTGGTGGTGGGGCAGCACGGCGGTGCCGAACCGGACGATGAAGGCGATCCGTGCGCCGGTGTGTTCCTCCAGGTCATTGACGCTGCGCCCGGCCCACCCCTCGTGCAGCGGCAGCTGCAGCACCGCCACCGTGCCCGAAGGGTCGCGCCACGCGGTCGCCACCCCGTCAGGCAGCAGCATCCGCAGGAAGCGGTCGGTGGTCCAGGGCACGGTGGCCACGGTGTGGATGCCCAGGCGCTCGTAGACCGCGGCCCGCTTGGGGTCATAGATCCGGGCGACGACGTGCGCCACCCCGAAGGTCTCCCGGGCCACCCGCGCGGAGATGATGTTGGAGTTGTCGCCGGAGGACACCGCGGCGAACGCCCCCGCTCGCTCGATCCCGGCCTCGATGAGCACCTGGCGGTCGAAGCCGTTGCCGCGAACCTGCTGGCCGTGGAAGTCGGCACCGAGCCTGCGGAAGGCCTGCAGGTTCTGGTCGATCACCGCCACATCGTGGCCGAGACGTTGCAACGCCAGGGCCAGACCGGCACCCACCCGGCCACAGCCCATGATCACGACGTGCACGCGGCCACTCCCGATCGAATCGAGGGGTTAGGTGGGGTCGACGGCTGCCGAGGAAACCGTATCGCCGATGGCGCCGCTGCGCCGCTGGAGGGCCGCCGCGCGCCCGTAGGCTTTCTGCGTGTCCAAGGTGTCGAAGTTCGCTACCGCGGTCAAACGGATCCTCGTCGGCAGGCCGTTCCGCAGCGAACGGTTGGGCCACACGCTGCTGCCCAAGCGCATCGCGCTGCCGGTCTTCGCGTCGGATGCGCTGTCCTCGGTGGCCTACGCCCCGGAAGAGCTCTTCCTCGTGCTGTCGGTCGCGGGGATCTCGGCGTACTCGTTCACGCCGTGGGTCGGGCTCGCGGTGGCTGTCGTGATGCTGGTCGTGGTCACCAGTTACCGGCAAAACGTGCGGGCCTACCCGTCGGGCGGCGGGGACTACGAGGTCGCGACGGTGAACCTGGGCCGTTCCGCGGGGCTCGTGGTGGCCAGTGCATTGCTGGTCGACTATATCCTCACGGTCGCGGTGTCGATTTCCGCGGCGGCGTCGAACATCGGCTCGGCGCTGCCCTTCGTCGCCACTCACAAGGTGACCTTCGCGGTCGTCGCGATCATCGTGCTCACCGCGGCCAACCTGCGCGGGATCCGGGAGTCCGGGACGGCGTTCGCCATCCCCACCTACGCGTTCATGGTCGGCATCATCGCGATGCTCGCCTGGGGGTTCATCCGGACGCTGCTGCTGGGCGAGCCGGTCCGCGCCGAGTCCGCCGAGTTCGGGCTGCGCGCTGAGGGTGACCACCTCGTCGGCATCGCGCTGGTGTTCCTGGTCCTGCGCGCGTTCTCCTCCGGTTGCGCCGCGCTCACCGGCGTGGAGGCGATCAGCAACGGGGTCCCGGCTTTCCGGAAACCGAAGTCCCGCAACGCCGCCACCACGCTGCTGCTGCTCGGGACCATCTCGGTGACCATGCTCATGGGTCTGATCGTGCTCGCTCAGCTCACCGGGGTGAAGATGGCCGAGGCCGGTCAGCTGATCGGCGCGCCGACGGGGTACGAGCAGAAGACGATGGTGGCGCAGCTCGCGCAGGCGGTGTTCGACGGCTTTCCGGTGGCGTTCTACTTCATCACCGTGGTCACCGCGCTGATTCTGGTGCTGGCCGCGAACACCGCGTTCAACGGTTTCCCGGTGCTGGGCTCGATTCTCGCCCAGGACCGCTACCTGCCCGGTCAGCTGCGCACCCGCGGCGACCGGCTGGCCTTCTCTAACGGCATCGTCTTCCTGGCCGGCGCGGCGACTGTCCTGGTGGTCGCGTTCGGGGCGGAGGTCACCCGGCTGATCCAGCTCTACATCGTCGGGGTGTTCGTCTCGTTCACCCTGAGCCAGACCGGGATGCTGCGGCACTGGAACCGGCTCCTGGCCAGCGAATCAGACCGTGCGCAGCGCCGCCGGATGCGGCGCGCCCAGTCGATCAACGTACTCGGGCTGGTGATGACCGGCTCGGTGCTGGTGGTGGTGCTGGTCACCAAGTTCACCGAGGGTGCCTGGATCGCGATCGCGGCCATGGTGATGATCTTCGGGCTGATGCAGGCGATCCGCAAGCACTACGATCGGGTGGTCGCCGACCTGGCGCCCCAGGAGATCGACACCATGCTGCCCTCGCGCAACCACGCGATCGTGCTGGTGTCCACCGTGCACCTGCCGACCCTGCGGGCGCTGGCCTACGCCCGCGCCACCCGTCCCGACGTGCTCGAGGCGGTCACCGTCAACGTCGACGACGCGAGCACCGCAGTCCTGGTCGCGGAGTGGGAGGCGCGGGAACTCCCGGTGGCGCTCACAGTGGTCGAGTCGCCCTACCGGGAGATCACCAAGCCGGTGGTCGACTACGTCAAGCGGGCCCGCTCGGACAACCCCCGTAGCGTGGTCACGGTGTTCATCCCGGAGTATGTCGTGGGCCACTGGTGGGAGCAGATCCTGCACAACCAGATTGCGCTGCGGCTCAAGGGTCGGCTGCTGTTCGAGCCTGGCGTGATGGTGACCAGCGTGCCCTGGCATCTGCGTTCCTCGGCCCGGGTTGTCCAGCGTGCCCAGCTGGCACCGGGCGCGGTGCGCTGGGGCCTGAACGAGCGTCCCACCGGTGATCCAGCCAACGGCACCCCAGCCGATGGCGCGGCGGCCGGCTCCCAGCCGCGGCGGGTCGACCGGCCATGACGCAGGAACTGGAGCTCACCGTCGGGCCGGTGGGCCACGGCGGGTTCTGCGTGGCCCGCCACGAGGGCCGGGTGGTGTTCGTCCGGCACGCGCTGCCGGGGGAGCGGGTCCGTGCGGTGGTCACCGAGGACCGGGGCGGGTCCTACTGCCGGGCCGACGCGGTGGCGGTGCTGGAACCCGCGGCGGGCCGGGTGCCGCCACCGTGCCCGGCATCGGGACCCGGTGGCTGCGGTGGCTGCGATTTCCAGCATGTCGATCCCGGGGTGCAGCGCCAGCTCAAGGCGCAGGTGGTGGCCGAGCAGCTGCGCCGGATCGCCGGGCTGGACGCCGCGGTGACCGTGCAGGAGCTGCCCGGTGGCCCGCAGGGCTGGCGGACCCGGACCCGGCTTGCGGTGGGCGAGACGGGGGAACCCGGTTTCCGGGTGCACCGCAGCCATACGGTGCTGCCGGTGCCGGCCTGCCCGCTGGCGGCGCCCGGTTCCCTGGACCCGGTGCTGTCCCGCCGCTGGCGGCCGGGCCGGGAGCTGGAGGTGGTCGCCGACGACTCCGGCCGGGTGCACGTGGCGCAGCTGCGCCCGGGCCAGCCGCCGAAACAGGTTCGCGGCACCGGGCGCATCGTGCGGCACGCCGCCGGCCGGAGCTGGGAACTGTCCGCGCCGGGCTTCTGGCAGGTGCATCCCGCCGCGGCCGACGCGCTGGCCGCGCTGGTCGGGGACTGGGCAGCCGCACCGAGCGGGGGCACGGCGTGGGACCTCTACGGCGGGGTGGGGTTGTTCGCCTCCGTGCTGGCCGGTCAGGTCGGGCCGACCGGCTCGGTGACCGTCGTGGAGGCATCCCGGCGCGCGGTGGCCGACGGCGCGGCGGCGCTGGCCGACCTGGCGCAGGTGCGCTTCGTCACCGCCCGGGTGGAGCGGGCGCTGGACCACCTGCCTGGACGCCCGGACGTGGTGGTGCTCGACCCGCCCCGGCGCGGGGCCGGCCGGGAGGTGGCCGCCGCGGTGGCTGGCCGCGGGCCGGCCCGCAT
>JBOHFT010000105.1:0-15116 GCA_050699815.1 Pseudonocardiaceae bacterium | reverse complement strand
ACACTGTGAACAGGGGAAACGCTCAGTGTGACGGGTTGGGCTGATCCCGGGCAACCCGTCACACCCGTCACAGATCAGCCCGAAACTGCCGATCGAAAACCGGACGGGCCAGCGGATTCGCGTCGGCCGGTCCGGGCCGGCCAGAGGGAGCGTGGTGCCGGCCGGCCGGCGGGAGCATCAGGCGCAAGCGGCGGGGGAACGCTTGCGGCTCAACCGGCGACCGGCCGGGGCCGGCGAGTCACTCGCCGACGCAGGCGCAGCGGGCTGGTTATCGCGCTCTCGGCGCCCTCGCTCGCTGCGCCCTGGTCAATAACTCCCCAAGCTGACTCACCTCGGAATCTGAGTGCATGTGTCCCCCGTCGCGATGGATGCAGCCACGGCCCAAGAGCCGGTGGATGCTGTTCTCGGGCGACCGGTTCCCGGCCGTGGCGCTGAGTCCCGGCAGCGGCGGAGTGCGGCACCGGGCCCCTGCGCTTGCCCGTCCCTTGCGACGAGCTGAAACAATCCTGCCCACAGCACGGCATCAGCGGAATGACCGCCGCACGCCACCAACACGCCGCACACACGCCACACCGAAGAGGTGAACAGGGTCGGGGGGCGTGATTGCCCCTTGTGTGAGTCACGGGTGCAGGCCCAGCACTCGTCGCCAGGCGCTGGGCCGGGCGTGGCGTCCCCCGCGCCGTCGATCGGGCTGCCTGGGCGCGATTATCTCCGCGCACCGCCGGCACTGTTGCCCTGGTGGCTTGAGGAAGGTGGCCGGGAGGAGGTTCGCGCCGCACACCGCCACCGGCCGCAGCCGCCCGGTGGCTCGCGCCGACTCCATCGCCTCCCGCGTGACCGCGTGGTCCTGCCAGTCGGTGACCGACGTGACCCAGATCCAGATCAGCCAGACCCGGCGGTCATCGTGCCTACTGGCGGGCATCAGTGGCTGTCCGACGTGTCGAGCACGCGCACCAGGTGGGGCCGTATGCCGACCGCGTCGTTCTCACCGTCAAAGCGCACGGTCAGGCGGGTGAGGCCACGACCGAGGACCTGGGCTTGCTTGTGTAGCCGGGACGGCAGCGCTCCGTGGCTCTTGCTTACCGCGATCTGCTCGACCCGGCACTGCGGCGGGATCGGGGTGCCGTGGGCGTCGCGCCACGGGTCGTAGCCGGATCGCGGCGGCCGGGCGGGCATGGCGCCCGTCACCGTGGGGCTGGCTGATGGCCGAACGGCGGCCGGGCGGCAAGGAGGAACGGCTCGGTGTCATCGCCCATGGTGTCCCCCTCGCATCGCGGTCACTGGAATCACGGCCGGGAGCCGGGGCTCATCGGGGTTCCCCACTGGGCTCCCGGCCGTGACGTGGTGCCCCGGCGGCGTTGTCGAGCGGGCGCGGCACCGGGGCACCCTGCTCAGTCGCCCTCTGCGACGAGCTGAAATAATCTTGCGTTAAGCGCGGTATCAGCGACAAGGACACCAGGCCGCCATCCCAACGCCACAGACACGCCCTACCCAGGAGGTGAGCAGGATTGGCCGACCGGCCACCACGGACGCTGCTTGAGCAGCACATCCGGCAGCTATGCATGACCCACGAGGAATTCGTGCAGCACGCCATAGCCTTCGCCCAGGACAACCGCGAACCGGGAACGCTGAGCCTGCGGCACCTTCAACGACTCCTCAGCGGCCAACCCCTCGGCGCGCTCCGACCAGCCACCGCGCGACTACTCGAACGACTCCTCGGCGAGCCCATCGCGACCCTGTTAGCACCCCCGGCAACCGTCGC
This sequence comes from Pseudonocardiaceae bacterium, assembly GCA_050699815.1. Taxonomy (GTDB): domain Bacteria; phylum Actinomycetota; class Actinomycetes; order Mycobacteriales; family Pseudonocardiaceae. Next base: position 13,354 of record JBOHFT010000105.1, on the reverse strand, counting down.
CGACGACAGCGAGAATCCCGCCAGCGAACTGCGCCAACTACTCGATACCGCCCGCCGTGTCGACCGTTCAGTCATCACCCTTCTGCACCAGCAACTCGACCAAATCCGCCGGCTCGACCGGCGACTCGGCGCGATCGTCGTCCGCGACGAACTCAACACCAAGATCCGCCAAGTCGAACGGCTCACCGCACACAGCCTCGCCCCGGGAACCCGAGAACCGCTCGCCGCGCTACTCTCCGAAATGCACACCCTCGCCGGATGGCAAGCACTCGACCTCGGCGACCTGACCGAAGCTTGGCAACACTACGAGCATTCCCGCGCCGCCGCCGCCCAATCCAACTCCATCCCGCACCAATCACACGCTGCTGCCGAACAGGCATTCGTCCTCATCGACGTCGGCGCGACCCGCGACGCGGTCAGCCTGCTCGACGGCGCCCGGCGCCGCGCCGACACAACCTCACCCCGCGTCCTGCGAGCCTGGTTGGCCGCCGCGCACGGCGAAGCCCTCGCCGCCCATGGCGACCACAGCGCCAGCCTGCACGCCTTCGACCGGGCCGCCGAACTCCTGCCCGACGATCCGGCCGACGACCGGCCCTACGTCGCGCTCAACCCCGTGCACCTCGCCCGCTGGCGCGGCCACGCACTCGCCCGCTCCGGCCACCCCGACGCCACCACCGTCCTCACCGACGCCCTCAACCACCTCGACCCCTCCTTCGTCCGCGCCGAAACCGCACTCCACGTCGACCTCGCAACCGCCCTCGCAGCCAACGGCAACCAGGACGAAGCCCGCACCCACGCCGAACGAGCCCGCACACTCGCCGAGGGACTCGGATCACAACGCCAGCACCGACGCCTCAAGACGCTGACAGCATCACTCCGATAGGCGTGAACGGCGTGGAATCAAACGTGGTGCGAACTCAGGTCGAACAGTGCCTCGAAAGTCACCTAAAAGTGTGAGATCTGCAACTGTTGTCGCTGGTAGACGCTGTATTAGGCGTGGTCCGGCCTCCTCGTAATGAGCAGGTCCGGGGTTCGATTCCCCGAGGCGGCTCCCAGGTCAGGCCCCGCCCACCGTGGTAGGGGGCGGGGCCTGACTGGGCTTTGAGTGACTAACTGAGTGACTACGCCGCCCAGCCCTGCTCGCGGCCTCATGTGGGGAACAGGCGGTCCATCGCCACCGCTCCATCCTCCACGACAGGGCGGATCTGTTTCCGGTAGACCAGCTCGGTCACCGACGTCCCGCTGTGCCCCACCAGACGTGAGATCTGCTCGATGGGCATGCCGCCGTCAGACAGCAGCGAGACGAAGCTGTGCCGTAGCTCGCGCGGGGTCCACTCCTTCGCCACGAGACCGGCCGCCTCGATGACGCGACGGAAGTCACGTCGCACGTTGGCGTCATCCTGCGGAGTCCCGACCATCGTGGGGAACACAAGGCCGTGGTCCCGCCAGAGCTTCCCCGCAGCCTTGCGCGCGGCGTCCTGGGCCGCCTTGTGCGCCTTCAAGGCGTCCACGGCGCGTTGCGGGAGCGCGAGCGACCGTCGCGACTTTCGAGTCTTCGTGTCGCCTCCCGCGCGGACGGACCTCCACACCTTCACGTTGGGCGGCACGCGGGGTGACGCGGAGGGATCTCCCTCTAGGTCCACGTGATCCCAGGTGAGGGCTCGGAGTTCCTCAGTTCGCGCGCCCGTCAGCAACGCGACAACGACGTAACCACGCATGCCGGACCCTTCTGCCACCGAAAGCACGGACTCAGCCTGTGTCATCGTGAGCGCTTTCGATAGCCTACCTTTTCCCTTTCCGACCGGGCAATCACAGAGCAGGACCACGTTTCGCTTTACTCGGTCGCGCGCCTGCGCCCTGGTGATCGCCCGCCGAAGGATCGACATAAGATTGCGCAGAGTTGACGTGACCATGGTCACCGACTTGTCGGCGAGCCACCTGTCCACATCGTCCGGGGTCAGGTCGACCAACTTTCGGGCGCCCAGCTGGGGCACGATGTGGTTGTAAACCAGCAAGCGCACCGTCCGGATAGTGTTCGTGCCACGCCCGCTAAGCACGTAACCGGCCAGCCAATCCTCCACCGCATGGGCGACCGTGTAGCCTTTCCCCGCAGCCAGAGTCACACCGTCTTCATGGTCACGAAGAATTTCTTTTAGCTTCTCTTTCGCGGCGGTCTTCGTCTTGCCGCTACCCTTCCGGACGATCCGCTTTCCGCTTGGAGTATAGCCGATCGTCACTTCCGCGATCCAACGCTCTCGTGCCTCGTCCCAACGAAGTCCGCCGTCTCCCCGACTACGACGCTTGGTCATATTCGGCCCCCTCCGCTTCACGGATGAGCAAGTTGACGTATTCGTCGATGGCCGCTTTCGGAACGAGTCGGCACCGGCCCTGGTTAACAGTCCGGAGCCGACCAGCCCGGATTTGCTCGTAGATGACTGACCGGCTCATGGACAGCAGCAGCATTGCGTCGGGGATGCGGTAAAGGTGCCGTACGGGCACCACAGGCGGCACCACGGCGTCCTCCCTGGCCAGAGCGTCGTCCCCCGGGGCAACGGGGCAGGGGGGCCTAGTGCGTGGGGTGCTCACGGTCGCGGTCCTCCTGGGGTGGGGCTGGTTGGTGCGGTTACGTCGGTTACTGCGGTTACTTGGCTGGTCAGAGGGGTAACCGAGGGGTTGGCGGTAACCGATGCATCGGTTACCGGTGGGGGTGGGGTAACCGATGCGTCGGTTACCGGGTGGGGATCGGTAACCGTGTGACCTGCGGGGTAACCGGAGTAACCGCAGTAACCGAGGGGGGCGGGGCGTTCGGGGAGGTAGCGACCCCAGGCGTCGAGCAGGCCGTGGTCCCCGGTGGTCTGGTAGCCCTTCATGGGCTCACCGTTGAGCTTGAAAGGGCCGGGTTTGACTCCGAAGCGGTCGAGGAGTCGAGCGAGTCGGCGGGCGTCGAGGGGTTTGCCGTCGAGGTCGCCCCATGGTGATTCTTCGAGGCCGCACAGGGCGGGGAGGATGTCGGTGGTGCGCATCCTGTCCGTGCCAGCTCGGGTGAAGAGCTCGTGGAGGTCGGCGAGGAGTCGGACACCGAGTGAGGTCAGTTGAGGTCCGGTGTCGAGGACGAAGTGTCGGCAGGCGGCCCGCGCGGTGGTGGGCCAGTGCCCGCCTGCGGCGTCGGCGATAGCGAGGAGTGGTTCCCAGATCTCGGCGGGTCGGTCGGTGACTCCCTGGGGCATCTGTGGCGTTGCCTCGCCGAGGCGGGTGCTTACCGAGTCGATCCATGCGGCGAGTTTCTCCCGGAGGGGTTTCGCTTCTTGTGATATCTGGCGTTCTCGGAAGGGTTCGACGGGTTCGTCGGTGCGGCGGCGGCGCATGTGGATGGTGATGGCGCGGGTAGTGATGGTGGTGGGCATGGCTCCGGCGATCCCGGCGAGCGCGGCGGGCGCGTAGACGGGGAAGCGCTCGACTTTCATGTTTTTGGCGTCGCCGACGCAGCGGGCGATGGTGGCTGACCGCTTGTACCCGGCGTTGAGCAATCCCCGAAGGTCTTCGTTGTTTCCCCCGTTTTTCGGGTTGAAGATCGCGTCTACCTCATCGAACAGAATCGTGATCGGTCCCATCGATACCAGTCGGAATAATGCGGCTGGGGTTGCGGATATTGTCATCTCGGGTGCTCGGACGAGGTATTGGGCGACTTCGAGGACCCTGGTTTTGCCGGAGCCGGGTTCGGCGGAGTCGAGGATCAGCCGGGGGGTGACGTAGAACTGCTCACTGGCGTGGGTGTGGGCGTACCACAGCGCCAGGGTCGGCGCGCAGTGCTCGGAGGGGAACACCGAGAACCGCGCCACGAACGCGGCCACGTCATCGAGCACGTCATGACCAGCCCGCACGATGGTCCCGGGTTGCGGTTGCCCCAACCAGTCCAGCGGCCGGGCTGGTGTGCTCCCGGGCACGGCCCCTGGCGTGGCGGCGTGCTGTTCGTGCCAGGTCTGCTGACAACCCTCGGAGCAGAAATCCGGCGAGGGCGACACGCCGACAGGCTGCCCGCAGTGCTGGCACTCGCGGCCACCAATGGCGGCGTCGATCGTGGTCAGCGCGGTACCGATGTCGGGTCTCATGCCGCCCCCTGGTAGCTGGTACGGGGGACGATGCGGCGCGGGTTTCGCGCCCCGGCCGCGAGTCCGGCGGTGATGACGCGGGCGATTTCACGGGGTGTGCAGTCGCAGTCGGCGCTGATCAGAGCACTGGCGGCGGCGGTGAGTTCGGCCCGCGCGGCGGCTTCGCCGAGTAGGTCGGCGCCGATGAGTTGGCCCAGGGCGTAGGCGGCGCGACACAGCACCGCGTTGTGCTGCCCTCGCGGTGCCGAGCGGACCCGGTGGCACTCGCCCCGCACGGCGGCGCAGGCGTATCCGCCGGGGTTGGTCGTCACCGTGTGAGCGGGCGCTGAGATGACCGTGGGCGGCGTGGGGGTGAGGGCCTGGTCCAACCAGCCGGGCAGCTCGACGGGATCCCGGTCGTCGATCAGCTCGTACCCACTCGGGGGCACCGGGCTGCCGGGCGCGACGACGTACCCCCCGTGGGCCCGGGTGTCGATCTTCCACCCGATCCTGTCATGGGTATTGCGCAGCGCCGTCCCAGCTGGGGCGGTGTAGTACAGGTGCCAGCCCCCCGACGGAGTGGACGCTGCGTAGGTCGGGGTGACGGTGGTGCCGTGCTGGCGGGCCAGTGCCCGCAGCACCCCAACGCCGGAGCCGATGTCCAAGGTTGCCCACCGGTCGGGCACGGTCTCGCCTGGTTTGGCGGTGTCGAGGTCGATGACCACCAACCGGGACGGGCCGGTGGCGATGCCGATGGAGTACGGGGTGTGGCGCCACCAGTGGGTGATCTGGTCGGGGTCGGTGCTGGCCCGGGTCTCCCACCGGGTAATGGCTGGTGGCCTCTTCGCACCGGGCGTGATCGGGAAGACGTGCCAGCCCCGTGCGGCGAAGTGCAGCGCCCACCCGCGCAGGCTGTGGCGGATGGCGTCCACGGCCGAGGCCGTGGTCGGGTCGTCAAGCGTGGTCATGTGCCGAGCACCTCTCTGATTACTGTGGGTAGTCGTGTGTGGGCGTGCGGGATCGGTCCCGGACACCAGAGCTGGCGCCGGGAAGGTCGTGTGGAATGGGTGGGAAACGGGGTGTGGGCTGGCTAGGCCGTGGGGGGTCTACCCCCCGCTACCGTGCTGGTCGCGGGCCGCTACCCGGGGGGTCTACCGGGGTAGCGGCCCCCCACTACCCACCGGTGCGCGGGCGGGTGCGGGTAGCGGGGGGTCGTGCAGTGCTACCGGTAGACCCCTCCCCCTCTACCCGTCACTGACCGTGACCGGTTGAGGCGTGGTCGGCAAGGTGGCCCCGGCGGGCACGGCGGCTTCGAGGTCGGCGCGGCGGTAGCCGGCGAGGTTGATCCCCTCGACTTTGACCTGCCGCCCGGAGCGTTGGACTCCAGCGCGTTCGAGTTCCTCCGCCAGCCGCTCTGGCGTGTAGTCCCCGTAGCCGTCCTCATCCATGTTGACCAACCTGGCGAGCAGGGTGCTGGTGTGCATCCGCTCCACCCCGTGCATCGCGTACAGCACATCCGCCAGCACCGCCGGGATCTGCACCCCGGCGGCTTCGGCGGCGGCCACGGTGTCACTGGCCGCGTCCCCGGTCAACGTGCCCGCCGCAACCCGCAGCGCCCGCCCGTGGGCGCACACGGTGGCGAAGGTGGGCAGGTCCATGTAGTCGCAGCGGACGATCTCGAACGACCCCGGACCGGTGACCAGGACTCCGACGCCTTTGTGGTCTTCGGAGAGGATGGAGGCGTCGGCGCCTTGGGCGGCTTTTCCTTTGCCGAGGACCATGTCGGAGGAGGTGCGGTCGACGACCTGGGTGCAGTACCGGTAGGTGATGATCTCCCGCAGTTTCGCGGGCACACTGTCGGCGTCGGGGCGCTGGGAGGCGGCGTTGAGGATGAACCCCGCCGCCGGAGCGCGTCGGGCCAGCCGAGCGAGTTTCTCCACGGTCTCCTCCTTGAGGGGGCCGGGCATGGCGGAGAGGTACTCCTGGAGTTCGTCGATGGTGATGAAGATGACGGGCATGCCGTGGCGGCGGCTGATCTCCGGAGTCAGCTTGCCCTCCGGACACACCGACGTCGGCAGAGTGCCGAGCACCGCGAACCTCCGTCCCATCTCGGTGATGAGTTCATCCAACATGGCGAGGAACTGTTCGATGGCGTCGTCTTCGGCGCCGATGACGAGGCGGTGGGCCACGCCGCGCATGGGGCGCCAGTCCGCCCCACCCTTGCCATCCGCGACGTAATGCCGCACATAGGCGTCCAGGACCCCCGCAGCGGAGGGCAGCCGTTGGGCGAAGGTCTTGCCCCGCCGGGGCAGGCCCCCAAAGAACATGGACTGCCACATCAAGAGCAGCAGGATCCGCCGTCCTCGGGCGTCCTGGCCGAAGGGGATCGGGTCCCACACCGAGAACTGCTCCGCCGTGCTCAACGGCGACGGGTTCGGTGTCCCCAGGTACGGGTCATCGTCAGCGACCCACACCGACAGGCGCCCAGCGTGGCCCCCGGCGGCGGCCCGGACTCGGGTCATGATGACCTGGATCTCATCCACCCCCAGCTCAGCCGCCACCGTGTCCCGTTTGGCGATCACGTCAGCGGCGGTCTTCCCACCACCCCGGGGCAGATCCAGGGTCACCGCCCACCCGTTTCCATCCCGCAGGGGTGGGGTGACGAGTTGGGGTGTGGCATCGTTTTTGACCAGCCCAGCGGCGCGCAGGGCGTCGGTGAGCATGTCCGCCGACAGCTCCAACGCCACCGGTAACACCGGGCCCACCGGCAGCACCGAGGCGGTGCGGGGGCGGCCGAGCCATAGTGCGCCCACCCCGGCCCCGGCCAACGCCCACCACATGAACCCCGGTCCCACGATGACGAACCCGGCGACCCCGGCCGATCCCCCGGACAGCGACAGCCAGGCGGTGGTCTTGATCCGGACCCGGGCCAGCGCCCGCCGCTCGCCGATCAAATCCCGCACCAGATCCCACCGCTTGGCCTCACGAGCGGCGGTGATCAACGGCCGGTACTCACCCCGCACACTCACCCACCCGAACCCGGCAGTGATAGCCCGCGCGGCACCACGCAAAGTCCACCACGACAGCGCCAACCCGTAGACGGGGGCGCGCCAGGCGTGGAAGGCCACGTGCCGCCCGGCGTACTCCACAGCCCACCGCGCTGTGGCCCGCGCGGTCTCCCGGGAACCCAACCACAGTGGCAACACCATCGGCATCGACCGCCGGGCATAGTCCCGCTCGCTGAGCAGCTCCCCTTCCAGCACCTCCGGTGCCCGTTGCAGCTGTCCACCGGGCGGGGCGGGGAACGGGATGACCTTGCCCTCCTGCCCCGAGTCCGGCGCGGCATTAGGCTGTGACTGGTCGGCGCCGACCGGCGGCTGCGTGCTGCCCTCGCCAAGCTGGGCGTTGTCGCTCGCATCGGGTTGTTCAGGATTCATCACGCGGCCCTCCCCTCAGTTTCGATCCGGATCGTGGTGTGGTGGGCAGTGGGGGTGCTCATCGCCGGGCCCCCTTGCCGCCGTGCACGATCTCGGTCACCGAGAACAAGCGAGCGATCACGCTGCCCGCGAACAGCGCCGGCACGCCCAGCGCCACGGCCCACGCGCGGAAGTCGGTGGTGTAGGCCACGACCACCCACTGGATTCCGACGATCACTGCGGTCGTGCCCAGTGCTCGGGCGAGGTTGCCGCCCATCCGAGTGACTTCCTGGGTGTGGCGGGCGACCTTGTACGCACCCCGGGCACCACTGCGAAACGCCGCTATCGCACCCAGCCCGGCCAACACCACCAACCCCACCACCACAGGCGCGTGGTTCACCGGGGCTCACCCCCACCCCGGTGGGCGGCGGTGTGGCGGGCACGGCACAGCAGCGACACCAGCGCCGCGACGACGGGCACATCCCACCCCGCCAGCCAGCGCACAATGCGGTCGTCATACACACCCAGCACCACCCCATCCAGCGCCGCCAACAGCGCCGCCCGCCGCTCCTCGACGGGCTCGTGGCGATACCCACCACTGGGGTAGGAGACGAACGGGGCGTGCACACTGACCGGCTCCCGGTCCAGTGGCACCAAGGGCTCGCCCATCACGCCACCTCCCCCGCGCTGGCACCGGCACCCGTACCCGCCAGCAGCAGTGCGGCAGCGATGGCTTCCTGCCGAGTCCATCGGCGTTCCCGGCGCATCTCAGTCACGCCTGCCACGAGCCATACCGGCCGTGTTGGCGCGTCGGGGACCACAACCCGGCATCCGAGTTCGTCAAGCAGGCCATCGATCGTCTGTTCGGTCAGGCCATCCGGTGCGTAGTTCGGCTCGACCGGACTACCGGCCAGTGACCGGACGATCGAGCGTGGTACCGATCCGTGCAGCATGTCTTCGTGCCTCCATTGCTAGTCCGTCCACATCGCAGGTTTGAATGTTTGTATTCAAACCTGCGATGTGGACGGACGCTACAGCACGGCAAGCCAGAGCGCAATATGTTTGCCTGCAAACCCGCAAACATGCTGTACGGTGGGGGTGTGAACCCTCAACCAACGGCCGTCGTCGGCCCCCTCAAGCTCCGGATCGCGGATGACATCCGGATGCGGATCGAGCGCGGGGAGCTTGCTGCGGGTGACTCCCTCCCCACACTGGAAGAGCTGTGCGAGCGGTGGCGCTGCTCGGCCAACCCGGCGCGGGAGGCCGTCGCGCTCCTCAAGCAACAGGGTTTGATCACTACCGGGCAGGGCAAGCCGCCCGTCGTGCGAGCACCGGTCCGTCGCATCGTCCGTTCGTCAGGGCGTCATCAGGCGGGGAAGGACCTGGTTCGCGCGTCTGATACTGAGCGGCGGACCGCTGGTGTCGCCGATATGGGAGTTAGGCCGGGTCAGCTGGTGTTCAGTGCCAGGTATGACGCGATCGAGGCTCATGGTGACCTTGCTGGGGTATTCAACGTCAGCCCTGGCACGAGTCTGCTCCGGCGCGTCTACGAGATGTCCGATCCTCGATCGAGGCGACGACAAGCATGGAGCGTGTCGTACGTTCGGTACGCTTTGATCAGAGCCAACCTCGACCTCCTGGACTCGAAGAACGAACCGTGGCCGGGCGGCACTCAACACCAGCTCTCCACGGTCGGGATCGAGATTGCCAGCGTGGTCGATGTTGTCACGTCCTTGATGCCGACAACCGCCGAAGCGAGGCAATGGGATCTCGACGCTGGCGTGCCGCTCCTCCGCGTACGGTGCATATCAATTGATACGCAAGATCACGTGGTTGAAGTCTCCGATGCTGATTTTCCGGCTGACCGAACCGAGCTACGCTATACTACGCTTTTGGAGCCCTGGTGACCTGCGGGCACCTATGTGATGTGGGGGTATCATGCCGACTGTCTCGATACTGACCGCCGCGTACGCGCCAACCGCGAAATACCTGCCGGAGACCATCGCTAGCGTACGGGAACAGATACTGCCGACTGGCTGGCGTCTGGAGTGGATCGTGCAAGAGGACGGCGTTGACCCCAGGCTTGCCGATCATGTGGATGAGTTGCCCTACGTACGATACCAGGCCAACAATACACGTTTAGGCTTGTCCCAGACCCGCAATCTTGGATTATCCAGGGCGATCGGCGATCTTGTCCAGGTGCTCGACCATGACGACGTGCTACTGCCGGGCGCACTTGCCACCCTGGTGTCGAGGTTTGTTGATTACCCGATCCATTGGGCGATCGGTCAGGCGGACGACCTCACGCCCGATGGCACCCGTGTGGCGTATCAATCCGCATTGCCGTACGGTGTTCTCCTCGCCGGTCGCGTCAACGCGTGGGCGACTGACCATGGCGGAAACTGGCCGATCCATTGCGCTGGATTGATGATACGAACCGACCACTTGCGCGCGCTGGGCGGGTGGGTTGCTTCTCCCGCTGACGATGATGTGGCGATGTTCGCGGCGCTATCGGAACTCACCAACGGTTACAACGAGCCAACCGTGACATGGTTGTACCGGCATCACGCAGAGCAGACACATCGGACGCAAGAATGGAGCAATTGGAGTGCAGCGGGCCGACGCATCGCTCTTCAACGAATCGTCGCGATTAAGCGGACCGGGTTGTATATCAATCCGGAACGTTCAATCCGCTCCGATGGCGGTGTCAATGCGCTTATTGAAGTCGGCCCACTCCACGCGAAGAAAAACCATACAAGTGGATAGAACGGACCGTCCAAGGTGACTCCGTGCGCACGCGGACATTTCCCCGCATAGTGATTTGCCTGCAAACCTGCGAACAGTCTAGCCTCGTGGCGTGGAACCCGAACTCACCTCCGTGCCAGCGCCGCTTCAGATCCGCATCGCCGACGACCTGCGCCTGAAGATCACACACGGCGAACTCAGACCCGGCGACTCGCTGCCGACACTCCAGGAACTCGCGCAGCAGTGGGCGTGTTCACTCAACCCGGTCCGCTCAGCGATCGAGCTGCTCAAGCAGCAGGGCCTCATCACTGGCGGACGGGGCAAGGCCCCGGTGGTCCGCATCCCGCCCCGGCAGGTGATCAGGTCTTCCACCCGGCACCAGGAAGAGAAGGACATGGTGCTGAAGTCGGAAGCGCAGCGTGCCCGCGTGGGTACCGCCGAAATCGAATCCAAGACCAAGATCGAAGATCTGATCTTCCGCCCGACATACGACGTGGTCCCCGCTGATACGGATGTCGGCGTGGGGCTGAAGGTCGACGAAGGGACCCGGGTCCTCCGGCGGGAATGGGAGCTGGTGGATCCCGTGACCGGACGGCGGGAAGCCTGGAGCGTGTCCCACATCCCCGAGACATACATCCGCGACAGCCCGGCCTTGTGTGACCCAGCCAACGAACCCTGGCCCGGCGGAACCCAGCACCAACTCTCCACAGTGGGCATCGAAATCATGACAATCATCGACCAAGTCACGGCACACATGCCATCAACTGTCATAGCCCAGCTGTGGGACCTCCACCCCGGTGTACCCATGCTGCGCTGCCGGCGAATCTCCCTCGACCAGCACGGGCGGCGCGTGGAAATCTCAGACGCCGAATACCCCGCAGACCGTACCCGCCTGGACTTCATCACCCCGCTCACCCCATGGGAGACAAGCTGAACGATCTTCAACACACGCCCGGATACGGCGACAACCACTACCAGGAGTCACGGCCGTTCAGCTACTCGGACCGGAACTCCCGGGCCGCCAGAGCAACGCGGCGGTGGGCATGAGTCCATATGTTTGCAGCTTGGCATCGAGTGTGGTGACGGCTTGGGTGTTTTCCCAGGGTTGCATCAGGGCTCGGGTGGCGTGGAGTTCCGCTGTGATTCGTGGTGAGAGGTTTGCGAAGCTGGCCGCGTCACCGAGCACCCGCGCGGCTTCGGGGATTTCCTTGGACAGCACGAGCGCGTTGCCCAGTTTCACCTCACAGTGCGCGTAGTTGTGCGCATAAGGGGTGTGATCCAACCGTGCTAGGGCATTGGTTGCGGCTTCGACGGCTTGGCTTGGTTTGCCCAGCAATGATAGAAATTCGCTGCGAAGACTGTCCAGCATGCCCTCGTGGATCCAGTATGCCAGCGAACTCGGGGCGCGCCCGTTCCCACTGGCGAGGAATCCCCCGGCTCGCTCACACGCCGCCATATACGGTCCGTATTGGCCGTCTAGGGCGTAGGCGCCGGCGGCCATCTGCTCAACGAAGGCTTTGAGTTGAGCGTCGTCGGTGCGCGCCGCCAGGCTCCGCGCGGCGGCGGCGGTGTCCAGAGCGGTGGGCGTGTCGCCACGCAGGATTGCCGCACGGGTTGCCCAGGCCGCCGCGTAGGCCGCACACGCCGGATTGCGGGCATCGTGACCGGCTTGGCGGGCACGCTCGAAGTACCATCTAGCCCCGTCAAGCTGGTTCATGCTGATGAGGTAGCCACTAATCGTGGCTGCCATGGTGCTATCCACGGTGCGCAGATGCCTGCGCAATCCCTCCGGACAGCCACCCTTAAGCAGGCGGCGCACGATCCCATGCTGCGCGACGACCGAATCCAGCACCTCACACGGCCCGAGCGTGTCTTCTTGACGCCTGCAATGGGCCAGCGTGGTCGCCAGATTATTCACCACATGCGGGTCTACCCGGTGCGGAGCGTCCACAGCCTGCGCCACCCGGGTGCACTCGTCAGCGTCCAGGCCAGCCAGGCCCAGGGCTCCCAGCGCCCACTTGGCGACCCGCAGCGCCTCGCGACGACCCAGGGACCGCGCCAATGTCGCGACCACCTCCCGCATTAACTCCTCGGCCAACTCACTGCCCACACCCATCGTCTCCGGCCACGCGCCGCGCCCACCCACCTGGCCACGCTCCCGCGCGGCAGGCAAGGGTGCGGGTGAAGCCAGGAGGGCATCCGCGCTGGCCTGCGCCGCCGCTTGCCGTGCCTGGCGCTGCTGGGTGCGCCACCGACCACGGTAGTCCTGTTCGGCCTGGGCCAGTGTGGCGTGCTCGCTCACCAGGGCACCGTCAGCGCGGCACACCTCATCGGTGATCTTCCACTGCTCCTCGGGCATTCCGCGGGTGCCGTGCTCGACCTTCGAGATCGTGGTCCGGGTCCGACCGAGAGCCTGAGCCAACTCGGGTTGCGAGACCCCGGCCGCGTTGCGGTAGGTGACCAGGCGCAGACCGAGGCTCCGCCGCAAGGTCCTCAGCCGCACCCGGTCAGCCGCCAGCTCCCCCGTATCGACCGTCATGGCCGCCAACCCTAGAGGGTGGCAGCGGAGGTGGCAGCCTTCTAGGCGGGCCGCCCTCTACCGCCACTGTGGCCCCAGCTGCCACAGTGCGTCCTGCATCTGGTGCCGGGCCGCCGCGATCAACCCATGAGAGAGGCGGCGGGCGCGGGCAAAAGCAACGACTGCTTACCCGCGTGCAGCCCCCCGAACCCCGGCACCAGGTGCCTCCACACCCAGAGATTGAGGTGGTCACCGGTGGGTCCGATCGAGCCCGAGTTCTTCGACAGCGAGGAGATGCGCGCCGCCCTGACTGCTCGGGACATCGCCGCCGTCTATCGGCTCCTCGGACGCTTGGGTGTGAGTCAGCGGCGGATCGCGCACCTGACCGGTCAGTCGCAGTCGGAGGTGTGCGAAATCCTCAAGGGCCGTCGGGTGCGGGACGTGTGGGTGCTGGAGCGCATCGGTAGCTGTCAAGTCAAATGAGACAGTGGATCTTACTGGGTTGGCTCGTTCTGGGTGGGTTGGTTGATCCACACCTGCTCGGGCAGGTGTGGTGGCTGGGGCCGGTGGCTGAACCGCTCGGGGTG
>JBOHFT010000104.1:0-15511 GCA_050699815.1 Pseudonocardiaceae bacterium | reverse complement strand
ACTCATGACCGCAACCGGAATGAGCCGCAGCTGGATCTACGCCCGGCTACACGAGCACGCCAGCACCGGACGCGCCGTACAAGTCAGCCGCGGACGCTGGGTCGCCGCCAGCCACACAGACGACGACCGCGACGACGAGATGACGTGACCGATCGTCCACGTGGACGTCCACAGCGCACGGACGCCCTACGCGCGCAGGCGCGCGCGAGGCATGGACGTCCACGTGGACGAAACCACCACTACCTACCCCCCGTACGGAAGGAGGAACCAGAGATCACCCGACAGCGGCGGCGACGCCACGCCGCCACACCATCCCGACCGAAAGGACAACAACACCGCATCACCGTCACCGGAGACCCCATGCCCAACCCGGACCTCGACCTCATCGCACAAGCCCTGGTCATCATAAGCTACCACCTCGACACACACCCCGAACGGCGACCACCCCTGAACAGGCACGACACTCCGACAACGCAGCAGAGCTGCTGATGGGCACGCTGCTGACCAGCTATGGCGATGGGTGCTACGCCCACGAGGGCTACCCCGCCCAGGTGCTCGATGACGACTCGATCACCAGCACCCATAGCGACGAGACCGAACCCCGGATGATCGGCCAGGTGGTCGCCGCGTGTACTTGTGGATGGGCCGGCACGACCCGCTACCCCACCACAACAGGGTCTTTCGATGAGGACGCCGAACAGCGGGCTCTCACCGAGTGGGAGCACGCCCACGCCAGACCCGCCCTGCGGCGGCTCCGGCTTGAGGAGTTCGACCGGCTCGGCGGGCACCTTCGGGGTCTCGCCAGGTACAGCACCAGACTCGTGCCCGACTCGGTCGAGGTCCAGTCGCGCGCTGCGCGCCGTGACCTGCTCGACCATCTGTTAGCGGACTTAGACCGTGCCGCCGAGTTAGTCCGCCAGCTGCAGCAGCCGTGACCAGCGCCGGGCCGACCGTGTCTGGGTGGGACTCGCGCATCCGTGCCGACCAGGCGCATGCAGCTATGATGTGAACAGGCAAGCCATGTTCAGATCCACGTCGTGCGCGACCAAGGGGAAGGGAGAACCGCAGAGTGACACAACAGCCACCAGATGCCCGGTCCGATGCCGTCGGCTATCTCCGCGTCTCGTCACTCGGGCAGGTAGAGACGGATTTCAACCCCGAAGGCATCTCACTTCCCGCCCAACGCAAGGCCATCACCACGCGCGCGAAGGAACTCGGCGCCGTCATCGTCCACGAGTTCACCGACCCCGGCAAGTCCGCGAAGTCGATCGAGCACCGCGACGCCTTCCGAGAAATGATCGCCTACCTCAAGGCCAACTCGAACGTTCGCTATGTCATCGTCTACGCTCTCTCCCGCTTCGCCCGCAACCGGTACGACGACGCGGTCATGATGATGACACTCGAGAAGCTCGGCGTGACGCTCATCTCAAGCACAGAGAAGAATCTCGACGCCAGCCCCGCCGGACGCGCCATGCACGGCATGATCGCCGTCTTCAACGAATACCAAGTCCTGGTGTCCGGTGAAGACATCAAATACAAGATGGGCCAGAAAGCCAAAAATGGCGGCACGCTCGGCGTCGCGAAGATCGGGTATAAGAACGTCCGCATCAACTACGAAGGTCGAGAGGTCCGCACCGTCGACGTCGACCCCGAACGCGCCCCGTTCGTCACGATGGCATTCGAGCTATACGCCACCGGGAACTACACGTTCCGCGAACTGCGAGACGCTCTCACCGACGCCGGCTTACACACCAAGGGCAACCGCCGCTACGGCCCCGGACCGATCTCCCTCCACAGCCTCGGCAACATGCTCCGCGACCGGTACTACCTCGGCCACGTCACCTACGACGGCATCGAGTACCCCGGCCGACACGAACCGCTCATCACCCGCGAACTCTACGACAAAGTGCAGAAAGTGCTCTACACCGAACGCAACGCCGGAACCCGCGAACGCGTCCACGACCACTACCTCAAAGGCACCATCTGGTGCACCCGATGCCACCGCCGACTCATCCTCCGACCCAGCACCAGCAAAACCGGCCAACGTTACTTCTACTACATCTGCCGCGGCGTCCAAGAAGCCGACTGCGACCTACCCGCGCTGCCCCTCCACAAAGTCGAACACGCCGTCACAGAACACTACAGCCAAA
The DNA here is from genome assembly GCA_050699815.1 of Pseudonocardiaceae bacterium. Classification (GTDB taxonomy): domain Bacteria; phylum Actinomycetota; class Actinomycetes; order Mycobacteriales; family Pseudonocardiaceae. Next base: position 13,361 of record JBOHFT010000104.1, on the reverse strand, counting down.
TCAGCATCTCCGAACAACACCGTAAAGCACTCGAAAATCTTGCCGCCTCCACAGCAGAGGATTCACAACAGACGACGACCAACCTTCGCGCCTTACTGCGTGCGCAACTCACCGAACTCGACCGCCAGGAAGACCGCTTCCTTGACCTCATCGGCGACCCCGAATGGCCACAAGACAAAATCAAAGCACGACTACAGACAGTGAGAGAAAGCAAACAACGCATCACCCACCAACTCAAAGGAACCATCGACGACCTCGAGCCCGGCCGCGCAGTTCTCCTCGCCGCACTCGAACTCCTCGACCAGCCACGCGACCTCTACGACGCAGCCACCGACGAGACCCGCAAGATGCTCAACAAAGCAATCTTCACCCGGCTCTACCTCGACAGCACCGACCGCCGGCCAACCGCGACCACGGCAACGCTCTCAGAGCCCTTCGCCAGCCTCATACACGCCACCAGAACCACAGCAGGCACCAAGACGCCACAGACCCTCTCAGCCGCAAGAACGCCAGAGGAAGTCGCCACACAGCATCTCGGCGGCCTCCTCGCCTGTGCCCTTGCGGGTCAGAGTGCGAGTAAGGCCGCCATGGTGGAGGTGCCGGGAATCGAACCCGGGTCCTCCGTCGCCTCGTCAGGGCTTCTCCGTGCGCAGTCCGCTACGCCTCTACTTGGATCCACCGATCATGCGGACCAGCCGGTGTGACGATCCCAGTCGCTGTAGGTGTCCCGTCCAGGCCCCGCGACCGGGCCTGGCGGTAAGTCCCCTAGCTGATGCCGGGGTCCGGGGCGGGGACGCCCCCGGTCCGACAGACATCACTCCTCGCTCAGGCGGCGAGGGCGACGTCGCGCTGACTAACGTCGGCGCTTATCTGGGTGCGATGACGCTTACGGTGGTCTCTCGCCTGCACCGGCACGCTTCCCACTGACTCAACGTCCGGAGTCGAAACCGTTCACCCCCTAGTCGGGCTGGACAACTTCTCCAGAGTAACGCCTGAGCGGCCGACGCTCATCCCCGGCTCACCCCATGCCCTTGATCCGCCGCCCCATGGCCCGCTGCATCTCGCGGTTCGCGTCACGCTTGGCCAGGTCAGCCCGCTTGTCATAGGACCGCTTGCCGCGGCCCAGCGCGATCTCCACCTTCACTTTGCCGTCGGAGAAGTACATCGACAGCGGCACCAGCGACAGCCCGCTCTCCCTGGTCTTGCCGATCAGCCGGACGATCTCCTTGCGGTGCAGCAGCAGCTTGCGGGTCCGCCGAGGCTCGTGGTTGGTCCAGCTCCCCTGGCCGTACTCCGGGATGTGCAGGCCACGCAGCCACACCTCGCCGTCGTCGACGCTGGCGTAGGCGTCAGCCAGCGAGGCTCGGCCGACCCGCAGTGACTTGACCTCCGTGCCGACGAGCACGATGCCCGCCTCGTAGGTGTCCATGATCTCGTAGTCGTGCCGGGCCCGCCGGTTCGACACGATCACTTTGCGGCCGCGTTCCTTGGTCATGGAGCTATGGCTCCCTTCGGTTGCCTTGTGAGTGGCGTTGCGAGCTATAACACTGAATGCCACTCACAAGCGGCGCTACGTTCGCACGTAGAAGCGCAGCGTCACGTAACCGGTCAACGCGGCGACCACGGCACCCACGAGCAGCACGATAGGCGCGATCGTGACGATGTCGGCGTAGGCCAGCCGGGGCACCAGCCCGGCCTCGAACACGCTGGAGAACACCTGGTCGATGACGGCAGCCTTGCCGAGCATCAGACCCGCGATGGCCAGCACGCCACCGATCACCCCGGCGACCACCGCTTCGAGGAGGAAGGGAAGCTGGGTGTACCAGCGGGTAGCGCCGGTGAGGCGCATGACGCCGACTTCGGTGCGCCGGGTGAACGCCGACACCTGGATGGTGTTGGAGATCAGCAGCAGCGCCGCGAGGCCTTGAATCAGCGCGACCCCCAAGGTCCCGTTGCGCAGCCCGTTGAGTGCCTGGAACAGCCGCTGGAGGTACTCACCCTGGTCTTTGACCCGGTCCACGCCGGGGCGCCCGGTGAACGTCTTGGCGATGGGGGGCATCCGTGCCGGATCGGCCAGCTGGACCCGCAGCGACGCCGGGAGCGCCTCGGGCCTGGCGAGCTGCAGCAGCTCCGGCTGGCCCTCGAAGATCCGCTGGAATCGGGTGTAGGCGGCCTGCCTGCTCTCGAACTCCACTGACTGCACGCCTGACGTGGCCTCCAGCTGGCCGCGCAGGGCCGAGCAGGTACTCGAGGTGCAGGCGGGGTCGTTCGCGCTGATGTCGGCGCTGAGGTACACCACGGTCTCGGTGCGCTGCTGGTAGTCCTGCTGCATCCGGTCGATGGTGCGGACCACGAGCAGGCCGCAGCCCAGCAGGCCCAGTGAGATCGCCGTGGTGAGGATCATCGCCACGGTCATGGTGACGTTGCGGCGCAGGCCGGTGGCCACCTCGTTGAACAGGAAGCTGGCGCGCATCAGAAGTGGACATTCCTTGTCTCAGTGGCCGACACCGTACACGCCGCGGCTGTCGTCCCGGACCAGTTGCCCGAGATGGAGCTCCACGACGCGGCGGCGCATCGAGTCGACGATCGAGTGGTCATGGGTGGCCATCAGTACCGTGGTGCCGGTCCGGTTGATCCGTTCCAGCAACAGCATGATGTCCTGGCTGATGTCGGGGTCCAGGTTCCCGGTGGGCTCGTCGGCCAGCAGCAGCAGCGGCCGGTTCACGAAGGCCCTGGCGATCGCCACCCGCTGCTGCTCCCCGCCGGACAGCTCGTGCGGCATCCGGTCCGCCTTGCCCTCCAAGCCGACCAGCTCAAGCACCTCGGGCACCACCTTGCGGATGGTGTGCCGGGGTTTGCCGATGACCTCAAGGGCAAACCCGACGTTCTCGGAGACGGTCTTGTTGGTCAGCAGCCGGAAATCCTGGAACACGCAGCCGACCCGCTGCCGCAGCTGCGGGATACGGCGCTGGGAAAGCTTGCTGAGGTTCCAGTTCGCCACGTAGACGTCACCCTTGCTCGCTACCTCCTCCCGCAGCAGCAGGCGCAGGAAAGTGGACTTTCCCGACCCGGACGGTCCGATGAGGAACACGAACTCGCCCTTGTCCACCTCGACCGACACGTTGTCGAGCGCGGGCCTGGTGGCAGTCTTGTAGGACTTGCTGACGTGCTCGAGTCGGATCACGAGCCGCGAGTCTACTCATCCAGCCCGGATAATCCGCGGCAACCGGCGGCGGGTCGGCGCGAAGGTTCGGGCAAGCGCTAAGCGGTCTGCTGCTGGCGGCGCCACCGGATACCGGACTCGAGAAAGCCGTCGATGTCCCCGTCGAGCACCGCGTCGGGGTTGCCCACCTCATGCTCGGTCCGCAGGTCCTTGACCATCTGGTAGGGATGCAGCACGTAGGAGCGCATCTGGTTGCCCCATGAGCTGCCCTCGTCCTTGAGCGCGTCCAGCTTCGCCTGCCGCTCCTGGCGCTTGCGTTCCAGCAGCCGCGACTGCAGCACCCGCATCGCCGCGGCCCGGTTCTGGATCTGCGATTTCTCGTTCTGGCAGGACACCACGATACCGGTGGGCAGGTGCGTGATGCGCACCGCGGAGTCGGTGGTGTTGACGCTCTGCCCGCCGGGTCCGGAAGATCGGAAGACGTCGATGCGGATCTCGTTCTCCGGGATGTCGACGTGGTCGGTGGTCGCGGTCACCGGCAGCACCTCGACACCGGCGAAGGAGGTCTGCCGGCGGCCCTGGTTGTCGAACGGTGAGATCCGGACCAGCCGATGGGTGCCCTGCTCCACCGACAGGGTGCCGTAGGCGAACGGCGCCTTGACTACGAAGGTAGCCGACTTGATCCCGGCTTCCTCGGCGAAGGAGGTGTCGTAGATCTCGGTGGGGTAACCGTGCCGCTCGGCCCACCGCAGGTACATCCGCATCAGCATCTCGGCGAAGTCCGCGGCGTCCACCCCGCCGGCCTCAGACCGGATCGTCACCAGGGCGTCCCGCTCGTCGTACTCGCCGGCCAGCAGGGTCCGGATCTCCAGCGAGGCGATCTCAGCGCCCAGCCGGTTTCGCTCAGCCTCGGCCTCGCTGCGGGCGCCCTCGTCGGCGCCCTCCTCGGCCAGCTTGTAGAGGACCTCCACGTCCTCCAGCCGCTGCCGCAGCCCGAGCAGCCGCCGCAGGTCCCCCTGCTTGTGCGCGAGCTTGCTGTTGACCTGCTGAGCGTGCTCGACGTCATCCCACAGGTCGGGGCGGGCGGCCTGCTGCTCCAGCTCAGCCACCTGGGCCCGCAACCGGCCGATGTCCAGCACAGCCTCGATCCCGGCGAGGGTGCCGGATAGGTCCTTGAGCTCAGCGGCGACGTCGGTGTTCACGTCGAGCCAGGGTAGTCGCCCGCGCCCAGCCCGCTCAGTCCGTGGGGATAACGTCGAGTAACTTGAGCACCGCGCGCCAGTGTGCCACGGTGAAGTCCGCCGCGGCCTTGGTGTAGGGATCCGTGGCCGCCTTCGCCTCCGCCCTGGCCTGCTCAAGATGCCCGACGTAGTCGGCTCGGGCGCTGCTGACCAGGTTGGCACGTTGCTTGGCAGTGAGCTGGCCGGCATGCACCAGGCGCAGGATCAGCGGGCTGCGCAGATGGTCCGGCCCTGAGGTGGAGTTCAACCAGGACTTGAACGCCCGCTTGCCGGCGGCGGTGATGACGTACTGCTGGCTGGACCGCGCTCCCCGCTTGCCGAGCCGGAGCAGGCCGGCCTCGGTGAGCACGGGCAGCTCGCGGTAGACCTGGCTGCGGGTCACGCTGAAGAACGACCCGAACCGCTCGCCGGCGACCGCGACCAGCTGGCCCCCGGTCCGCGGGCCATCGTGCAGCAGTCCGAGCAGGGCGGCTGAGGTGGCGTTCAGGTCGCGCATCCCCTCACGGTGCCACGCCCGCCCGGACCCTGTCCACAATGGCCAACACCATCCACTGTGGAGAGGAGCCGTTCACCCGGCGGTTACGGCACGGTGCCGTCGGGGTTGATCCGGTTGTAGCCCAGATACGGGACCAGAACGTCGGGGATCCGGACTGAGCCGTCGGCCTGCTGGTACTGCTCCAGGATGGCCACCAGCGTGCGGCCGATCGGCAAGCCGGAGCCGTTGAGGGTGGCGATGAACTCGCGCTTGCCGTCCCTGGTCTTGGCGCGGATGCCGGCCCTGCGTGCCTGGAACACCCCGAAGTCCGAGACGCTGGAGATCTCGCGGTAGCGCTGCTGGCCGGGCAGCCACACCTCGATGTCGTAGGTGTATTGCGCGGCAAAGCCGATGTCGCCAGCGGCCAAGGTCACGACGCGGTAGGACAGGCCCAGTTCTCTCAGGCAGGTCTCGGCATGGCCGAGCAAGATCTCCAGTTCCTCGGCGGAGCGCTCCGCGTCGACGAACCGCACGAGCTCGACCTTGGAGAACTGGTGGACCCTGATCAGTCCACGGGTGTCCCGCCCGTAAGAGCCCGCCTCGGAGCGGAAGCAGGGCGTGTGTGCGGTGTAGGCCAGCGGGAGGCTGTCGGCGAGCAGGGTCTCCCCGGCATGCAAGTTGGTCAGCGGGACCTCCGCGGTCGGGATCAGGAACAGCTCGCGATCCGCGACCCCGGTCTTGAACAGGTCTTCCTCGAACTTCGGAAGCTGGCCCGTACCGGTCATGGTGGGGCGGGTCACCAACACCGGCACGGAGTACTCGGTGTAGCCATGCCGCTGGGTATGCAGGTGCAGCAGGAACGTGGCGATCGCCCGCTCCAACTGAGCGCCGGCGCCCTTGAGGACCGCGAACCGGGGGCCGGCAAGCTTCGTCGCGCGGGGGAAGTCGAGGATGCCGAGGCGCTCACCGATGTCGACGTGGTCTGCGGGGTCGACGTCGAAGGCGGGCAGGTCACCCCAGGTGCGGACCTCGACGGCGAACTCGTCGGAGTTCCCGTCGGGCAGGCGGTCATCGGGCAGGTTGGGGACCTCCAGCAGGAACTCCTGCAGGTCGGCTTCGAACTGCCGGTGCAGCTCGTCGGCCTGCTGGATCTCGGTCTTCAGACCCCGAGCCCGTTCCCGCAGCTCAGTGACGTCCGCACCGGCTCTGGCCGTCGCCTGGACCTCGCTGGCGACCTGCTTGGACTCAGCCCGAGCCTGGTCGACCCGCTGGATCACCGAGCGGCGCTGAGTCAGCAATTTCCCCAGTTGCTCCAGGTCGAGCTGATAGCCCCGGCGGGCGAGCTTGCGCACGGCCTCGGTAGCCGGGTCGAGGAGAACGCGAGGATCGTGCATCAGTGCTCCAGTGCAAGTTGACCTGACGATCTCAGAGAAGCTGACTCCGCACTGTGAGCGTATCCCGCGACTCCGATCGGATTCCGTCCGTGGTTCACAGGTCGCCGGCGAGATCCCGGATCCGCTCGATGAGCCGGACCCGCTCGGCAGCGGATCCCGCCAGCGGGGTCACGTTCAGGGTGGTGGCACCGGAGGCGCGCAGCACCTCCAGTCGCTCCCGAAGGTAACCCGCGGGCCCGATCAGCGAGGTCCGGCGAAGCAGCTCATCGGGCACTGCAGCGGCCGCGCCGTCCTTGTTGCCCGCCAGGTAGCGGTCCTGGACGGCGTCAGCCTCAGCCTTGAAGCCGTAGCGGCGGGCCAGGTCGTGGTAGAAGTTTCGGCCCTTGGCGCCCATGCCGCCGAGGTACAGCGCCAGCATCGGGCGGAGCGCGGCACGTAACCTGGCAGCGGTGTCCGCGTCGTCGGTGATGGCCAGCGGGGCGGCCACCACGACGTCGAGATCGCCCAGCGACGGGTCCCGCTTCGCGCGCCCCTGCGCCAGCGCGGCACCCCATACCTCCGCGGCCTGCTCGGGCAGGTAGAAGATCGGCTCCCAGCCCTCGGCGATCTCCGCGGCCAGCGCCACATTCTTGGGCCCGATCGCGGCGATGACGATCGGGATCCGCTCCCGCACCGGGTGGTTGATCAGCTTCAGCGGCTTGCCCAGCCCGGTGCCGCGGTCTGGGGGCAGCGGGATCTGGTAGTGCCTGCCCTGGTAATCCAGCCGCTCCCGGCGCCACACTGTGCGGCAGATCTCCACCAGTTCCCGGGTCCGGCCCAGCGGCGCAGTATAAGGCACGCCGTGGAAGCCCTCGATCACCTGCGGGCCCGACGCGCCGATACCGAGGGTGAACCGGCCGCCGGACACATAGTCCAGCCCGGCCGCGGTCATCGCGGTCAGCGCCGGGGTGCGGGTGTAGATCTGCAGGATCCCCGACGCGATCTCCAGCCGCTCGGTGCGCGCCGCGATGAACCCCAGCTGGCTGACCGCGTCGAAGCTGTATGCCTCGGGCACGAAGACGATGCCCAACCCGGCCTTCTCATAGTCGGCCAGCTCCGCGACGGTCTCAGCGAACCCGCCGCTGTAGTTCAGGGGCATCCCGATACGCACCGTGGTCCTCCTCGCCTGAGCAGCCTACAAAGGCGACGTCACCACGCGCAGCCACGGGCGAAGGCCGTCGGTTGCGCCATCCCGCTCGATGCGGTCGGCAAGCGAACGCGCGTGGCCGGTCACGCCTGCGATGTCCAGCCCGTGCGGGGGCTCGGCGGCGTAGGGAGCGATTCGGTCCGCGCCGCGGCGCAGCAGCGCCATCGCGCCCTTCGGGTTGCCCCGCTGCACGTGGGTGAGGCCGACCGCGAGCTGTGCCAGGCCCTGCCACAGCTCGCGGTGCTCCCCCGACGTCGCCTTCCACACCCCCTCGAGTACCTCGTGCGCGTGGAACGGGTAACCATCGTCGATCAGCCGCTGGGCGTGGCGCAGCGCCTCGCCCGGGCTCAGCGCGACGTCCTCGGGCACCCGGTCGACCCCCTGCGCACCATGCGGCAACGGCCGACCCTGAGCGTCTCGGGGCCGGGCGTTGCGCGCCCGGCCGGCCGGGTCCCGGTCACGGCTGCTCATCTCTCCATGATGTCTGGTCCGCAGGTGAGGCAACCGCCGGGAAACGGCAGGATGGAGGCATGGACCAGCACGGCCGCCGCGAGCACACCGACCGGATCCGGCTGGGCGGCTCCGCGCTGCCGATCGTCAGCCCGGCCCGGCTCTACGTCTGCGGCATCACCCCCTATGACGTGACCCACCTGGGGCACGCCAGCACCTTCGTCTGGGCAGACACCGCCGCCGCGGTGCTCCGGCTGGCCGGAGCGGAGACCGTGACCTGCCGCAACGTCACCGATGTCGACGACGTGCTGACCCGTGCGGCCATGCAGCGCGGCCGGCACTTCGACGAGTTCGCCCTGGAGCAGGAGTACCTATTCGGGCGGGACATGACCGCGCTGCGCGTGCGCCGGCCCGAACACGAGCCGCGGGCCCGGCACCACGTCGCACGGGTCGTGCAGCTGGCCGCGGCACTGCTGGCCACCGGCCACGCCTACCAACGCCACGGTGCGGTGTACTTCCGTGGTGCCGATGTTCCCCATAAGACCGGGTTGACGCTGGACCGCGCAGCAGCGCTGGCAGCCGAGTTCGGCGATCGGCTCGACGACCTGGAACGCGACGACCCCTTCGACGTCCCGGTGTGGCGGCCCTCCGCCGACGACCAGCCCGGCTGGCCCAGCCCGTGGGGTCGCGGCCGGCCCGGCTGGCACGCCGAGTGCGCCGCCATTGCGCTGGGCGTGCTCGGCCCCGCGGTGGACATCCTGGCCGGTGGGGCCGACCTCGACTTCCCACACCACGCCTATCAGGCTGCCATGGTGGAGGCGGCGACTGGCGTCAGTCCGTTCGCGCGAGCCGGCTTTCCGGTCGGGACGGTCACCGTGGGCGGTGCGAAGATGGCCAAGTCGGCGGGCAACCTGGTGCTGGTCGGGGACCTGCTTGGGCACCATCCCGCTGCGGCGGTGCGGTTGCTGCTGCTCAAGCGGCCGTGGTGGCAGACCTGGGACTTCCGCTCCGAGGACATCAATGCCGAGGCGAGCCGGCTCGACCGGCTGTACTCGGCGGCCGGGACGGCGCGGACCTCACCCGCCGCAGCAGACGCCGTCACCGCTGCCCTGGTGGATGACCTCGACGTCCCGGCCGCCCTCGCGATCGGGGAGGAGTCGGGTGGTGAAGCGGCACGGTTGGTGCTGCGCACCCTCGCCCTGGAGTGACCATCGAGAGGTGACACCAACCATGAAACGCACGCTCATCCTGCTCAGACACGCGAAATCTGCATGGCCTGAGGAAATCCCCGATGCCACCCGTCCACTGGCCGGGCGAGGGCGCCGCGACGCCCCCGCCGTCGGTCGCTGGCTGCGCGGGCAGATCTCCAAGATCGATCTCGTGCTGTGCTCTCCTGCGGTGCGCGCCGTCCAGACCTGGGATCTTGCCGCGGCCCAGCTGGATGCGGTACCCCAAGTCCGCCACGACGAACGGCTCTACGGCGCCTCGGGCGAGCAGCTGCTGACGGTTACCCAGGAGCTGCCCAGCCAGGCATCGACGGTAGTCCTCGTGGGCCACAACCCCAGCCTCGAGAATTTGCTGGCGCTGCTCACCGGAGCCGACGAGCTGCTCAAGACCTCGGCCATCGCCATCGTGACCACACCGGCGACCTGGGCGGAGGTCAAAAATCAGTCGTGGACCTTGGAAATGCTGGCGGCTCCGCGCGGCAGATGACGGTCGGTAACTTCTTCTGGCAACGACCAGACCAAAGGCTGGGACCTGCCGAGATCACACGCCTTCACGGAGGACGACCAGCTGGCCTTCCCTGAGTCCGGAGATGACCTGGGTGCGATCATCTCCGACGAGGCCGGGCTGGAATCTGACTCCTGGTTGCTCCACGCCATCGGCGTCGATGGTAGTGACGGTGCTCTGGTCGCCTCGTTTGCGGACAGCCGAGTTGGGCACAGTCAGGACATCCTCGACCTGGTTGGTTATCACCTGCGCTTGGGCGGTCTGGCCATCTCTGAGCCGGGGATCGGTCTCGTTGAGCACCACGGTCACGTAGTAGTTGGTGACGCTGGAGATGGTGGCCCCGGTAGGTGCCACGGAGACCACAGTACCGGCGCGGGTGAGATCGGCGACTGCGTCGAAGGTGACGTCGACCTTTTGATTGGGGGCGACCTTTGCAGCGTCGGCTTCCTCGAACGGGACAACCACCTGGAAGGTGTTGACGTCGGAGAGAACCAAGAACTGCAAGCCACCAGGACGCTCGGCGCCGCTAGCGGCATTGCCCGTGGAGGCACCGCTGTTCGACGTATAGCCGGTGACCCCTGGGATGGTGGCGTCAACACCTGGCGCCAGCGGGCTGGGGGTGTTTTCGCTGGTTTGGAGGTACTCCCCCACTACGCCGTTGAGGACCGACACGGTACCCACCACCGGCGCGCGCAGCACGGTGTCGTCCACATCCCGCTGCGCACCGGCGACGTCGGCCTGAGCGTCGGCCACCAGCGCCACCTGCTCTTCGATGTTGAACGGCCGCTCCGAGGCCGCATCATTGAGGGTGTTCTGCGCGGTGACCACGGCTTCGCGAGCGTTCTCGATCGAGACCTGCCCGGTGGCGCGCTGGACATTCAGCGCCTGCTGCGCCGCCTCCAGAGCGTTCTTATCCGACAGCACCTGGGTGCGGGCGTCAACGACAGATTGCTGATCATCCGTGAGTCGGTCACAGGCAGGGTTAGTGCTGCTGCCGCTGCCGCTGCCAGCCGGACTTGACCCATTCCCCTCGACGCCCGCGCGCACGGGGCCCACCCGCACCGGGTTGTCCACACCCGCCTCAGCCGGCCCCACCCCGACCGACGAGTCAGACCCGCCGGTGCCGGCCGTGTCATTGGCGGTCGACGGGGTGCTGGCAATATCCCCGCCGGTGGCGGCACAGGAGACCTGATCGGCACGCAGCTGCTCCTGCGCCTTGTTCAGCAAGAAGCTGTTGAAGTCCAGCTGCCGGCGGGCCTGGTCGACCGCCGAGGCATCCTCGGCGAGCTGAGCATCGACCTCATCCTCCGTCGCAGACAGAATCCGGCGCGCCTGGTCCAGGCTGTGCTGTGCGCTCTCCACCGTCGTGATATTCACGAGCCGGCCGAACACCGCCTGCTCAGCCTCCAGCTGCGCCTGCAGCTGGTTCAGCTCTTGCCGAAGCAGGAAATCATCCAACCGTGCCAGCACCTGGCCCACGCTCACCCGGTCGCCGACCTTGACCATCACTTCTTGGAGCTTCCCGGTCATCGGGAACCCCAAGTTCTTCTCCGTGATGGCGCTCAGCGCACCCGACGCCGACACCTTCAACGCCACGTCGCCCCGCTCCACCCGCCCGGTCGGCGGCGGTGACGGCTCACTGCCGCACCCCACCGCCGCACCCAGCAGCAAGGCCACCATCCCGAGGATCACCAGGATCCGGGTGCCGGAGGCCCCAGCTGGTGACCGCTTCGTCGGCCTGGTCAGGATCGTGGTCACAGCGAGGTCCCCCCATGCGTGTTCGGCTTCTTCGATGTGCAACGCCTGAGGAGGCCGTCAGTTACGGGGCATCGCGCGGCGACGAGGTTACGTCGCGTAGGTCACTGGTATCTGAGGGCTTCGATGGGTCGCAGCCGGGCGGCGCGGTTGGCCGGGTAGCCGCCGGCGATGAGCCCGATCGCGAGGCTGATCCCGAACGCGACCACGATGGAGGAGATGGTCACCGCGGGGGTGAACGAGGCGAAAGTGGGGCCGAGGGTGGGCGCGATGATGGCGCCGAGCTCGGACAGGCCGACCCCGATGAGAACACCGATGACCCCGCCGAGGCCGGCCAGCACGGTGGACTCGATGAGGAATTGTTCAAGGACCGCACGGCGGGTGGCGCCGACCGCTTTGCGGATTCCGATCTCGCGAGTTCGTTCGGTGACCGAGACCAGCATGATGTTCAGGACTCCGATAGCACCGACGAGCAGCGAGATCGCGGCGACGGCCGCGGTGAACAGGGTAAGGATGCTCAGCACCTGGTTGAACGAGTCGAGCCGGCTGCGCAGCGATTGGACCTCGAAGTCCCGGTTCGCGGAGTCCTTGATCCGGTGCCGGTCGCTGAGGATGCGGGTCACCTCATCCTGGGCGGCGGGCACGGCTGTTGCCTGGGCGGCCTGCACGATGATCTGGTTGATAATGTCACCACCGCCGAAGATGTAGCGGCGCGCGGTCTCCATCGGCATGACCGCGACGCTGTCACCCGGCTCCCCAGTGGACTGCATCACCCCGATGACCCTGAAGGTCTGGCGGCTGATCCGGACGGGACGGTTCAGCGCCGCTGCGGGGTCATCACCGAAAAGGTAGGTAGCCACAGTGGGACCCAGCACCACCACTTTGGCGGTGGAGCGGACCTGGGCCTCGTCGAAGAACGACCCCGCCGCCATATCCTGGTTGTTCACCTCAAGCCATTGCTCGGTTGAGCCGATGATGTTCGTACGGAACCTGAAGGCATCGGTCTCGGCCAGCGCTTTACCTGTGGTCGCGGGGATCACGGCAGCGATGTGGTCTGCCAGTGCCGGGTCCCGCAACGCCGCGACGTCGGCGTCGATCAGATCCCTCGGGGCGCTGCCGCCGGGGACGTTACCGATCGACGGCACGATGGTGATCAGGTTGGCCAGCGGTTCGAGTTGCGCATTGACCGAGGTTTTCAACCCGTTGCCCAGCGCCACCAGCAGGATCACCGCCGCGATCCCGATGATGATGCCGAGCATGGTCAGCACAGAGCGCAGCCGGTTGGCGCGCAACCCCCGCAACGCGATGCGCACTGCCTCACGCAGGTTCACGCGATGACCCCCGATCGGTTGCGCTGCACCTGATCACTCTCGATGCGCCCGTCGCGCATCCGCACGACCCGTTTGGTGAACCGGGCGACCTCCTCCTCATGAGTAATGATCACAACGGTGCGCCCGGCATCGTTCAGCCCACCGAGCAACTTCAGTATTTCGAGGCTGGAGGCGGTGTCGAGGTTGCCCGTGGGCTCGTCGGCAAGCAGCATTGTCGGCTCGTTGATCAGCGCCCGGGCGATCGCCACCCGCTGCTGCTGACCGCCGGAGAGCTCGTTGGGCATATGCTTCTGTCGTTCGCTCAACCCGACCATCTCCAGCGCCTGCCGGGCTCGGGCGCGCCGGTCCCGCACCCCGGAGTAGACCAGCGGCAGCTCGACGTTGCGGATCGCGCTGGTGCGCGGGACCAGGTTGAATGATTGGAACACGAACCCGATCTTGCGGCTGCGGATCTTGGCCAAGTGGTTGTCGCTGAGACTGCTGACATCAGTGCCATCGAGCAGGTAGCGCCCGGTGGTGGGGATGTCCAGACAGCCGAGGATGTTCATGAGCGTGGACTTGCCCGATCCGGACGGGCCCATGATGGCGACCAGGTCACCGTCGTCGATAGCCAGGTCGATACCGTGGAGCGCCTG
>JBOHFT010000103.1:0-15799 GCA_050699815.1 Pseudonocardiaceae bacterium | reverse complement strand
GCAACACCCGCGAGTCGGTGCTCTGCGATCTGTTCGCCGACCTGCTCGGCGCCGGGCCGGTCGGGATCGACGACAACTTCTTCGCGCTCGGCGGCGACAGCATCGGGTCCATCCAGCTGGTCAGCCGCGCCCGGGTGGCGGGTCTGGTGATCACCCCGCGGCAGGTGTTCGAGAACCCCACCGTGGCCGGGCTGGCCGCGGTGGCCGAAGCGACCGGCGACGAGCAAGCCGCAGTGTCCGGGGTGGGACGGGTCCGCAGCACCCCGATCGTGGAGTGGCTGCGCGAGCTCGGCGGGCCGATCGCCCGCTACCACCAGTCGGCGCTGGTCTCGACCCCACCGGGGGCCGACGTCGCCGGCGTGCTGCAGGTGGTGCTCGACCGGCACGACATGCTGCGGGCCCGGCTGGTCACCGGTGGTTCCTGGCATTTCGAGGTCCCGCCTGCTGGCTCGGTCGACGCGGCCAGTTGCCTCCGGGTGGTCGACGGCTGGGAACGGTCCACAGTGGCTGGAGAGACTGACGCCGCGGTGGGCCGGCTCGATCCCGAGGCGGGCGTGATGGTGCAGGCGGTGCTCTTCGACCGCGGCGAGCAACCGGGACGGTTGTTCCTCGCGATCCACCACCTGGTGGTCGACGGGGTGTCCTGGCGGATTTTGCTGCCCGACCTCGCCGCGGCGGACCGGGCACTGCGCACCGGAACGGAGTTAATGCCGGTGCCGACGTCGTACCGGTCCCACGCCGACCGGCTGGCCGCCGCGGCCACCCACCCGGACACCGAGTCCCAGCGCGGCTTCTGGGAGACCGTGCTCGGCGACGGCGCGTCCCTCGTCGAACGCAGGCCCGAAGCCAGCATCGTGGCCGGCGCCCGGGAGGTGACCACGACGCTCGACCCGGAGCTGACCCGCGCGGTGCAGGCGGTCGCGGCGGCGTTCCACACCCGGCTCGACGACGTGCTCGCCACCGCGCTGGCGCTCGCGGTCGCGCGGGTACGGCCGGTGGCAGGAGGTGTGGTGGTCGACGTCGAGGACCACGGTCGCGACGATGCCGGTGCCGACCTCACCCGGACCGTGGGCTGGTTCACCACCATCCGCCCGGTGCGGCTGGACCTGGGCCGGCTCGACCTGGCCGAGGCGTTCGCCGGGGGCCGGGCGGCCGGCACCGCCGTCAAGCGGGTCAAGGAGCAGATGGCGGCCTCGGCCGCGCACCGCGAGTCGTTCGGCCTGCTGCGCTACCTCGACCCGCAGCGCAGGCTGGCGAAGTACCCGGCACCGCTGGTGAGCCTGAACTACTACGGCCGCAGCTCGATCGACCACCCCGGGCAGCCATGGGGTCTGGTGAGCGACGAGCTCGGCGCGTTACCCGCCGGATCCGACCCGGCAATGCCAGCGCCGCACGCGCTGGACATCAACGCCGAGATCCTCGACGGTCCCGGCGGGCCCCGGCTGCAGGTGAGCTGGAGCACCGTGCTGCTCGACGAACCTGAGGCTGAGGCGCTGCGGGCGGGCTTCACCGCGGCGCTCGGTGCGCTCGCGAGCCGGGCCGGGGCGGGTGGGCACACCCCGTCCGACTTCGGCCTGGTCGCCCTCACCCAGGACGACGTCGAGGCGATCGAGGCGGCGCACCCGTCGGTGCAGGATGTCTGGCCGCTGACGCCGCTGCAGCAGGGGCTGCTGTTCCACGAGGGGCTCGGCGAGGCCGCCGGGGTCTACACCGCGCAGGTGGGCCTCGATCTGCGCGGGGACCTCGACGCCGGGCGGCTGCGGTCGGCAGCCGACGCGCTGTGCGGCCGGCACCCGAGCCTGCGGGTGGCCTTCCACCGGGTCGGGACCGGCGACGCCGTCGCGGTGGTCGCGGGTCGGGCACCGGTGCAATGGCTATCAATAGACCTGACCGGGCACGACGACCCCGCCGGAGAGCTCGACCGGATCGAGCGGGCGCAGCGGGACCGGCGGTTCGATCTGGCCGCGCCGCCGCTGCTGCGGCTGACGCTGATCCAGCTCGGCGCCCGCCACCACCGGCTCGTGCTCACCGAGCACCACCTGATCTCCGACGGCTGGTCCGCGCCGATCCTGATCCGGGAGCTCGTGGCGCTCTACCACGGCCACGAGCTGCCACCGGCGAGATCACTGCGGTCCTATCTGGACTGGCTCGCCGGGCGCGATCGGGCGGCGGCGGCACAAGGGTGGCGCGAGCTGCTGGCCGGCCTCGACGGCCCCACCGTGATCGCTCCCGCAGCGCCACCGGCGCAGGCCCCGCCGGTGAGCCTCGACCTCGAGGTGCCCGCGGCGGCGCTGGCTGCGCTGGCCCGGGACCGGCAGCTCACCCTCAGCTCCGTGCTCCAGGTTGCCTGGGCGCTGGTGCTGGGCCGGCACACCGGGCGCACCGACGTGGTGTTCGGGATGACGGTGTCCGGGCGACCGGCGGATCTCCCGGGCGCCGCGGACATGATCGGGATGCTGATCAACACGGTGCCGGTCCGGCTGCGGCTGCACCCCGCCGAGACGCTTCCCGCGGCCGCGCGGCGCCTCCAGGAGCAGACCGCCCGGCTGCTGGAGCACCAGCACCTCGGCTTGGCCGAGATCCAGCGGCTGACCCCGCACGGCGAGCTGTTCGACACCCTCGTCGTGGTCGAGAACTACCCGGACGCGCCCGACCTCGGGCCGGGCGGGCTCACCGTCGAGGTGGCGTCGGCGGCGGACCCCACGCACTACCCGCTCACTCTGTCAGCTGCCGTTGGACATCAGCTCGCACTGACTCTGGAGTACCGCGACGATCTGTTCGACGCCGAGGCCGCCGCGGCGCTGGCCGCCCGGCTCGTCCGGGTGCTCGACGCGGTGTCGACTCAACCGGACCGGGTGCTGGCGTCGATCGCGCTGACAGGTGAGCAGCACCCCCCGGCTGGCGAGAAGCTCGCGCTCGAGCACCCGTCGGTGGTGCACGCGCTCGCGGCCCAGGCCGCGACGTCACCGGGGGCGACGGCGCTGGTCACCGCCGAGGGCACGCTGAGCTTCGCCGAGCTCGGCGCGACCGTCGACCGTCTGGCGGGGGTGCTGGCGTCCCGGGGGATCGGACCGGGCTCGGTGGTCGGGTTGCTGCTGCCGCGCGCCCGGCTGGTGCCCGCGCTGTTCGCGGTGCTCACGGCGGGCGGCGCCTACCTGCCGCTGGACGCCGACCTCCCCTTAGCCCGGATCGCGTTCCAGCTCGACGACGCCGCGGCGGCGCTGGTGGTCTGCACCGCGGAGCTGGCCGACCGGCTGCCCCCCGGCACCGACCGCCTGGTTCTCGACGACCTGGTTCTCGACGACCTGCGCAGCGCTGCCGACCGGGTTCTGGCTCCCGGGTCGGCGGCGTCGGTGATCTACACCTCCGGGTCCACCGGCCGGCCCAAGGGCGTCATCGGCACCCACGGTGGCCTGGCGAACCTGCTCGCCTCCCACCGCCGTGAGCTCATCGGCCCCGCCGCCCGCCGCCTGGGCCGCCGGGCCCGGGTCGCGCATCTCGCGTCGTTCACCTTCGACGGGTCGTGGGAGCCGCTGCTGTGGCTGCTCGACGGGCACGAGTGCCACGTCGTCGACGACTACCGCGACGCCCACGAGGTGCTCCGGTACCTGCGCGACGCGCACATCGACTGTGTGGACCTCACCCCCAGCTACCTCGCCGTGCTGCGCGAGGAGGGCCTGCTCGCGCCCGGTCACGGGCTGCGCACGCTGCTGCTCGGCGGTGAGGCCACCCCCGCCGCGGTGTGGAATGAGCTGCGCGCACTGCCCGGCCTGGAGCTGCACGACCTCTACGGCCCGACCGAGGCCAGCGTGGACGCCTACGGCTGGCACGCCGTCGGTGGCCGGGCTTGGGCTGGTGCAGTGGCGAACACCTCGGTCCACGTCCTGGATACCTGGCTCAACCCGGTGCCGGACGGGGTGGTGGGGGAGCTCTACCTGGCCGGCCCCAGCCTGGCCCGCGGCTACCTGGGCCGCCCGGCGATGACCGGGGAGCGGTTCGTGGCCGGGCCGTTCGGCCCGGCCGGATCCCGGCTGTACCGCACCGGGGACCTGGTCCGGATCGGCCCGGCCGGCCTGGAGTTCCTGGGGCGCGCCGATGATCAGATCAAGGTCCGGGGCTTCCGTGTCGAGCCCGGCGAAATCGAGACCTGCCTGGTCTCGCACGAGGCGGTCAGCCAGGCCGCCGTGATCCTGCGCGACGGCCGGCTGGTCGCCTACGTCGTGACCGCCGGCGACCCGCTGGACTCCGCCGCGCTACGCAGGCACGTGGCCCAACAGCTCGCCGACTACCTGGTTCCCGACGTCGTGGTCACCCTAGACGAGCTCCCGCTGGGCTCGGCCGGCAAGCTTGACCGGGCCGCGCTGCCCGATCCTGATCTTGGCCCGGTCACCGCCCGTCCCGCAGCTGCGCCGCGCACCCCGGCCGAGGAGATCCTCGGCTCGCTGATGGGTGAGGTGCTCGGCGGAGCGCCGGTCGGGCGGGACGAGCGGTTCTTTGACCTCGGCGGCCATTCGCTGCTGGTGGCCCGGCTGGTGTCGCGGATCCGCAGCGTGCTGGGTGCCGAGGTGAGCTTCCGGTCGGTGTTCGACCACCCCACCCCGGCGGAGCTGGCCCGGTGCCTGGACCACGCCCCGACCCGCCCGGCGCTGCAGCCATCCGGGCCGGATGCCGGGCAGGAACTGTCGCACGCGCAGGCCAGGCTGTGGTTCCTGCACCAGCTCGAGGGCCCGTCGCCGACCTACAACGTCGCGCTCGCGCTGCGGCTGCGCGGCCGCCTCGACGCCGGTGCGCTCGACGCGGCGCTGACCGACCTGGTCGCCCGGCACGCCACGCTGCGCACGGTGTTCCCCGACACCGACGGCCGGCCCCGCCAGGTCGTCCTGGACACCGCACCCACCCTGGCGGTGACCGAGTGCACTGAGGCCGACCTGGACGAGCAGCTGCACCGCGCGTCGGAGCACGGCATCGACATCACCACCGAGATCCCGTTGCGCCCCAGCCTGTTCCAGCTGGCACCGCAAGATCACGTGCTGCTGCTGCTCACCCACCACATCGCCACCGACGAGTGGTCCGACGGCCCGCTGCTCGGCGATCTCGCCATCGCCTACCGGGCCCGGGCAGCGGGGCAGGCCCCCGAATGGGATCCGCTGCCGGTCAGCTACGCCGACTACACCCGCTGGCAGCGGCAGCTGCTCGGCAGTGCCGACGACCCGTCGAGTGTCGCCAGCGCCCAGCTGGAGTACTGGCGGTCCACGTTGGACGGAGCACCGGTCGAGCTGGCGTGGCCCGGTACCAGGTCGCGGCCCGCGGCACCGAGCCATCAAGGCGACACTGTCCTGTTCAGCCTGCCGTTACACGGTGTCCGCGACCTCGTCCGCCGCAGCGGCACCACCCCGTTCATGGTGCTGCAGGCCGCCGTCGCGGTGCTGGCGGCCAAACTCGGCGCGGGCGAGGACATCCCGCTGGGTGTCCCGGTCGCGGGCCGGTCCGACGACGCGCTCGACGGCCTGGTCGGGTTCTTCGTCAACACGCTGGTGCTGCGCACCGACGTCTCGGGTAACCCCACGGTCGCGGAGCTGCTCGCCCGGGTCCGCGGGTGCGCCCTGGATGCCTACACCCACCAGGACATCCCGTTCGAGCAGCTGGTCGAGGCCCGCAACCCGCCACGCCACCCCGGCCGCCACCCGCTGTTCCAGGTGATGGTCTCCTACCAGCACCGCGACGACGTGGCCCTGGACCTCGACGGCATCGAGGTGACCGAGTGCGAGATCGCCGACACCAGCGCGAAGTTCGACCTCGCGTTCGACTTCTTCGAGTCCGAGTCGGCGATCGAGGGTGTGCTGCAGTACGCCACCGACCTGTTCGACCGGTCCAGCGCCGAGTCCCTCGTCGGGCGCCTGCGGCACGTCCTGGCGGGTCTGGTCACCGACCCGGACCGCCGGCTGTCCACCATCGACGTGCTCAGCGCCGACGAACGCCACGCCGTGCTCATCGAGTTGAACGACACCGCATCCAGCGTGCCGGCGTGGACCTTCCCCGAGTTCTTCGCCCGGCAGGTCGCGGCCCGGCCCGACGCGGTGGCGGTGGTGTGCGAGGGCGACTCGCTGACCTACGCCGAGCTGAGTGCCGCGGCCAACCGGGTGGCGCACGGCCTGATCCGGCTCGGCGTCGGCCGGGGCGACGTGGTGGCAGTCGCGCTGCCCCGCTCGGTGGCGCTGATCACGGCGCTGGTGGGGGTGATGCGGGCCGGCGCGGCGTACCTGTGCCTGGACCTTGACCACCCAGCGGCGCGGCTGGGCCAGATGGTGGGCGACGCGGCGCCGTCGGCGGTGATCATCGAACCGGGCACCGACAGCGTCGCACTGGCCGGGCTGCCCCGGCTGGTCATCGACAGCTTGCTCCAGTTCCCGGACAGTGACCCGCACCGGCCGCTATCAGCAGACGACGCCGCGTATGTGGTGTTCACCTCCGGGTCCACCGGGCGCCCCAAAGGTGTGCTGGTCACCCATGAGGGCGTCAGCAAGCTGGTCGCGACCCAGGTGCAGCGGCTTAAGGTCGGGCCGGACAGCGTGATTCTGGGATTCGGCTCCTTCAGCTTCGATCTGGCGTTCTGGGAGATGTGCCAGGCGCTGTGCTCCGGTGGCCGGCTGGTGCTGGTACCCGCCGGGCTGCGTGCCGCGGAGCCCGCGCTGTGCGACTACATCGCCGCCCACGGGGTGACCCAGCTGGCGCTGCCACCCTCGGTGCTCGCCGCGCTGCCGGCTGATGCCGAGTTGCCCACCGGCGCCGGCCTGCTCTGCGGCACCGAGGCGGTGCCGGGGGAGATCGTGCGCCGGTGGTCGCCCGGGCGGCGGATGTTCAACGCCTACGGCCCGACCGAGACCACCGTCAACGCCACCCTCTGGCCGTGCCCGCCGGGCCATCACGGCCCGGTCCCGATCGGGCGGCCCGACCCCGACACGGCCGTCCACGTGCTCGACCGGTGGCTGCACCCGGTCCCGCCCGGGGTGGTGGGGGAGCTGTACCTCTCCGGGCGGGGGCTGGCCCGGGGCTACCTCGGCCGGTCCGCGCTGACCGCGGAGCGGTTCGTGCCCTGCCCGTTCGGCCGCCCGGGTGCCCGGATGTACCGCACCGGGGACCTGGTGCGGTTCACCGGAGATCTCGACCTGGAGTACCTGGGCCGGACCGATGAGCAGATCAAGATCCGGGGTTTCCGCATCGAGCCCGCGGAGGTCGAGGCCATCCTCGACCGGGACCCCGCAGTGGCCCGGTCGGTGGTCATCGCCCGCGCGGGCCGGCTGCTCGGGTACGTGGTCGCCGCCGCCGGGGCGACCGTCGACCCGCCGGCGTTGCGCCGCACAGTGGCCGGGTCACTCACCGACGTCATGGTTCCCGCGGTGATCACCGTGCTGGACGCGATGCCGCTGACCGCGTCCGGGAAGGTCGACCGCGCCGCACTGCCCGACCCTGACCTGCCTGCGTTGAGCCCTGGCCGGGCGGCCCGCACCCCGACCGAGGACGTGCTGTGCGCGCTGTTCGCCGACGTGCTCGGCCTGCCCGCGGTCGGCCCCGACGATCACTTCTTCGACCTCGGCGGGCACTCGCTGCTGGTCACCCGGCTGGTGTCGCGCATCCGCAGCCGGCTGGGTGCGGAGGTCGCGATCCGCACGATCTTCGACCACCCCACGCCCGCGGAGCTGGACGGCTGTCTGGACGACACGCCCCCGCGACCGCCGCTGCGCGCCGCCGCCCGGCCGGATCCGGTCCCGTTGTCCTACGCCCAGCAGCGGCTGTGGTTCCTGCATCAGCTCAACGGCCCGTCGGCCACCTACAACCTCGTCCCGGTGGCCATGCGGCTGCGCGGCGGGCTCGACGAGGCGGCGATGCGCGCCGCATTCGTCGACGTCGTCGAGCGCCATCCCACCCTGCGCACGGTCTTCCCCGACACCGACGGCGTCCCCCGCCAGCAGATCCAACCAGCTAGCTCGGTGCCGATCCAGACCACCGATCTCGCCCCGGAGCAGCTCCCCGCCACGGTCGCCGCGGCCGTCATGCACGGGTTCCGGCTGGGCGACGAGCCACCGCTGCGGATCCACCTCTACCGCCTGGGACCCGACGACCACGCGGTGCTGTTCGTGGTGCACCACATCGCCGGTGACGGCTGGTCGGTGGACCCGCTGCACGACGATCTGTGCACCGCGTACCTGGCCCGGGCCACTGGTCAGGCGCCGGGGTGGGCCGAGCTGCCCGTCGACTACGTCGACTACACCTGCTGGCAGCGGGAGCTGCTCGGCGCCGAGGACGACCCGGCCAGCCGCGGTGCACAGCAGCTCCAGTTCTGGCGGTCCACGCTCGACGGGGCACCCGCTGAGCTCGCGCTGCCCACCGACCGCCCGCGCCCGGCGCGCTCCACATCCGGCGGCGGCGAGGTGGTGCTCGAGCTGAGCCCGCAGCTGCACCGTTCGCTTCGCGCGCTGGCCCGCGAGGACGGCGCCAGCCTGTTCATGGTCACCCAGGCGGGGGTGGCGGCGCTGCTGTGCCGGCTCGGCGCGGGCACCGACATCCCCTTGGGCGTCCCGGTGGCCGGGCGGCTCGACCACACGCTCGACGGCCTGATCGGCTTTTTCGTCAACACCCTGGTGCTGCGCACCGACGTCTCCGGCGATCCCAGTTTCCGGGAGCTGCTGCACCGCTGCCGTGCCACCGCGCTGGCCGCGTTCGCCCATCAGGATCTGCCGTTCGAGCGGCTCGTGGAGCTGCTCAACCCGCCGCGCTCGCTGGCCCGCCACCCGCTGTTCCAGGTGATGGTGAACTACGAGAACGCCGCGGCGGCACCGGAGGACTTCGCGGGACTCGCGGTGGAGCCCGTCGAGGGGGACACCCCGACCGCGAAGTTCGATCTCGACGTCACCTTCTTCGAGCAGGCCGGGGCCGACGGCCTGGAATGCGCCATCGAGTACTCCACCGACCTGTTCGACCACGGCACCGTGCAGATGATCGCACACCGGCTCACCCGGTTGCTGGCCGCGGCGGCCGCCGAGCCCGACCGGCCGCTGTCGCAGCTCGACATCCTCGGCGCCGACGAACGCCACCGCATCCTGGTCTCCTGGAACCCCTCCGTCCTGGATGCTGCGCCGGCGACCCTGGTCGATCTGCTCGAGGCGCAGGTGCGCCGCACGCCGGACGCGACCGCGCTGTCCGACGAGCGCGCCAGCCTGACCTTCGCCGAGCTCGATGACCGGGCCAACCGGCTGGCTCACGTCCTGATCGGCGCCGGGGTCGGACCCGAGGCAGTGGTGGCACTGATCATGCCGCGGACGGTCGAGATGATCGTGGCGATGGTGGCGGTGCACCAGGCGGGCGGGGCGTTTCTGCCGATCGACCCCGGCTACCCCGACGCGCACATCGCCGCGATGCTCGCCGATGCCCAGCCGGTGCTGGTGCTGACCCCGGACAGTCCCGAGCTGGCCCAGGCGCGTTCGGCACCACACCGCCGTGTCCAGGGCGCGGCGCTGCGCCCGGAGCATCCGGCCTACGTCATCTACACCTCGGGCTCCACCGGGCGGCCCAAGGGCGTGGTGGTCAGCCATCGCAGCATCGCGAACCTGTTCACCAGCCACCGCCGGACGCTGTATGAGCCCACGGTGCGCCGGGCCGGCGGCCGGGCCCTGCGGGTCGGGCACGCCTGGTCGTTCGCGTTCGACGCCGCCTGGCAGCCGCAGCTGTGGATGTACCACGGCCATCAGGTGCACGTGATCTCCGACGAGACCCGGCGCGATCCGGTGCTGCTGGCCGAGACGATCCGCGGCCGTGGCCTGGACTTCATCGAGCTCACCCCGGCCAACCTCAGGCAGGTCATCGAAGCGGGCCTGCTCGAGGGCGGGCGCAGCCCGCTGCTCACCATCGGTTTCGGCGGCGAGGCCGTGACCGCCGAGCTGTGGAACGAGCTGGCCGGCCTGGACGGCGCGGAGTGCTTCAACCTGTACGGCCCGACGGAGTGCACCGTGGACGCACTGGTGGCGCGGGTCGGCGAGGTGGCCACCCCGGCCGTCGGCCGGGCCGTGCACGGCGGCCGCGCCTACGTCGTCGACGGGCAGCTGCAGCCGTTGCCGCCGGGCGTGGTGGGGGAGCTGTACCTGGGCGGCGCGGGCCTGGCCCGGGGCTACCTCGGCCAGGCGGCGCTGACCGCGGAGAGATTCGTCGCCGACCCGTTCGCGGCAGGGCAGCGGCTGTACCGGACCGGCGACCTGGCGCGCTGGACGGCCGCCGGGCAGCTGGAGTTCCTCGGCCGCGCCGACGACCAGGTGAAGATCCGCGGGTTCCGGGTCGAACCCGGCGAGGTAGCCGCGGCACTGCGCCGCCACCCGGATGTCGCGGAGTCCGCCGTCGTCGTCCGGGAGGACAAGCCCGGGGTCACGCGGCTGGTCGGCTACGTGGTCGCGATGTCCGGGGCCAGCGTCGACCCGGTCGCGGTGCGCAGGCACGCCGCGGCCACCCTGCCCGACCACCTCGTCCCCGCGGCCGTGGTCGCGCTCCCGAGTTTCCCGTTGCTGCCCAACGGGAAACTCGACCGGCGCGCATTGCCCGAGCCGTCCGGCGGGCTGCCACCCCGCGGGCGGGCGCCGCGCACCGAGCGGGAGGCCGCGCTGTGCCGGGTCGTCGCCGAGGTGCTGGGCCTGCCGAGGATCAGCATCGACGACGACTTCTTCGACGCAGGCGGCAACTCGATGCTCATGGTGACCCTGCGCGCGCGCATCGACGAACACCTCGGCCACCGGCTCGCCGTAGCGGACCTGTTCACCCACCCCACCATCGCAGCCCTGGCCACCGGCATCATCCCTCCTGGACGGCAGGTTCGCCCGTTCGGCTCCGGCGGATCTCCCGGGTAGCTGCTCGCGGATCCCGGCTCCGGCATAGTCCAAGGAGTTCCTACTGCAGTAGGAACTCTTGTGGTGGGGCCTACTGTAGTAGGGTTCCACGTATGGGAGTTGAGAAGGTGAGCGCGTCGTTCGACTTGACACTCGGCGAGGCGATCCGCGCGTCGGCGTCCGGCGCGGGACAGAGTGTCTCAGCCTGGCTGGCGGAGGCCGCCCGCGATCGACTTCGGCTCGAAGCCTTGGCGGAGGCGGTCACGGCATGGGAGCAGGAGTTCGGGCCTCTCACCGAGGCCGAGGTGGGTGACGCTGATCAAGTCCTGGAACGCGCCGCGAAGCGTCATCGCAGGGGCGTCGCCTGAGTGGGTCTCGTTCTCGGCTCGGGCGCCTTGATCGGCTTCGAGCGCGGCGACCGGGAGGTGGCCGCGCTGATCGAAGCCACCCGACGGCGCCGCGAGCCCGTCCTCACGTCCTCCGGCTGCGTCGCCCAGGTTTGGCGAGGCGGCCCCGCCCAGGCACTCGTTGCGCGGCTGCTGCGAGGGATCCGTGAGCAGGGGTTGGACCGCGAGGTCTCGCGGCAGGTCGGTCAGCTATGCGGGGAAGCAGGCTCGAACGATGTCGTCGACGCCCACGTCGCACTCCTCGCTCATGACCACGACGTGGTTCTCACCAGCGATGCCGCCGATCTCCGACGGCTGGTGCGCGCCGGCGGGTCGACCGCTCACGTGCGGAGTTGCTGATCGGCCACGACCTGCCGGCCGAGCTGGCGACGACCTCCTGGGCCGGGTCCGGAGCGGCACGAGGTGGTGGGCCCACCATTGAGGTAGGCTGGTGCGAAAGTCGGAAAGTCGGCGAGGTGGAGATGGTCAACCGGGCGGTGCTGCGGGCGAAGGGGCAGGTCACGTTGCCGCGGGAGGTGCGCGAGGCGCTGCATGTCGAGGAGGGTGACGACGTGTTGTTCACCGTCACCGAGGACGGAGTCCTACTCCGTGGGCTGAAGTCGATTCCGGCGGATCAGGTGTGGTTCTGGTCGCAGGAGTGGCAGCGTGGCGAGCAGGAGGCTTCCGAGCAGCTCGCGGCGGGCCGGGGCACCGTGTACTCCGACGGCGACGAGTTCCTGGGCTCGCTTCGGTAGGTGCCGACCTTCGAGCGACTGCCGCGGTTCGACGCCGACTGGGAGCGGCTCACCGCTGGGCAGCGCGCCCGCTTCCGCGTCGCGGTGGCGATGTTCGTTGCCCACCTCGCGGCCGGTCAGCCATTCCGACCCGGGTTGCGGGTCAAGCGGATTCAGGCGACCAGTGCGGTATGGGAGATGTCGTGGGCTCCCGATGGGCGCGCAACCTGGCAGTACGGGCCCGAGGTTCGCCTGGGCGAGCTGCCCGTGGTCTGGCGGCGCATCGGCACGCACGCCATCCTTCGCAACCCGTGACCATCGGGGAAGGGTTGTCTTACCGCGGTTTCTTCGCGGCGGCTGGGTCGACGCTGAAGGTCTTGGCGAGGTCGTCGAGCACCGCGTGGGCGCCGAGCAGCCCGACGGCGCCGATCCAGACGTCGTGGCTCACCTCGTGGATCTGGCCGGTCAGCCGGCTCCACAGTGGGTTGCTGGTGAACCGGTCCCGGACGGGGGCCGAGTCGCCCGCGGCGACGGTGAGGAAGATCTGGTCGGCATCGGCGTCGAGGATCAGTTCCTGGCTGAACTCCATGGCGAAGGCGTCGACGTCCTGGGACGGCGGGCGGGCCAGACCGGTGTCGGCGAGCACGCTGCCGGAAAAGCTGGCGCGCTGGTAGAGCCGGGTCTGCAGGTCGCTGAACCGGATCACCGTGATCGTCGGGTTCTTCCCCTGGGCAGCGCGGATCGCGTCGCCGATGGTCTTGGCGCGCTGCTCGTAGTCGGTGCGGCGGGCCCGCGCCAGCTCCTCTTTGCCGGTCGCCTCGGCGAGCAGCCGGAGGTTGTCTTTCCAGGTGGCGCCGGTGGTCTGGCTGAAGACGGTGGGGGCGATCCGGCTCAGCTCGTCGTAGATCGCCTCGTGGCGGATCTTCGCTGAGACGATCAGGTCCGGTTTCAGCGCGGCGATCTGCTCCAGGCTGGGGCTGGCCAGCTCGCCCACCGAGCGGGCGCCCGGGGCCAGCCGGGCCATCGGCGCGGCGAGGTAGGGCGGTGCCGTGCCGTCGCTGCCGCGGATGTCGGTGAAGCCCACCACCGCCATGTCGAGGGCGAGCGCGGCGTCGACGAAGGTCTGGTCGAGCGCCATGATGCGGGTCGGCTCGGCGGGGATCTCGGTGCTTCCCATCACGTGCGTGACGGTGCGCGGGAAGGCCCCACCCGCCCCGGTTGCGGGCGTCCTGGTGGATTCTGCGTCCGGCCGGGCGCAGCCGATCGCGATCAGTAGCGCGGTGAGCAGCACAGCGCCGGTGCGGGCGACCGCGCCGGTCATGAGGGTGGCCTGGTGGCCGGGTCGCCGTCGACGGCTGCGGCCAGCAGCGGCACGAAGTCGTCGAACACGGGCTAAAAGCTTAGTACGTCGGAGCGGATGGTGCGTCTTGAGCTGGCCGGGGGTTCGCACTGCCGATCGCCGCGCATGGCGGCAGAACGTCCGCTATGATACGGCAGGATGACTATTTTTTAGCGATGAAACGACCATCATTGAGGCGGCACGATGCCCAGTATGCAGAGCCGCGGGCTGCTCCCGCGACGTGCTGAGGGTGAGCTGGAGGCCGCGCTGGCCGACACCAGGGTCGTCGTCATCAACGGGGCCCGCCAGGTGGGTAAGAGCACCCTGGCCCGGCTGGTTCTGGACCGCTATCCCGGGGCTGAGGAGCGGCGGCTCGACGACCCGCCGACCCTGGACGCCGCACGGCGGGACCCGGTGGCCTTCGTGCGCCACCCCGGGCTGTTGCTCATTGACGAGGTACAGCGTGCACCCGAGCTGCTCCTGCCGATCAAGGACGCGGTGGACCGCGACCCGACACCGGGGCGGTTCCTGCTCACCGGGTCGGCTCGGGTGCTTGCCCTCGCTGAGCTGCCTGACGCGCTGCCGGGACGGATGGAGACGATCGAGCTCTGGCCACTGTCCCAGGGTGAGATCGACGGGTCACCGGACGGGTTCGTGGACGCCGCCTTCGCTCACGGAGCCGACCTTCACCTGCCCGGCACGGCTACCCGGCAGAGCTACGCCGCGCGCGTCGCCCGGGGCGGCTACCCTGATGCGCTGCGCCGTGCCGACGCCCGCCGCAGGAGCCGGCTATTCGGTTCTTATGTGGACGCGATCGTCGGCAAGGATGTGCGCGAGCTCACGCAGATCACGCAGCTGACCGAACTACGCCGGCTTGTGACGACCGTCGCCGGGCGCGCAGGTTGCCTTCTTGTTCCCACGAACCTCGCTGCTGATCTCGGTGCGGCGCGCACCACGGTCGGCCGTTACGTCGACCTGCTGGAGGCCGTGTTCCTGATCAGGCGGATCCCCGCGTGGTCCAGTGCGCTAACCCGCCGTGCCGTCGGCACATCCAAGCTGTTGTTCACCGATTCCGGGTTGCTGTGCCACGTGCTCGGTGTCGACGAGAACCAGCTCGCCTCCCCGTTCACGCATGCCGGTCACATTGTCGAGTCCTTCGTTCTGAGTGAGCTCGCCCGGCAGCTCGACTGGTCCTCCGGCGAGGTGCGGTTACACCACTACCGGACCCGGGACGGGGTGGCGGTGGATGCCCTGCTGGAGCGAGCTTCCGGGGAGGTCGTCGGCGTTGAGGTCAAGGCCGGTGAGACGGTGACCAGCAGTGACTTCGCCGGGCTGCGGCACCTCGCCGAGCGGGTGGGGGAGCGGTTCCGGGCCGGCTTCGTGCTGCATCTGGGTGTCGCATCCCTGCCGTTCGGCCCCCGGATGCGCGCCCTGCCGCTGTCGGCACTGTGGGAGGCGCGGCCGTGAGCCCGGCGCTCACCACCGGGTAGCACGCCGTGCCCCGTGAGAGGGCTTAGGCGGCCCGGCCTCAGCTCTTATGGTGGGTCGCCGCCGGGTAGTGGATCCCGGGGTGGGCAGCCGCCCAGGGCGGTGCGCAGTGCCCCGAAGAGGTCGATTTCGCGGCATAGCCGCAGGGAGTCCGCTAGTGGGGGCTGGGTCCAGATGATCGGCCCGCGGGGGGTCACGGTGGGTGGCAGCAGCAGGGCGCCGGTGATCTGGTGCACCTGAGGCGGCCAGGGGAGCGGCACCCCGAATCCCTCCCCGGTGAGCACGATGTGGTGGCCGGGGGTGTCGGGGTGGGCCAGCACCGGTGGGGCGCATTGTCGCCGGGTGAGGATCTGGGTCACCTCGGTGGCCAGCGGCATCGGGATCGCCAGGGCTGACACGTCGTGTGACAGGGTCAGCCGCACCTGGTCGTGGTGCAGGATCACCGGCCAGCCCCACTGCTGGTAGCAGGTCCCACCGGCGGCGAGCCCCGCGCCCGGGCCGTCAGCAGGGCTGCCCGTGGGTGGTTCCCCGTCCGGGGCGGTGCCCAGCACGTGGGTGAGGAGGCAGAGGGTGCAGGGCATGCCGTCACCGGGATTGACGGTCTCGAGGCCAGCGGGCGTCAAGGCAGCGCCGCACACCGCGCTGACCGTGCCTGCCTGCCCATCGGTGGGCAGGCGCATCATGTGCACGACGCGGGCGGCCTCCTCGGCCATGCCGGGGCGGTAGCGGACCAGCATGAATGGCCGGGCCGCTGCCGCCGCGGCACCGGCATCGCGGCCACCGTGGCTGCCGGTGGCACTCACCGCGCCACCCCCGGGTGGGAAGACGCCGACTTTGATCCTGGGCACCACGCCGGTGTCACCCCGCTGCCGCGGGGGCCGCGCTGTCCTGCGCGGGTGGCAGATCGGTCAGCCCCAGCTCGCAGGCCAGCTGGGAACGCAGCAACCTTGTGTGTAACCCGTGAGTGGCGATGCGACCTATGGC
>JBOHFT010000102.1:0-15842 GCA_050699815.1 Pseudonocardiaceae bacterium | reverse complement strand
TGCTGGCCGGTCTGGTGGGGATGTCGGCCAGCTTGCTTGCCGTCGGGGTGGCGGCGCTGATCCTCCCGGTCGGCTCGACCGCGCTGTTCGCCGTGGCGGTGGCGGCGTTCGTGGTGTTCACCAACACCTTCTCCGCCACCTGGGGCCCGGTGCTGTGGGTGCTGCTGGCGGAGATCTTCCCGCTCGCCATCCGGGGATCGGCGATGGCCATCGCCACCCTGTTCAACTGGCTGGCTGCCTTCGTCGTGTCGCTGACCTTCCCCACCCTCACCGCATTCGCCGGGCCGGGCACTGTCTTCATCGCTTACGCCGCCGCTGGAGTGGTGATCTTCCCGATCGTCTGGCGGATGGTGCCCGAAACCAAGCAACGCAGCCTGGAATCACTGGAAGCAGCGTTTCGAGGAGGTACGACATGACCGTCAACTACGGCCCGTACGGTTCCAGCCTGCGAGACCTGCCGCGGCTGCGCGGCACCCGCCGGCGCCGGGCGTCCAGCTGGGACCGCACGGGCGGTAACGACGACCGCCTCACCCTCGAACCGGGGCAGACCGCCACCCTCGCCGACATCGAGGGGGCCGGCACCATCAACCACATCTGGGTGACCGTCGCCAACGAACGGATGGTCCGCGACCCGTGGATGCGCGACCCCGATTACCTGCGCCGGCTCGTGCTCCGCGCCTACTGGGACGGCGAAGCGCACCCCAGCATCGCCGTGCCCCTGGGGGATTTCTTCGGGGTCGGGCACGGCCGCACCACCAACTTCGTCTCCGCCCCACTCCAGATGAGCCCCGAGGACGGCAAGGGGTTCAACTGCTTTTTCCACATGCCCTTCGGCACGGGCGCCCGGCTGGAGATCACCAGCGAACTGGCCCACGAGCGGATGTTCTTCTACTACTACATCGACTACGAGGAGCTCGACGAGCTCGAAGACGGCATCGGGCGCTTCCACGCCCAGTGGCGCCGCAGCAATCCCTGCCCGGGAACAGGGCAAGTCTCGGAGCACAACGCCGACTTCCTGCTCGCCGGAAAAAATCTTGACGGGAAAGCCAACTACACCATCCTGGACGCGACCGGCCGCGGCCACTACGTCGGTTGCGTGCTCAACATCCACAACCTCCGTGACACCGACGAGTGGAACTGGTACGGCGAAGGTGACGACATGATTTTCATCGACGGCGACCAGTGGCCGCCCACTCTCCACGGCACCGGCACCGAGGACTATTTCAACACCGCATGGTGCCCGACGCAGACCTACCACGCGCCGTATCACGGCATCACACTGCCTGGCGGCGACAACTGGAGCGGGCAGATCAGCCTGTACCGCTTCCACATTGAAGACCCCATGCCATTTCAGCGATCCATCCGGGTCAGCATCGAGCACGGCCATGCGAACAAGCGCAGCGACGACTACTCCTCGGTGGCCTACTGGTACCAGGCCGAGCCGCACCTGCCCTTTGGCCTCGATCCCGTCGAAGGGCGCTTCCGCGAGCACGGGCAGAGTAGGGTGGCAAGGTGACTGTCATCGCGGGCAAGGTCGAAGAGGATAAGATCGTCATAGGGAGCGACGGGCAGGTGACCTGGGGCTGGCATGCGAAGGAAGTGCTCCAGGACGGTAAGCTCATCGTGCTCCCGGACATCATCGTCGGGGGCGCCGGCTACGGCAGCCACAGCAACCACATGGCTGTCTATCTCGCTTCACACAAGCCGCAGAGCGGCGAGAAGCGCGACGTTCTCCAGTTCTTCGTCGAGTTCAACCAGTGGTGCGATAAGATGATAAAGAACTTCGAGTCGCACAACAGCTGGCTGATCGCCTATGACGGCAGGCTCGTATCCGTCACCTACGACCTCAGCGTCAGCTACCACGACTACTGGGCCGTGGGCAGCGGATGGGAGTACGCCAGGACTGCGCTGCACCTGGGGAAGACCGTTGAGGAAGCGATCGGGGTTGCGTGCGAGCTCACCATATTCTGTGCGCCGCCTATCTCAATCCACGAGCTTCCCATGGACGTGCGGCCGGCTAAGCCCACCGGGAGTGGGTGACGACTGGCACGACCTCACTCGCTGTCTGGATCAACCGGGCCTTCGATCTTGGGATGCAGCGGGCAGCCATCTTTGATCACCATCTGGACCGCGCTGCCCTGCCGGTGGCCGCGGCCATGATTATTGCGCCCAGGGTCGCAGATGCAGCCAGCCGCGACAGCGTCCGGAGCACCCGGCAGGAACTGGAGCCTGCCATCGGCAAGGGCGAACCTGACGAACTTCCCGTCGGAGAAGGGCAGCAGCATGTACTCCCCCTCGCCCGATCTCAGCTTGATCGGGTCCGCCCCGCCCGCAACTCCCCGCAGATCGGCAGCCCACTTCTCCACGAGATCGTCGATCCCCGCTGTCGCCGGCCGGACCGTCGAGTCGGCCTCGTCGAGGTGAGGGTGACCTTGAACGATCGCGAAGCCGCTGCTCACGGCGAGCGTCTCGGTGTTCTGGGTCCACATAGTGTCGACCTCGATAGAGGGCGTCATCAGCCCCGGATCGTTGCCGTTGCAGATGTGGACTCGGACTTCGCTGTCCAGTCCATCCGGCAGCCGCGCCGCCATTTCGTGCAGCTTCTCGATGACCTCGCGGATGTTCACCGCAGCCTCCACAGTCCCCGCGTCTCGTCTTGACTGCAAGCGTGCCCTAGATGGTAGGCGGTGGAGATACCTTCCGGTACGGGCGTCCCGGTGTCAGTCGAGGTAGTCGCGCAGCGCCTGGGATCGCCGTCGCGGACGATCCAGCGCAGGTCCCGGCGCAGCTGTGCGGAGAGTTCCTCGGAGACGTCCTCAGCCCGGCGTACCCGCTCGGCGGCGTAGAGCCCGGCCTCGATCCGGGTGGCGAGCTTCACCTCCTCCTCGGCGTTGAGCAGGGCGACCTTGCCGATCTGCTTGAGAGCGGCAGCCGGCTTCCCGCTGCGGCGGCCAGGCCCGGCACCTGGGCACGTGCGGTCGCGTGGAGCCGCCGGTCAAGGGCAGGACCCGCCCCGCGCAACCGACCGAACTGTCGCGAACGACACGTTTCTGCTTGTTCGGAGAGGCAGTTGAGAACCCCCTGTTACTTCTGGGCCCAGAAGACGTAGAGCGTGGTGTAGGGAACGCTCAGGGTGTCACAGCCTTTGGCCGGCTCCCACGCCGATGATGGCTGGCCCCCGTCGGTGCGCACCCGCTGGATGAACGTGACCTGGCTGAGGATATCGTTGCTGCTCCCGAACTTCTCGACAGGCTCCAGTCTCAGCCACTTGATATCCCGCTTGCTGTCGGTTGGCGCGTCAGCCTCCCCGGAAGCCTTGGCCTTTACTCTGCTGCCGTCGGTGTCGGTCCAATAGGGGCCTGCGAAGTGAATGCCAAGCTGAACTCCGGTCGCTGCGTCGTACAGGTTCGCCTGAGGCTCGCGGAACGCCCACTTGCTGTTCACGCTGTCCTGGTCGTAGACCTGCACTCCCGCTCCGATTCGCGTCGCCAGCACCCTGTTGCGATTCGCGTCGACCTGAATGGCGGGCGGGAGCTTCTCGTTATCTAGCAGCGGGTCGTACGGCCCGGGTTTTGCGGCCGGGTTGAGGGCGAACGGATCCCCCTTGCCTGGCGTGCCGCAGCTGCCCAGCTGCTCTTGAGCCTGGATGGATTCCGGCTGGCGGGCCACGAGGTTGCGGGTCTGACCTGGTGGATTCTTGTTCGGCTGGAGACCGGTGGAACCAGGAGTGAGGAGCAGCAGGCCGCCTGCCGCCGCAGCGAAAATTCTGGCCGATATCGTGCGGCGCATGGGTGATTGCCTTTCGTTCACTGCCGCGGTGTGCGGCGAGTCGTCACTCGCTCACTTCAGGTTACCGGTGTGCTGCGCTACGCAACTGTAGCTACCTGACGGCCGGTATGTCGACAGTCTGCGCAACTGATCGCCTCGGTCCCTCCCTTATGGTCTGGGTGTGCGCTCCACCGCGAGGAGGGCCCGAATTGGACGGCCTTCTCCCGCGCTGGATCGTTGACAAGGGTGCCGGTTCCCCATTTTGCGGCGGCGACGGTGCCGGCGGGCCGCGCCCGCTGTGCGGGGTCAGCCCAGGCGCGTCCGCTCGGTCTGCGCTCCGGGTGGGTTACGGTTCAGGCTCAGCAGGGACCGGCAGTTCGGAGGGTGAGCCGTGGAGGCCAGACGTAAGCCAGCGGAGCTCTCGGCGGAGCAGCGCCAGCGGCTTCATCAAGCCCATCAGCGCTTGCGCAATGCCTCGCACGCTCTTGAAGCGTTGACGGTGGTCGAGCCGGTCCGGGGCCGCTGGGCTGCCGCGCCCGCGCCCGTCGAGGCTCTCGACGTGGCACAGAATGATCTTCATGACGCGTGCCAGGAGCTCTGGCGCGTACACCGGGAACTCCTGTGCTGCGAACCTCCCGCAGGTGCTCTCCGGGTGACGCCCGGTGCGGGGTCGTGATACGGATTCGGCTACCGCCCGGTCCGCTCAGAGGCTCAATGCCCAGATTGCCGATATCAGGGTTCCGATGACCAGAGCTGCAACCACCGCGAGCACTGCCCAGGCAGCAGCCCCGCCCTGCGGGTCGTCCGTGCGGTCCAGCTGCGGTAGGTCGAACTCGATGTGGTCAGGCTCGATCATCGTTCCTCCTCGTCGGTCCCTTCACGTGGGCCGGGAGGGACCGTTCGCCTCGCCGACGCTACCTCCGCCGCCACCCGCCTTGGCCGTCGTTTGCCAAAACTTTCCAAATCGGCCATACCTCGCAAACCTACGGCGCGCGATGCCCCGGCTGCGGCCCTGTGGTGCGTCGAGGCCAGCGTCTCGGTGCGGGCTCTGGCCGCTGAACCGGCCCGGATTTTGCCCTCAGCTAACCGACCTCAAGCCGGGCCGTAACCACGTGCTCAGTAGGGTCTGTCTCATGGCCCACCAGCTCACCCCACCGTCGGGCCGCGAGGACGAAGGTCACCCGCGGTTCCAGGCCGACCGCAGCAGCGCTCTTGCCGGCTGCTTCGACGCCGATCTGAACCTTCCCGGTGATCTGGGGGTGCGACCGGGCGAGTCGGACCCCGGGCGCATGCTGGGCTGGGTGCTGTTGATCGTGGTGGTGACGGTGGTGGTGGCCATGCTGGCACTGGTGTGGTGGCTGATCTGACCCGTCAGGTGTCAGCCGCCGCCTGGGTGGCACCGGTGCGGCCGCTCGCGGCCAGCGGCACAGCGATATCCTCGAGAGACCGGCGTTCAGCAGCCACCCCGAAGAACACCGCGACCAGCCCGCCAGCGATCATCACGAGCGCGCCGAGCAGGTAGCCGAGGAACAATCTGAACGGCTGCGTGCCGTCACCGATGAGCGCGCCGTAGATAACCGGACCCAGCGCACCGAAGCACTGTGCGATGGCGAAGAACACCGCGATCGCCTTTGCCCGCACCTCGAGCGGGAAGATCTCGCTGACCGTGAGGTACGCAGCGCTGGCACCCGCCGAGGCGAAGAAGAAGATCACGCACCAGCAGATTGTCTGGGTCACCGCGGTCAGCAGCCCGCCGTTGAACAGGAAGGCTGTGACACCGAGCAGGACGCCGGAGGTGAGGTACGTGCCGGCGATCATCGTCTTGCGGCCGATCGTGTCGAAGAGGTGCCCGATGGCCAGCGGACCGATCAGGTTGCCGACGGCGAAGACGATCAGGAATAGCGGTGTCGACGTCGAGGGAACCCCGTAGAACTTCCCCAGCACCAGGGTGTAGGTGAAGAAGATGGCGTTGTACAGAAATGATTGACTGATCATCAGCGACGCCCCGAGCACGGCCCGGCTCGGGTACTCGCGGAACAGCACCCGGGTCAGTGCGAGATAACCGATCTGGTTGGCAGGCCGCAGGTTGATCGCTTTGCTCTGGTCGACCGGCGGCAGCGTCGTCCCGGACTTCTCCACCTCGTGCTCGATGTACGAGAGGGACTCCTCCGCGGCCTGCTCACGACCGTTCATGATCTGCCATCGGGGGCTTTCCGGCAGGTTGCGCCGCACCAGCAGGATCACCAGACCCAGCACCGGACCGATCAGGAAGCCGATCCGCCAGCCGATGCTGGGGTCCATCACGTTCAGCAGGATGAACGTGCCGAGCGTGCCGAGGATCGCGCCCGCCCAGTACGTACCGCTGACCGCGAGGTCTACCCGGCCGCGGTAGCGGGCCGGGATCAGCTCGTCGATCGCGGAGTGGATCGCTGCGTATTCCCCGCCGATGCCCAGGCCGGCGATGAAGCGGGTGAGGTACAGGAAAACGATCCAGCCGGCGCCGTTGCCCAGGGTCAGTGCGGTGAGGCCGCTGCCGAACAGGTAGACGCCCAGGGTGAGCAGGAACAGGTTACGCCGCCCCAGCTTGTCCGACATCCAGCCGAAAACGAGTGCCCCGACGACTTCGCCGGCCAGGTACACCGTCGCCATGAGCCCGATCGCGGCGGAGGACAGGTTGAGCGTCTCGGGTTTGCTCAGGATGTCCGCGATAGCGCTCGCGACCGTGATCTCGAGGCCGTCGAGAATCCACGCCACCCCGAGCGCGACCACCAACCGGGTATGAAATGGCGACCAGGGCAAGCGGTCGATCCGCGCGGGGATCAGGCTGCGCACCGCACCGGGCGTAACGTGACTCATCGGTATCTCTCCCCATACGTGGCCCACCGAGCCGGACGCTGCGTGTGGGCGTTTGGCTCCACGGTCCCTACTTGCTGTTTCGTAATCGTTATGTGATTCTGGGTGATCCGCCGGAGGTCGTGTCGATGGGGAGGGTTCGATGACAGAGCTCGTTGCGGTAAAGCTGGAGCGCGGTGGCGTGGTTGTCGTGGAGATGGATCACGTTGACGGTGCTGTGATCAAGGCCGGGCGGGCGGACCGGATGGCTGAGGCAGTGCAGACGCTGGAGGCTGCACTGGAGTCGGTGACGTCGGCGGCGCAGTCCATCTTGGCGACGCTGCGCCAGGCCGGCCCGCACGAGATCGCTGTGGAGTTCGGGGTCAATCTCACGGTAGAGGCTGGGGCTGTGATCGCCAAGACCGCCGGTGGGTGCCATCTGACGGTAACGCTGCACTGGAAACCAGGCGATGACACTGATGGATGAGCCACCGAACCTGCCGGGATCAGGGACCGGCTGGCCAGTCGACCTGAGGCGCGGCACGGTGCTGGTCCTCGACATCGACGGCGAGCCGGCGGGGACCGGTTTCCTGGTCGGCGAGCGGCTGCTGGTGACCTGCGCTCACGTCCTGTCCAGCTATCGCGGGGGGCAGGAGCCCCCGACCGACCCGGTCACCGTGCGGTTTGTTCACCTGGACGATGCCGCCCGGACCGCCCGAGTCGAGCCGGACTGGTGGCGCAGCACACAAGCTGAGGATGTCGCGTTCCCCCGCTTGGCGGACGTGCCACCGCCCCGAGCCCAGCCGTTTACTCTGGGCGCCTCACAGGGAGTTCACGAATCTCGCTGGCCGTGCCACCTTCGTCTCCGAGCCGGTTCCCGGTAACCAGCACGACATGGCCAAACTGACAGGATCAGACTGCGAGATGATCCTCAAGATGGCAGGCGATGTGATCGGCGACAAGGGATTCATCGGACCTGATTACATTATCACTCCGGTCCGCAGGCCAAAACACCGCGACCTGCCTCAGGGTGAACATGACTACAATAGCCAGATCAGCTCCCTGCGCGCACCCGTCGAGCGAGCCGTCGGCAACTTGAAGACATGGCGGATCCTCTTCACCGATTACCGAAGACCGCTGAAGACCTTCTTATCCTCGTCCCGGGCCGCTATCGGTCCTTATTTCTTCAAGGAAGGTTTCGTATAAGCCTCAGGGCTTAACGTAATTGTTGCCTGTTTAATTCGGCTCCGTGAGCAGGGAATCAGTATCTTCTTAAGATTGACAATGCGAAGAGGCTCAAAGAAGACCGGGAACCGTCGATTAAGTGATGAAATCTATCACTCAAAAGAGTGTACATTAAGCTGGTCTGTCACAAGAGTTACGATCTTCACCTGGTCGATTGAGAGCCTTGACCTATGAGCGAGATGCCCGACCGGAGCTCGCGGCTGGTCGGCGCCCCGTCCCCGGCGGCGCGGCGGTGGCGGCGCAGGCTGGCCGACGAGCGTGCCGAGGCCAGGGTCTACCGCGACCTCGCCGCCCGGCGCTGCGGGGAGGAGCGGGAGATCCTACTCGGGTTGGCCGAGGCTGAGGAGCGTCACGCCGCCCACTGGGAACGCCTGCTTGGCGACGACGCGGGGCCGACCCACCGCGGTGGCGTCCGCATGCGGCTGCTCGTGTTGCTCGCCCGACGGTTTGGTTCGGTCTTCGTGCTGGCGCTTGCCCAGCGGGCGGAGAGCCGGTCGCCGTACGCCACTGACACCGACGCGACCCGGGCGATGGCGGCCGACGAACGCATCCACGCGGAGGTCGTGCGCGGGCTCGCGGCCCGGGGCCGGTCCCGGGTGTCGGGTACCTTCCGCGCCGCCGTCTTCGGGGCCAACGACGGCCTGGTCAGTAACCTCGCCCTGATAGTCGGCGTCACCGGCGGCGGGGCGACCGCCAAGACGGTGCTGCTCACCGGCCTAGCTGGGTTGCTGTCGGGGGCGCTGTCGATGGGGGCCGGGGAGTACATCTCGGTGCGCTCGCAGCGAGAGCTGCTCGCGGCCTCGACCCCCGACCCAGCAACCCGTCAAGTCCTGCCTTACCTCGACGTCAACGCCAACGAGCTCGCCCTCGTCTACCGGGCGCGGGGCCATCCCCCCGAGGAAGCGCAGCGCCGCGCGGAAGCAGTGCTGCGCGGCTACCCCCTCGACACCACGCCCACCAATGCCGCAGAAGACGACCAGCATGAGGTCGTGGGTACCGGGCTTGGCGCGGCGATATCGAGCTTTGGCTTCTTCGCCTCGGGGGCGGCGGTGCCCGTCTTGCCGTTTCTGCTCGGGTTCACCGGCGCTGCCGCGCTCATCGCGGCCATGGTGCTCGTCGGGCTCGCGCTCATGCTCACCGGCGCCACCGTCGGTGTGCTCTCGGGCGGCCCACCAGTCCGCCGCGCCCTACGCCAGCTAGCGATCGGCGCCACCGCCGCAACCACCACCTACCTACTCGGCGTCCTGTTCGGTGCGACCCTCAATTGATCACCGCATTCAGCGGGCTCAGCGTGGCTATTGGGGCACCGATAACCCCGTTCAGCTCGCTGGATAGGGTGGGATTCCTTGCTCTTACCCAGCGTGGCGGGGAGGGTGTCGGTGAGTGCTTGTGTGTGGCATGCAGTGAAGGTGGTTTGATGGCCGTCCCGTTGGCGGTGGCCGATGACCTCCGGGTCGCGGGCCGGATCGGCACCGGGCTGGCCCGGCTGATCCGGCTCATCGAGCGCGCCGACGCCGCCCGCGGGCAGCAGCTCGACCGCCCGTCTTTTCTGCTGCTTCACACGCTGGTCTGCGCTGGGCCGTCCCGGGTCACCGCGCTCGCTGCCGGGGTGCACTCCGACCCGTCCACCGTCAGCAGGCAGACCGCGCATCTCGTCGGTATCGGGTTACTGGAGCGGCGTGCTGATCCCGGTGACGGGCGGGCGTCGCTGCTTGCCATCACCGACGCCGGGCAAGCCCTGCTGGCCGAAGCCCGGCAGCGCCGCGACGACCGGATCGCGGCGATCATCGACTCCTGGCAGCCCAGCGAACGTGTGCAGTTCGCCGATCTGATCGACCGCTTCACCGCTGGTTACGAGGCGAGCTGGTGCAGTAGGCCGACAGCCAACCCACCGCGAAACTGACGTCGGCCACCGCCCCGCAGGGCACCTGCAGTCTTCGGGTGACGTCACGATCGCCCAGGGCGCGCAGTGAGGAAAATCACGGAGTGGGGTTCACGATCCGGACCCTAGCCGGCTCTTACCGGTAGACAACCGGTGCGAGTGGGCAGGAGACGGCGGTGACGTGGATAGCCACAGTGATCACAGCGTACGGATTACCACTGCTTGCGTGGTATTTACGGTTGCGTTGGCAAGATCATCAGAAGCATACCCACCGCCAGGACCTGATCGAGTTGGCCCGTGCCCTACCGGATGGTGGCCAGATCCATGAAGGGTACTCCGACGGCACATGGACCAGGCTGGCCGTCACCCGCGCCGGAGATGACGACAGCGACGATGGATGATCACGATCCCCGAGCCGCCGGCGCTGCCATACCTCGCGACCAGTCCGGCTGGTCGGCCGCGGCATCGCCACCGGACCCACCGGACTCACCAGGCACCGATGCTGCATTCAGTGGCTTCTATCGAGAGTTCATCCCCACCTTGGTCGCCTTCCTCGTGTGGCAGGGTGCCCGGCTGTCCGACGCTGCCGACATCGCCCAAGACACCATGATCAAACTATACCGGAACTGGTCAACGATCCGGCACCGCGAGGCATGGGCTCGACGGGTGGCATCACGGGAGCTCGTTCGCCGCTTTGCCCGTGTGCCAGAAGACCCATGTCCCGATCCACTCGAGTGTCCCCTCCTGCCCACGCCGACCAACGTGGAAGCGTGGGAACAACGACATGAGGTCCTGCGCCTCCTTGATCAGCTTCCACCGCGACAGCGACAGGTCCTGGCCTGGACTGTGGACGGCTACACCCCAGCAGAGATTGCTGTAGAGCTGGGGATAGCCCCCGAAGCAGTCCGGTCCAGCCTGCTGAAAGCCCGCCGCACTCTCGCCAGACTCCTCGGCATGACAGGGGACGAATGATGAGCGACTTCACTTCCCGTCCGGACGACAGCCTGGACCAGTGGCTGGCAGACCAGCACCGCGACATGGTCACCGATCTGGCCGCAACCCTCGACGTCGACGCGGGCCTGCGCGAGGCGATGATTCCTGCCCGGCACGCCGACCTCGTTGCTGACCTGGGCGGTGTCCTCAATGTCGAGGCCGGGTTGAGCGCCATCGTGCCTGCCCCGCCGCCAGGCAAGCGGGAAGTACCCGCCGGAACCGCTGGAGAACTCGCCGGAACCGCTGAGTTCCTCGAAACCGCTGTGTCCCGGGGCGCCCGCATGAGGTCGGCGCTGCTGGTCGGCTGCTCTGACTATGCGGACCCGAATTTCCCGCGGCTGCTGGCATCAGTCCAGGACGTCGGCGCGTTAACCCGCGTGCTCGACGACCCAGCGGTTGGTGATTTCATCGTGAAGGAGTCGCTCAACGAGCCGTCAAGGGCGGTTCGCGAACGGATCAAGGACTTCTTTGCCAACCGCAAGCACGATGATCTCTTGCTGCTCTACTTCTCATGCCACGGGGTATTGGATCGTAGCGGGCGGCTGTACTTCGTTGCATCCGACACAAGGAATGAGCTGCTGGACTCGACAGGGATCTCGGCGCGATGGGTAAGGCGGCAGATGGGCAAAAGTCGCTCCCGGCGCATCGTGTTGTTGCTCGACTGCTGTTACGGTGGCGCATTTGCCGCGGGTCCCACGCGGCGGAGCGCCGGTGCCGGGGAGATCCTCGCGCAGCTCGGTGGCCGTGGTCGCGTGGTCATCACCGCTTCGGACAAGACGGAGGTGGCCCGCGGGTCGGAGTTCACCAATGCCGTGGTTCAAGGTTTGGGGACCGGGGCGGCTGACCTCGACGGCGACGGCCAGATATCAGACTGTGAGTTGTATCAATACGTGTCCGGCCAGGTTCGTCAGAGCAGGCCAGATCAAACTCCGACAATGTCGAGGGATGGGATGCGCGGCCCGCTCTGTCTGGCGAGAAACTCTCATGTGGAATCACCGCTTCCGGATAAGCTTGAGCGATCTTTAAAAAGTGAGACTGAGTGGGAGCGGTTGTGGGCGGTCGACGGTTTACCGCGTCTGCTCGACGGTGACCACCCAGGTGGGCAGAAGCGCAGGGCGAGGCAAGTCCTGCTCGATCTGAGTGAAGGTGCCGACCTCGGCATGCGGGCGGCTGCCGGTGAGGCGTTGCGCAGAGCTTCCCGGCGAA
This sequence comes from Pseudonocardiaceae bacterium, assembly GCA_050699815.1. Taxonomy (GTDB): domain Bacteria; phylum Actinomycetota; class Actinomycetes; order Mycobacteriales; family Pseudonocardiaceae. The sequence continues at coordinate 3,916 of JBOHFT010000102.1, read as the reverse complement.
CAGATCCTCGACCGCACAGGGCTCGATGGTTGGTCGTGGTCAGTCTTGGTCTGGTGCTCGCGGTGTTGGGTGCTGTGCTATTTACGGTGATGGGGAGGTTTCTAGAATCTCCGATATCTAACGCGCCTCCCGATAAGTCTATCGTGTGTTCGCCAAGCGCTAAAACTGCTGACGGTGTGCTCTCGCTCGGAACGTTATTCCCGAAGACTGGGGCATTCGCCTATTCGGGTCCGGCGCTGGACGCTGGTGTGCAGCTGGCGATGAAGGACATCAACGCCGCCGGCGGCATCCCTGGCATCGTCATGAAGAAGCTCGACGAAGCCAATCAGCGCGACGAGAGCAACCTCTCTGCGGACACCGCCCGTCAGTCGACGGATGCGCTGCTAGCCGGCGGGGCAGATGTGATCATTGGTCCCTCGACGTCGGCGGTGGCCCTCGAGGTGATCGACAAGGTCGTCTGCGCAGGCGTGATCATGTTTTCGCCCGGGAACACATCGCCGGTGTTCACCACGTATCGCGACCATGGGCGCTACTTCCGCACCGCGCCGTCCAGCGTGCTCGAGGGCGCCGTGCTCGGCAAGCTCGTCGTCGCTGACGGCAACTCGACAGCAGTGGTGATATCGCGCGACGACGCGTACGGAAACCCCTTACGGGAGATGACCGTAAAGGCGATCCAGGAATCCGGGGGCCAGGTGCTCGACTCCTTTCATTACGACCCGAACGCACTCGGCCGCCACAAAGAAATCCAGCGGGTCAAGGCTAAGAATCCCGACGCGATCGTCCTGATCGGCTTCGTGGAAAGCGCTCAAATCCTTGCTGGAATGATCAAGGAGGGTCTCGGTCCGAAGAACAAGCGGGTGTATGGCCCGGACGCTAATATGACTAACACCTTGGTAGGTCAGGTCAGTCCGCGGGATCCGAGTGCCTTGGCGGGCATGCGGGGGATCCTGATGGACGCCGGGGGAGAAGCGTTCGTGAAGCGGCTGAGGGAGGTCAATCCTGGTCTACGGGATCTGACCTATGCCGCGCAGGCCCACGATGCAGTGGTGGTCACCGTGCTGGCGGCGGCTGTCGCCGGCACGGACGAGCCCGCTGCCATCGCGAAGGAGATCAACGGCGTGACGAAGACTGGTGCGAAATGCACAAGCTTTGCCGCCTGCATGGCGCTCGTGAAAGACCGCAAGGACATCGACTACGACGGCCCCTCCGGGCCGCTGGAGTTCTCCGATCCCGGTGAGCCCCGCTCAGCCACCTACGTGGTCAGCGAAATCCAAGCCGACGGCACCATAAAGTCCCTCAGGAGGGAAACGGTCGGCTCTTAGAATTCGAGGGCAGGTGCTGCGTTACGCTTCGCACGCCCGGGACGCACGGGTTACGCCGATGGGACGGACGCGTCAGGTAACGGGGAGAGCCGCAATGCCGGGACTTGGTAGCCGGATCGGTGCCACGCTGCACCTGCCTGCCCAGCGCGGCAAGCGGCTCGCGGTGGTCACCGCGGTCCTTCTGCTGGCGTCGGGCGCCGGGATCGGCGTCGGGCTTGGCGCCCCGGTGCTGGCCAGGCACCTCGGTGCGGTCCCGGCGATCGCGCCACCACCGGCGCCGGTGATCCCGCATCCGGCGCTGCGCCCGGCTGCCGTCGATGGTCTGGCGCCCACCAGCTCAGGGGTCAGCGCCGTCCTGGCCCCCCTGGTCGCGGCCGGTGGGCTGGGCAGGCTGTCCGGCCAGGTGGTCGACCCGGCGACCGGCATGGTGCTCTGGCAGCGAGACCCGGCGGCGGCGCTGGTGCCCGGATCGACCGCCAAGCTGCTCACCTGCGCGGCCGCCCTGCTCGCGCTGGACCACCAAGCGCAGCTGCATACCACCGTGCTGGCCGGCCCCGAGCCGGGCACCGTCGTGCTGCTCGGCGGCGGCGACCCGACACTGTCGGCCGCGAAACCCGGCACGGTGACCGGGTACCCCGGTGCCGCCCGGCTGGACGACCTGGCCGCCCGGGTGCGGGCGGCCGCACCCGGGCCGGTGCGCCGGGTCCTGGTCGACGTCAACCGGTACGCTGGGGATGCGCTGGCGCCGGGCTGGTTACCAGGCGACGTCGCGGGCGGGTACATCGCGCCGATCGAGCCGGTGATGCTCGACGGGGGCCGCGCCGTCCCCACCCAGGAGGTCTCGCCGCGAGCCCCGGAGCCGGCGACCGCCGCGGCAAGAGAGCTAGCCCACCGGCTCGGGGCCGACCCGGGCACCGTCGAGTTCGGCGCCGCCCCGCCCGGGGCCGCGGTACTCGGCGACGTGTCGTCGCCGCCGGTGCGCGACCTGATCGCCACGGTGCTGAGCAGATCGGACAACGTGCTCGCCGAGGCGCTGGCCCGTGAGGTGGCCCGGGCAACAGGCGCGCAGCCATCGTTCTCCGGGGCGGCGCAGGCGGTGCTCACGGTGCTGCGCGACCATGGATTCGACGTGAGCCGCGTCACCCTGATGGATGGCAGCGGGCTGTCGGTGCGGGATGCCGTGCCGGCGACACTGCTCACCGACCTGCTGGCGGCGGCGGCCGCCCCCGACGAATCCCAGCAGCGGACCGCCGCACTGCGGCCGCTGCTGGTGGGACTCCCGGTGGCAGGCAGCAGCGGCACCCTGGCCGATCGCTACGACGGGCCCACCGCGGGTGGCCGGGGCTGGGTACGGGCCAAGACGGGCACCCTGACCGGCGTCAACAGCCTCGCGGGCACCGTGCTGGACGTCGAAGGGCGGGTGCTGGTGTTCGCCTGGGTGTCCAACGGGCCCCATCCGGCGTCGGCACGCCCGCGGCTGGACGCCCTGGCCGCGCAGCTGCGGTCCTGCGGTTGTCGCTAGTCCACGTTACCGTCGTCAATATGGCACATCTCGCGCTAGACCTACCGCAGGCCGCTGGTCCGCCTGCCCCTGCCGGCTCCCCGATCGACTGGGCTGTCGCGGCGGTCACCGCCCAACGCCTGCTGTCGGCCGGCGTCGTGGTGCCTGCCGAGGAAGCGGCCGCGGCGGTGCACCGGTTGCGCACGCTATCGGTTACCGCGGAGCAGCACGTGCGGGAGCTGACCGGGCTCGATGATGGCCGGGCGCCGCGTCCCGCCGATGTGGTGGACCGCCCAGGGTGGGTGATCGCGGCGACCGAAGGCCTGTCCCGGCTGCTGGCCGGTCACCGGGTGCCGGACGGGAGGGCCCGCCGCCTGCTGGCCACCACCGCGGGCGTGCAGACCGGGGTCGCGCTGGCGTTCCTCGGTTCCCGGGTGCTCGGGCAGTACGACCCGTTCGGCGGGCCGTCCGAGGAACCGGGGCGGCTGCTGCTCGTCGCCCCCAACGTGATCAATGTGGGGGCGACGCTGGACGTCCCGCCTGATGAGTTCCGGATGTGGGTCTGTTTGCACGAGGCCACCCACCGGCTGCAGTTCAACGCCGTGCCGTGGTTGCGCGAACATTTCGCCAGCCAGGTGCAGGCATTCGTCGCCGCCGCGGATGACCCGGAGACGGTGGCCAAGATGGTCGGCAGGCTGCCCTCAGCGCTGCGCGGCGCCCGGCGGCGCGGGGAGGCGTCGGATGCGCTGGGCGTGCTGACCCTGCTGCAGGGTCCCGAGCAGCGGGCGGTGCTGGACCGGCTGCTCGCCCTGGCCACCCTGCTGGAGGGTCACGCCGACCACGTGATGGACGCCGTCGGGCCGTCGGTGGTGCCCTCGGTGCGGCTGATCCGCCAGCGGTTCACCGCCCGCCGGCAGGGTGGCGGCCTGGCCGAGCGGGTGCTGCGGGCGGTGCTGGGCATCGACGCCAAGCTGCGCCAGTACGCCGAGGGTGCGGCGTTCACCCGGCAGGTGGTGGATACGGTCGGCATGGACGGGTTCAATGCGGTGTGGACCTCGCCCGAGACGCTGCCCACCCGCGCCGAGATCGCCGA
>JBOHFT010000101.1:0-16003 GCA_050699815.1 Pseudonocardiaceae bacterium | reverse complement strand
CCTGGGCGCACTCGCCCATCAGGACATGCCCTTCGAACGGCTCGTAGACGACCTCCAACCAGCCCGCGACACCAGCCGCACCCCCCTATTCCAGGTCATGATCGTGCTGCAGAACACCGGGAACGCGAACCCGGGAAACCTGCCCGGCCTGGAGATCGATGCCCTCGACCTGCCGGTGGTGACCACCAGCTTCGACATCACCGTGGAATTCCAGGAGTCCGGCGGTGAGCTGTACGGGGCGCTGACCTACAACACGGATCTGTTCGACCGCGCGACCGTGGAGCGGCTGGCCGGCAGCCTGCTGGTGCTGTTGCGGGGGGTGGCGGCCGAGCCGGCCGCAGTGGTGTCGCGGCTGCCGTTGCTGTCCGCGGCCGGGCGGGACCGGCTGCTGGTGGGGTGCAATGACACCGACCGCGCGGTGCCGGCCGCCACGCTGGCGGAGCTGGTCGAGGCGCAGGTCCGGCGCAGCCCGGATGCGCCGGCGGTGGTATCCGGGGACGGGGCCGTCAGCTTCGCCGAGCTCAATGCGCGGGCGAACCGGCTGGCGCGGCTGTTGGTGGCGCAGGGAGCCGGCCCGGAGCGGGTGGTCGGGCTGGCACTGCCGCGATCGGTGGACATCGTGGTGGCGCAACTGGCCGTGGTGAAGGCGGGCGCGGCCTTCGTCCCCCTGGATCCGGAGTATCCCGCTGAGCGGATCCGGTTCATGGTGGCCGACGCGGCACCGGTGGTGGTGCTGACCCGCAGTGAGGTAGAGGTAGCAGCCGGGATGGGCGGGATCCCGGTGGTGGTCCTCGACGAGCCCGCGGTGACGTCGGCGATGGCCTCGATGGACGACGGCGATCTGGCCGACGCGGATCGGCCGGCGCCGTTGCTGGTGGCCCATCCGGCTTATGTGATCTACACGTCGGGGTCGACGGGGCGGCCCAAGGGGGTGGTGGTCACCCACGCCGGGCTGGCGAGCTTCTCCGCCGCGGAGATCCAGCGGTACGCGGTGACCCCGGGGGATCGGGTGCTGCAGTTCTCCTCGCCCAGCTTCGATGCCTCGGTGCTGGAGTTGTGCATGTCGCTGCCGGTGGGGGCGGCGCTGGTGGTGCCCCCACCGGGTCCGTTGCTCGGCGAGCAGCTGGCGCGGGTGCTGGCGCAGCAGCAGGTAACGCATGCGCTGATCCCGCCAGCGGCGCTGGCCACGGTGCCGGCCGCGGCGCGGCTGCCGCTGTTGCGGACGCTGATCGTGGGTGGGGATGTGTGCCCCCCGGAGCTCGTCGCGCGGTGGGCCCCGGGCCGCCGGATGATCAATTCCTACGGGCCGACCGAGTCGACGGTGGTCGCGACCTGGAGCCAGCCGCTGACCCCGGGCCTGGGTGCGCCCATCGGCGGGCCGATCTGGAACACCCAGGTGTATGTGCTGGACGCGGCGCTGCAGCCGGTGCCGGTGGGGGTGGCCGGTGAGCTGTACGTCGCCGGGGTGGGGCTGGCCCGGGGGTACCTGCAGCGCCCGGGACTGACCGCGCAGCGGTTCGTGGCGAACCCGTTCGGGGCCCCGGGGTGCCGGATGTACCGGACTGGCGACGTGGCCCGCTGGAACACCGGCGGGGAGCTGGAGTTCCTGGGCCGCGCCGACGACCAGGTCAAGATCCGCGGATTCCGGATTGAGCTGGGTGAGGTGGAGTCGGCGTTGCGGGCCCAGCCGGAGGTGGCCCAGGCTGTGGTGGTGGCCCGCGAGGAGCAGGGCCGGCCCAAGCGGTTGGTGGCGTATCTGGTGGCTGTTCCGGGGTCGCCCGCGCCGGATGTGGCGCAGCTGCGCGCGGGACTCACGAAGACTCTGCCCGAGTACCTGGTGCCCGCGGTGTTCGTGATGCTTGAGGCATTGCCGCTGGGCCCCACCGGGAAGCTGGATCGCCGGGCGTTACCGGCTCCGGATCGGCTCACTGAACCGGTGGCGGAGTACATCGCCCCACGGACGGCGACTGAGCACAAGCTGGCCGAAGTGTGGACCGAGGTGCTGGCGGCGCAACGCGTCGGGGTGACCGACAACTTCTTCGAGTTGGGTGGAGACTCGATCCTGAGTATCCAGGTGATGTCGCGGGTTCGGGTGGCTTTCGGGGTGGAGTTGTCGCCACGGGTGTTGTTCGTTGATCCCACGGTTGCGGGGCTGGCGGCAGCGGTGTCCGCGGCGGCAGTGTCGGCCGCGGTGGCTATTCCGGTGGCTGATCGTGCTGGTGAGTTGCCGTTGTCGTTCGCGCAGCAGCGGTTGTGGTTTCTGGATGAGTTCGCGCCGGGGGGATCGGGGTATGTCTCCGCGTTTGCGCTGCGGTTGCGCGGGGTGCTGGACCTGGATGCGCTGTCGGTGGCGTTGACCGCCTTGGTGGCCCGGCATGAGTCGTTGCGGACGACGTGTGAGGCGGTGGACGGGCGCGGCGTGCAGGTGATCCATCCGCCGGGGGTGGTGCCGTTGCCGGTGGTGGACCTGTCGGAGCTGACCCAGCCCGATCTGACGCAGCCGGACCGCGACGCGGAGCTGCGGCGGGTGGTGGCCCTGGAGTGCAGCCGGCCCTTTGACCTGGCCCGGGGGCCGTTGCTGCGGGTGGGTGTGGTGCGCCTGAGTGCTGCGGAGCAGGTGCTGACGGTGGCGCTGCACCACATCGTGACTGATGGCTGGTCGATGGGTGTGCTGCTGGGTGAGCTGGGTGTGCTGTACAGCGCCACGGTCGCTGGCCAGGACGCCGGGCTTGGGGTGCTGGGGGTGCAGTACGCCGATTACGCGGTGTGGCAGCGGGAGCTGCTGTCGGGCCCGGCGCTGGATGCGGCGCTGGGGTACTGGCGTGCGCAGCTGGCGGAGGTAGCGCCGCTGGAGTTGCCCACCGACCGGCCACGCCCGGCGGTGCTGACCGCGGCCGGTGCCAGCTACGAGTTCGTGGTCCCGGCCGGGGTGACCGCGCGGCTCAAGGAGCTGGGTCAACGCCTGGATGGCACGTTGTTCATGACCCTGGTGGCGGCGTGCCAGGTGCTGTTCTCACGGTGGTCGGGGCAAGATGACATCGCGGTGGGCACGGTGGTGTCGGGCCGGGAACGGGCTGAGCTGGAAGGGCTGATCGGGTTTTTCGTCAACACGCTGGTGCTGCGCTCCCGGGTAGCAGGCCAGCAGAGTTTCACCGAGTTCCTGGCGGGGGTGCGGGAGACGGTGCTGGATGCTTTCGGGCATCAGCAGGTGCCGTTTGAGCGGCTGGTGGATGAGCTGGCGCCGGTCCGGGATACCAGCCGGACGCCGTTGTTCCAGGCGATGGTGATACTGCAGAACGCTCCCGTCCAGGCCCCGGATCTGGCGGGGCTGGAGGTGTCGGTGCTGGAGCTGCCGGTGACGACCGCGAATTTCGATGTCACGGTGCAGTTCCAGGAGTCCGGTGACATGCTGGCCGGGGTATTGCAGTACAACACCGATCTGTTCGACGCCGCCACGATGCGGCGGATGGCGGATCATCTGCTGGTCCTGCTGGCCGGGCTCGCCGAAGACCCCGACCAGCCAGTATGGGAATTCCCGCTGCTCACCGAAACCGAACGCCACTGCGTGCTCGTGGAGTGGAATGACACCGAACGGGCGGTGGCGCCGGTGGTGTGGCCGGAGCTTTTCGAGGCCCAGGTGGTGCGGACGCCGGATGCGGTGGCGCTGGTGTGCGGTCGTGACGAGTTGTCGTACCGGGAGCTGAATGAGCGGGCGAATCGGCTGGCGCGGGTGCTGATCGGGCGGGGGGTGGGTCCGGAGCAGTTCGTCGGGCTGGCCCTGCCGCGGTCGGTGGAGATGGTGGTGGCGTTGCTGGCGGTGGCCAAGGCGGGTGCGGGGTATCTGCCCATCGACCCGGATTATCCGCCCGCGCGGATCGGGTTCATGTGCTCCGACACCGGCCCGGCTTTGGTGCTGGTCACCGGGGAAACGGCGGATTGCCTGCCCCCAGGCGTGACGGGGCTGGTGGTTGATCACGCTGAAACCGTCGCAGAGCTCGCCGGTTATTCCGGTGATGAGGTGACCGATGCTGACCGGGTGGCGCCGTTGTCGGCTGCCCATCCCGCGTATGTGATCTATACGTCGGGTTCAACGGGGCGGCCCAAGGGCGTGGTCGTCCCGCACGCCACGCTGGTCAACTTCCTGGATTCGATGGCCGAGCTGTTCGGCCTGGACGGTGCGGGCAGGCTGCTGGCGGTGACCACGATTGCGTTCGATATCGCGGCGCTGGAGCTGTATCTGCCGCTGCTGTCCGGCGCGGCGGTGGTTGTTGCGGGCAAAGAGGCCGTGTCTGATCCGGCTGCGCTGGCCGGGCTGGTCGCCGACTCTGGTGCCACGGTGATGCAGGCGACGCCGTCGTTGTGGCAGGCGATCGTCTCCACGCATCCCGAAGGCGTGCGTGGGCTGCGGATGCTGGTGGGTGGGGAGGCACTGCCGGCCGCACTCGCTGCGGCGATGCGGGACCTGGCCACGGACGTCACCAACCTCTACGGGCCGACCGAGACCACGGTCTGGTCGACTGCGGCCCGCCTGGATGACCGGCCGGGCGCCCCGACGATCGGTCGGCCGATCGGGAACACCCAGGCGTATGTGCTTGATGCCGGGCTGCGGCCGGTGCCGGTGGGGGTGGCGGGGGAGCTGTATCTGGCCGGTCATGGTCTGGCGCGGGGTTATCTGGGCCGCCCGGGGCTGACCGCGGCGCGGTTTGTGGCCAGCCCGTTCGGCGCGCCAGGTGGGCGGATGTACCGGACTGGGGATGTGGTGCGGTGGACCCTCAATGGTGAGCTGGTGTATCTGGGCCGGTCGGATCATCAGGTGAAGATCCGGGGGTTCCGGATCGAGCTGGGTGAGATCGAGGCGGTCTTGGGCAGCCATGCTGGGGTCGCCGAGGGCGTCGTGGTCGCGCGGGAGAGTGCGGGTGGCCACCAGCGGCTGGTGGCGTATCTCGTGCCGGCTGGCCCGGCTGGCCCGGCTGGGCCGGTGGCGGCGGATCTGCGGTCGTGGCTCAGGCGCAGCCTGCCGGAGTACATGGTGCCCGCGGTGTTCGTCGAGCTCGGTGAGCTGCCGTTGACGGCCAACGGGAAGCTGGACCGCCGGGCCCTGCCCGCCCCCGGTGCCCAGCCGGAGCTGGAGTCGGTGTACCGGGCCCCGGGTACTGCGATCGAGCGTGAGCTCGCCCGGGTCTGGGCTGAGGTGCTGGGCGTGGACCGGGCCGGTGCCGGGGACAATTTCTTCGAGCTCGGCGGCGATTCCATCCTGAGCATCCAGATCGTCTCCCGCGCCCGCCAGGCCGGCCTGCGGATCACCTCCAAGGACGTCTTCTTGCACCAGACGATCGCCGAGCTGGCCACCGCCGTCACGATGGACCCGGCAGCCGAGCCGGTCGGCCGCGACGTGATCCCCGGCCCGGCGCCGCTGACGCCGATCCAGCGCTGGTTCTTCGCGACTTACGGGGCGCTGCCGCACTTCACTCAGTCTGTCGTCGTGGAGTTGGCCGAGGACCTCGACGGGGATGCGCTGGCGGCGGCGGTGGCTGCGCTGGTGGACCACCACCCGGCATTGCGCACCCGCTTCTCCCAGGTCGACGGCGACTGGTGGCACGACGTCGTGCCTGGTGAACCAGCGGAGGTGTTCGGCCGGTGTGACCTGTCGGAGCTGGACGACCAGGGCCGCCGGACGGCCATGGAGCAGGCAGCGCTCGACGCCCAGACTGGTCTGGACCTCGCTGACGGCCCGTTGCTGCGGGCCGTGCTGTTCGACGTCGGAGCCGGCCGGCGGCCCGTGCTGGTCATCACGGCGCACCACCTCGTCGTCGACGGGCTGTCGTGGCGGATCCTGCTCAGTGACCTGGAAGCCGCTTATCACCAGGTTCGTGCTGGGCGCCGGGTGGAGCTGGCGCCGACGGGGACCCCGTTCACGCAGTGGGCGCACCTGCTGAACGAGCATGTCCAGGCCGGCGGTCTCGATGCTGATCTGGCGTACTGGTCGAAGGTTCCACATGAAACACTGCCCGATCTTCCGGTCACCCGGGCCGGTGCCAACACGGCCGGTTCCAGCCGGTGGGTGTCGGTGCGGCTGGGCCGGGACGACACCGATGCGCTGCTGCACCGGGTGCCGGGGGTGTACCGCACACAGATCAACGACGTGCTGCTCAGCGCCCTGGGCCGGGTGCTGTCGGCGTGGACGGGGCGGGACCGGGTACTGGTCGCGCTGGAGGGCCACGGCCGCGAGGAGATTCTCGACGGGGTCGATGTGTCCCGCACCGTTGGCTGGTTCACGTCCCAGTTCCCGGTGGCGCTGGCCGTCCCATCGGCGGACTGGGGCGAGATCCTCAAGTCGGTCAAGGAACAGCTGCGGGCCATCCCGCACCGGGGGCTCAGCTACGGGGCGCTGCGCTATCTGAGCCCAGCGGGCTCCGCCGCACGCACGCTGCGCGACGATGCGCAGCCGCAGATCTGCCTCAACTACCAGGGCCAGTGGGACGCCACCGCGGACTCCGGTGGGCTCTACCGCAGCGCGCACGGCGCGCTGGCACCGGATCATGCGCCCGGCAGTGTCCGCCCCTATCTGCTCGATGTCACCGGGGTGATCGATAACGGTGAGCTGGAACTGGGCTGGATGTATTCGGAGAACGTGCACGACGAGGCCACCGTCACGCAGCTGGCCTCAGACATGGTCGCGGCGCTGCAGCAGATCGTGGCGCACTGCGCCGGGCCGCAGGCCGGTGGCTGCACCCCGTCGGACTTCCCGCTGGCCCGGCTCAGCCAGCAGCAGATCGACCGGGTCGCCGGTGACGGCAGCACTGTGGAGGACGTCTACCCGCTGACGCCGTTGCAGGCCGGGATGGTGTTCCACAGCCTGGTCGACACCACCTCGGCTGCCTATGTCGACCAGGTCCGGCTGCGGCTGTCGGGGGTGTCTGACCCGCAGGCGCTGGGTGCGGCCTGGCAGCGGGTGGCCGACCGCACGCCGCTGCTGCGCAGCGCGGTGGTCTGGGACGGAGTCGACGAGCCGGTGCAGGTGGTGCACCGCGGGGTCGTGCTGCCGATCACCTACCACGACTGGCGCACGCTGTCCGACGTGGCGCGCCAGCGGGCGGTGGCGCAGGACCGGGCCGCCGGGCTGGACCTGGCCACTCCGCCGCTGCTGCGGCTGATCATCGCGCAGCTGTCCGGCGATGAGGTCCTGCTGATGTGGACCTCCCACCACGTGATGCTGGACGGCTGGAGCCTGGGCGCGGTGTTCGCCGAGGTGTGCGAGCAGTACGCGGCGATCGTGCAGGGCCGGCCGCCCGCGCTGGTGGCCCGGCGGCCGTTCCGGGACTACCTGCAGTGGCTGGGTGAGCAGGACCAGCAGCAGGCCGAGCAGCACTGGCGGGCGGCCTTATCCGGGTTCGAGTCGCCGACCCCGTTGCCCTATGACCGGCAGCCCCTCGAAGCGCACCGTTCCGAGTCCTCGGAATCGGTGAGCGTCCAGCTCGGCGCCGGGGATTCGGCCCGGTTGCACGCGATGGCCAAGCGCAGCGGTCTCACCGTCAACACGATCGTGCAGGGCGCCTGGGCCCTGCTGTTGTCGCGCTACAGCGGGCAGCGCGATGTCGTCTTCGGCACCACGGTGTCCGGGCGGCCCGCTGAGCTGCTGGGTGTGGAGTCGATGGTCGGCATGTTCATCAACACCGTGCCGACCCGGGTGCGCCTTGATGGTGGGCGCGATGTCGGGTCGTGGCTGCGTGCGCTGCAGGCCCAGCAGGCCGACTCGCGGCGGTTCGACTTCGTCTCGCTGGCGCAGGTGCAGGCGTGGACTGAGCTGCCCACCGGGGTGAATCTGTTCGACAGCATGGTCGCGTTCCAGAACTACCCCTTCAACGCCGCCGCCGCGGCGCAGGCCGGAATACAGATCCACGAGGTCCAGGCGCAGGACACCACGAACTTCCCGCTCAGCCTGCGGGCTCATCTCGGCGACCGGTTCGGAATCGAGCTCGCCTATGACCCGCGGCTGTTCGACGCGGCCACGATCGAGCGGATAGTGGCGCATCTGCGGGTGGTGCTCGACGGGATGGTGGCCGGCCCGGATCAGCCGGTGTCGCGGTTGCCGGTGCTGACCGGGGCAGAATCGCGGCAGGTGCTGGTGGAGTGGAACGACACCGACCGGGATGTGGTACCGGCGACGTTGCCGGAGTTGTTCGACGCCGCGGTGACCCGTGTCCCGGACCGGCCTGCGGTGATCTCCGACGCCGGTGTGCTGAGTTTCACGGAGCTGGCGGCCCGGGTGAATCGGCTGGCGCAGCTGCTGATCGCGTGGGAGGTGGGGCCGGAGCTGATCGTGGCATTGGCATTGCCGCGGTCGGTGGACATCATCGTGGCGCAGTTGGCCGTCCTGAAGGCCGGCGCGGCATTCCTGCCGGTCGACCCGGCGTATCCGGTGGAGCGGATCTCCTTCATGATGGACGACGCCAAGCCGGTGCTGGTGATCACCTCGGCTGAGTTCGCGAATCGGGTGCCCTGTCCGGCAGGTGTGCAGCTGCTGATCGTCGACGACGCAGAGATGATGTCGGCCATCGGCAGCATGCCCGATCGTGACCCGCGCGATGCTGATCGGACGTCGCCGTTGCGGCTGGCTCATCCGGCCTATGTGATCTACACATCGGGGTCGACCGGCCGGCCCAAGGGCGTGGTCGTCTCCCACGAAGGGCTGGCCAGTTTCTCCGCCGCGGAAGTGGAGCACTATGCGGTCCGGGCCGGGGACCGGGTCTTGCAGTTCGCGTCCCCGAGTTTCGATGCGTCGGTGCTGGAGTTGTGCATGTCGCTGCCGGCCGGGGCGGCGCTGGTGGTGCCACCGCCGGGCCCGCTGGTGGGTGCGCAGCTGGCGGAGGTGCTCAGCAACGGCCGGGTGACCCATGCGCTGATTCCGCCGATCGCGTTGGGCACGGTGCCACCCGGGGTTGCCGAGACCGGGCTGGCGGAGTTCCGGACGGTGATCGTGGGTGGGGATTCGTGCCCAGCGGAGCTGGTGGCGCGGTGGGCCCCGGGCCGCCGGATGATCAATTCGTATGGGCCGACCGAAGCGACGGTGGTCGCGACCTGGACCGGCCCCTTGTCGCCAGGCCGGACTCCGCCCATCGGGAGGCCGATCTGGAACACCCAGGTGTATGTGCTCGATGCTGAGCTGCGTCCGGTGCCGACCGGAGTCTCAGGTGAGCTCGCTATCGCTGGTATCGGCTTGGCGCGGGGGTATCTGAACCGCCCGGGGCTCACCGCCCAGCGATTTGTGGCCAACCCGTTCGGGCCGCCGGGTTCTCGGCTGTACCGCAGCGGCGACGTGGTCCGCCGCAGCGTTGCCGGTGAGCTGGAGTTCCTGGGCCGGGCCGACGAGCAGGTGAAGATCCGCGGGTTCCGGGTCGAGCTGGGTGAGATCGAGGCCGTGCTGGCCACTCATCCCGGGATCAGTGAGGTGGTGGTCATCGCCCGGGAGGATCAGCCCGATGCCAGGCGGCTGGTGGCGTACCTGGTGCCCACGGCCGGCACCGCACCTACCCCGGCCGAGCTTCGCAGCCACGCCGCCGCGGTATTACCCGAGTACATGGTGCCCGCGGTGGTCGTGACGCTCGCCGCGCTGCCGGTGACTGCCAGCGGGAAGCTGGACCGTAAGGCGCTGCCGGCCCCCGACGCCGCCCCGGTGCCGGAGACCGGGCAGGTGGCCCCGCGCACCGACACCGAGCAGACCCTGGCGCGGATCTGGGCTGAGGTGCTGGGCCTGGAACGGGTCGGGGTGACCGACAATTTCTTCGACGCCGGTGGCGACTCGATCATGAGCATCCGGGTGATCTCCCGGGTGCGGGCCGCCTTCGGGGTGGATCTCTCGCCGCGCGCGCTGTTCGTTGATCCGACAATTGCCGGGCTGGCGGCGGAGATGTCAGCGGCGGCGGCCTCGGTGCCCATTGGTGTGGTTGATCGTGTTGGTGAGTTGCCGTTGTCGTTCGCTCAGCAGCGGTTGTGGTTTCTGGATGAGTTCGCGCCGGGGGGGCCGGGGTATGTCGCTGCGTTTGCGCTGCGGTTGCGCGGGGAGCTGGACCTTGCTGCGCTGTCCGTGGCGTTTTCCGCCTTGGTGGCCCGGCAGGAGTCGTTGCGGACGACGTGTGAGACGGTGGACGGGCGCGGCGTGCAGGTGATCCGCCCGCCGTGGGTGGTGCCGGTGCCCGTGGTGGATCTGTCCGGGCTGGTGGGGCCTGCGCGCGACGCCGAGTTGCGGCGGGTGGTGGCGGTGGAGGCCGCCCGGCCGTTTGATCTGGGCCGGGGGCCGCTGCTGCGGGTGGGTGTGGTGCGCCTGAGTGCTGCGGAGCAGGTGCTGACCGTGGCGATGCACCACATCGTCACCGATGGCTGGTCGACGGGTGTGCTGCTGGGTGAGCTGGGCGTGCTGTACAGCGCCGCGGTCGCTGGTCAGGAGCCCGGGCTTGCGGTGCTGGGGGTGCAGTACGCCGATTACGCGGTGTGGCAGCGGGAGCTGCTGTCGGGCCCAGCGCTGGACCCCGCGCTGGGGTACTGGCGTGCGCAGCTGGCGGGTGCGGCGCCGCTGGAGCTGCCCACCGACCGGCCGCGCCCGGCGGTGCTGACCGCGGCCGGTGCCAGCTACGAGTTCGTGGTCCCGGCCGGGGTGACCGCGCGGCTCAAGGAGCTGGGCCGGCAGCGGGACGGCACGTTGTTCATGACCCTGGTGGCGGCGTGCCAGGTGCTGTTCTCGCGGTGGTCGGGGCAAGACGACATCGTGGTGGGCACGGTGGTGTCGGGCCGGGACCGGGCTGAGCTGGAGAACGTGATCGGGTTTTTCGTCAACACGCTGGTGCTGCGGTCCCGGGTGGTGGGCGGGCAGAGTTTCACCGAGTTCCTGGCGGGGGTGCGGGAGACGGTGCTGGATGCCTTCGGGCATCAGCAGGTGCCGTTTGAGCGGCTGGTGGACGAGCTGGCGCCGGTCCGGGATACCAGCCGGACGCCGTTGTTCCAGGCGATGGTGGTGCTGCAGAACGCTCCCGGGCAGGCCCCGGGTCTGGCGGGGCTGGAGGTGTCGGTGCTGGAGCTGCCGGTGACGACCGCGAATTTCGATGTCACGGTGCAGTTCCAGGAATCCGGTGATGAGTTGGTGGGGGCGTTGCAGTACAACACCGATCTGTTCGATGCCGCCACGATGGCGCGGATGGCAGATCACCTGCTGGTGCTGCTGGCCGGGATCGCCGACGACCCCGGCCAGCCGGTCGGGGACATTCCCCTGCTGACCGAAGCCGAGCGGCACCGGGTGCTGGTGGGATACAACGACACCGACCGGGCGGTGGCGCCGACGACCCTGCCGGAGCTGTTCGCCGCCCAGGTAGCCGCCCGCCCGGACGCCGAAGCACTGCGCTGCGGGCCGGTGAGCCTGTCCTACGCCGAGCTGGACGCCCAGGCGAACCGGCTGGCGCATCGGCTGATCGGTTCGGGGGTCGGCCCGGAACAGCTGGTCGCGGTGGCGCTGCCGCGGTCGGTGGACATGGTCGTGGCATTGCTGGCGGTGACCAAGGCCGGCGGGGGGTACGTCCCGGTCGACCCGGACTACCCGCAGCAGCGGATCGCGTTCATGCTCACCGATGCCGCCCCGGTGGTGGTGCTGACCTCCACGGCGGCCGCGCAGCGGCTGCCGGCGCTGCCCGGCACGGCCCGGGTGCTGATCGACGACCCGGCAGTGCTGACCGGGATGGCCGCCCACGCCCCCACCGATACCGACCGGCTCGGTGCGCTGGCGCTGGCCCACCCGGCGTATGTGATCTACACCTCGGGGTCCACCGGGGCACCCAAAGCCGTGGTGGTGCCCCACGCCGGGCTGAGCAATCTCACCGCCGCGGAGATCAGCCACTACCAGGCCGGCCCGGGAGACCGGGTGCTGGCGATGTCGTCGCCGAGCTTCGATGCCGCGGTGCTGGAACTGGGCATGTCGCTGCTGGCCGGGGCGGTGCTGGTGATCCCACCGGAGGGGCCGCTGGCCGGTGAGACGCTGGTCGCGGCCCTGGAAGGCGGCCGGATCAGCCACGCGCTGATCCCGCCCGCGGCGCTGGCCACGATCGACCCCGGCATCGCCGCGACCGGGCTGCCCGAGTTCACCACCGTGATCGTCGGCGGGGACGTGTGCAGCGCGGAACTGGCAGCCCGGTGGGCCCCGGGCCGCCGCATGATCAACTCATATGGGCCCACCGAGACCACCGTGGTGGCCAGCTGGAGCGCCCCGCTGGCCGGCGGCCCCGGCCGCCCGCCGATCGGGTCGCCGATCCCCAACACCCGCAGCTACCTGCTGGACAACGGGATGCGGCCGGTACCGGCAGGGGTCACCGGCGAGCTCTACATCGCCGGGGCCGGACTGGCCCGGGGTTACCTGCGCCGCCCGGGGCTGACCGCGTCGCGGTTCGTGGCGAATCCGTTCGGGGCGCCGGGACAGCGGATGTACCGCAGTGGGGACCTGGCCCGGTGGACGCCGGGCGGGGAGCTGATGTACCTGGGCCGGGCTGATGAGCAGGTCAAGATCCGGGGGTTCCGGATCGAGCCCGGTGAGATCGAGGCTGTGCTGCTCGCTCACCCCGGGATCAGCGAGGTGGTGGTCACCGCCCGCGGCGACCACCCCGGGGCCACCCGGCTGGTCGCGTACCTGGTGCCCGCCGCCGGCCCGGTTCCCACCCCCGCGCAGCTGCGCAGTCACCTCGCGCAGGCCCTGCCCGAGTACATGATCCCCGCGGTGTTCGTGGTCCTTGAAGCGCTACCACTGGGGCCCACCGGGAAGCTGGATCGCCGTGCGCTGCCGGCCCCGGACCAGGCTGCTGAGCCGGTGGTGGCCTACGTCGCCCCGCGCAGCCCGACTGAGCACACGCTGGCCGAGATCTGGGCCGAAGTGCTGGGAGTCGAACGGGTCGGGGTCGACGATAATTTCTTCGAGTCGGGCGGGGACTCGATCCTGAGCATCCAGCTCGTCTCCCGCGTCCGGAAGGCCGGGTTCGGGCTGACCTCCAAGGATATCTTCTTCCATCAGACCGTCGCTAAGCTCGCGCTGGTGGTCACCGCGGCGGGCGGCGGGCAGGCCGACTCCCCACCGGTCATCGGCCCGGCCGCGCTCACCCCGATCCAGCACTGGTTCTTCCGGACGCACCCGGCCAATCCGCACCATTTCAACCAGTCGATGACGGCAGAGCTGGACGAGGACGTGGACGGCCAGGCCCTCGGGCGGGCGCTCGACGCGTTGCTGGTGCATCATGACGCGCTTCGCCTGCGGTTCGATCAGGCCGGCGGGCAGTGGCGGCAGGACAACGCCCCGCCCAGCCCGGCGACGGTGCTCCACCGGGCCGACTTGTCGGATCTGGCTGGCGAGGATCAGCGCGCCACGATGGAGATGATCGCCGACGACATGCACGCGAGCTTCGATCTCCGGCGCGGTCCGCTGCTGAAGGCGGCGCTGTTCACCTTCGGCGCAGGGCGGGGGTGTTATCTGTTCCTGGCGGCCCATCACCTTGTGGTGGACACCGTCTCCTGGAACATCCTGCTCGAGGACCTCGATACCGCTTATCAGCAGGCGGTGCGCGGCGAGAGCCGCCAGCTGGGCGCCAAGACGACGTCGTTCCAGGAGTGGGCCAACCGGCTGGGTGAGTATGTGGCCACCGGCGTTCTCGATCACGAGCTGGATCACTGGGCAGACGCGCTGCAGGCACCCGCGCTGCCGGTGGACCGGGCACCGGGTAAGCCGGGAGCACCGGCCCAGGCGGTGTCGGTGGTCCTCGACGCCGGGGACACCGAGTCGCTGCTGCGGTCGGCTCCCGCCGCCTACCGCACCCGCATCAACGACGTCCTGCTCAGCGCGCTGGCCTGGGCGCTGAGCCGGTGGACCGGAGACAGCCGGGTGTCGATCGACCTGGAGGGCCACGGCCGCGAGGAGATCCTCGACGGTGTCGACCTGTCCCGCACCGTCGGCTGGTTCACCACCATGTTCCCGGTCGCGCTGACCGTGCCCGATACCGAACTCCCGGAGCCCCGCTGGCGGGACCTGATCAGATCCGTGCGCCGGCAGCTGCGCGCCGTTCCCGGCAACGGCTTCGGTTTCGGGGCACTGCGCTACCTGGGTTCCCCGGCGGCCCGCCAGCGCCTCGCGGCGGCGGGGCCGGGGCCCCAGATCGCGTTCAACTACCACGGCCAGCTCGACCGTGCCGCCCGCAACCCTGCGGCCGGGGACCCCGGGCCGGGCCTCTACCGGGCCGTGCACGGCTCGCTCGGGCGGGTGCACGATCCCGCCGACCCGGGCGCACACCTGGTGGAGGTGGTGGGCGCGGTGCGCGACGGCCAGCTGGGGTTCTCCTGGCTCTACCAGCCCGACCGCCACCATCAGGCGAGCCTGCAGGCCGTCGCCGACGATTTCGCGCAGGCCCTGCGGGGTATCGCGCGGGACTGCCGGGACCCGAAATGAGTGCGGTGCCCGGGGCAACCAGCGTTGCGCTGTCCCGCAACCGCAACTACCAGCTGCTGTGGATCAGCCAGGTGCTGTCGGGCGTCGGTGTCAGCGCCGCGGTGCTCGCTTTCCCGCTGCTGGTGCTCGCGCTCACCGGTTCGGCGGCCGCATCCGGGCTCGTGCTGGGGGCGATCGCCGCGGCGCAACTGCTCGCCGGCCTGCCAGCGGGAGCCCTGGCGGACCGCTGGGATCGTAAGGCGATCATGCTGAGCTGCGAGGCGGCACAGGTGATCGTGGCGGCGAGTCTCGTCGCAGCCCTGTGGTGGGGCGTGGCCCACGTCGTGCACATGGTCGCCGTGGCAGTGGTGATGGGGGTCTGTGCCGCGCTGTTTCGGCCAGCCGAGGACGCCTGCCTGCCCCGGGTGGTGCCGGCCGGGCAGCTGTCCACGGCGGTGGCGCTCAACGCGGCCCGCGGGTCGGTGGCCCAGCTGTCGGGCACCGCGGCGGGCGGGTTCCTCTTCGCGGCCGCCCGGTTCGTGCCGTTCGTGGTGGACGCGCTGGCCCACGCCCTGGCCTGCATCCTGCTGGTGTTCCTCCGGGTGCCGCCCCGGGACGCACCGCCCGCCCCGGGCCAGCACCTGGGCCGGGACATCGCCGCTGGCCTGACGTGGGTGTGGGGCAACCGGCACATCAGGGTCACGTTGTTGTGCGCGGTCGCGCTTAACCTGTTCTTCAGCGCCTTCTACCTCATCGTCATCGTGCTGGCCGCGGCCCGGGGAGTGCCCCCGGGCCAGATCGGCATCATGGCGGCGATGCTCGGCGTGGGCGGGCTGGCGGGCGCGCTGGTCGCGTCGCGGCTGTCCCAGCTGCTGAGCCCCTACGTCTCGATCATCGCGGTGTTCTGGGTGCTGGCGGCGCTCACCCCGGTGGCGGCCTTCGTCCACAGCGGTTATCTGCTGGGAGTGCTGTTCGCCGCCGTGGCGGTGCTGCCGCCGACCGCGAACACGACGATCGTCACGGGGCAGCTGCTGCTCACCCCCGACGATCTGCGTGGCCGGCTCAGCAGCGTGCTGAGTATCGCCGCCGGTGTCGCCGGCGCGCTGGGCCCGGTGCTGGGTGGGCTGCTGGCCGCGGCGGTGCCCGGCACCCCGGCGGTGCTGGTGTGCGCGGGCGGCATCGCGGCCGCCGCGGTGGTGGCGACGCTGAGCCCCACCCTGCGCAGCTTCCCCCGCAACCCAGTCGTTGCCGGGCTCCCGGGGACCGGGCCTGAGCTCGAGGCCGAACGCCACCCCGGTCCCTAGTGCCGATCATCACCGAATGCCCCCCAGGAAAGGAGATCAAGAGCTATGGACGACGACGCGAGGTACGAGGTGCTGCGCAATAACGAGGACCAGTACTCGCTGTGGCTGCTCGGCCTGGATGTGCCGGCGGGCTGGTACCGGGTGGGCAAGGAGGGCAGCAAGGAGGAGTGCTCGGCCTACGTCGACGAGGTGTGGACGGACATGCGGCCGCGCAGCTTGCGCGAGCAGATGGACGGCGCCCCATCCTGACCTGAGG
>JBOHFT010000100.1:0-16046 GCA_050699815.1 Pseudonocardiaceae bacterium | reverse complement strand
ATCTTCCGCCGCCTGCCGATCTGAGTTCCGCTAGCCCCGTGAGTGGCAAACAGTGCTATAGCACTGTTTGCCACTCACGGGGCTAGCGGAACTCAGATCGGCAGGCGGCGGAAGATCGGGCGCGGGATGTGCCGCAGGGCGGACATCACGTAGCGCATCGGGGCCGGTGCCCACGCCTGCTCGCGGCCGTGCGCCACGGCGTCCACGATCACCTCGGCGACCTGCTCGGGGGTGACCGCCAGCGGGGCGGCTTTCATGCCTGCGGTCATCCTGGTGTGCACGAAACCGGGCCGGATCACCGAGACCTTGATCCCGTACGGCCGCAATGCCTCGGTGAGGCCGGTGTAGAAGGCGTCCAGGCCGGCCTTGGTGGAGCCGTAGCCGAAGTTCGAGCGCCGGGGCCGCTCGGCCGCGGCGGAGGACAGCGCGACCAGCGCGCCGTGGCCCTGCCATTGCAGCGCCTTGGCCAGCAGCACGCCGACCGACACCGCCCCCACGTAGTTGACCTGCGCCAGCTCGACGGCGCTGCCGTGGTCGGTCCAGGCCTTCTCCTGGTCGCCGAGCAGCCCGAAGGCGACCAGGGTGACGTCGATGTCGCCGCCGGCGAAGGCCTTCTCGATGGTCGCGGGGTGCGACGCGGTGTCCACCGCGTCGAAGGGCAGCGTCACCACCGTGGCGCCCACCCGCTCCAGCCGCGCCGCGGCGGCGTCCAACCGCTCGGTCGGGCGGGCCGCCAGCACCACCCGCAGCGGCCGCCGGGTGGCGTAGCGCTCCGCGGTGGCCAGCGCGATCTCGGAGGTGCCGCCGAGCAGCAGCAGGGACTGGGGGTTGCCGACAGCGTCGATCACAGCTTGAGTCTCCTGGACAGGTCGGAGGTGAAGACCCCGTCGGGGTCGGCGGTGGCGCGGATCTTGCGCCACTCATCGATCCGCGGGTACATGCGGGCCAGGGTGGCCGCGCAGGTCCGCGACTCCTTGGCCAGGTAGAGCCGCCCCCCGGCGTCGAGCACCTGCTCGTCGAGCCGGTCGCAGAACTCCGCGAGACCCCGGCGGATCGGGAAGTCCACGGTGATCGTCCAGCCGGGCTGGGGGAACGACAGCGGTGCCTCGCTGGCCGCGCCGAACCGTTTGAGCACGTTGAGGAAGGAAACGTGGCCCGAGCGCGCGATCTGCGCCACGATCTGGCGGAAGGAGTCTTGCGCGCCGAAGGGCACCACGAACTGGTACTGCAGGAAGCCGCGCGGGCCGTACGCCCGGTTCCACTCCCCGATCATGTCCAGCGGATGGTAGAACGCGGTCAGGTTCTGCACCTCGCCGCGGCGGCGCCGGGGTGCCTTGCGGTACCACGCCTCGCTCAGCGCGCCGAAGATCGCCCGGTTGGCCAGGCCGTTGGGGAACATGTTCGGCGCGGTGAGCAGCTGCGGGGCGTCGAAAGCCAGCGGTGCCCGGCGCAGCTTCGGGGGCAGCTCGTCACGCCGGGCCAGGCAGCCGCGGGTGAGCACCGCGCGGCCCAGCTTCGGGCCCGTCGAGACGGCATCGAACCAGGCCGCGGAGTAGTCGTACCGGTCGTCGGAGCCGTCGGTGAGCAGGGCCATCAGCTCGTCGAGGTCGGCGGTGCGATCGGTGTCGACGACGAAGTACGCCGACTCGACAGCGGTGAGCGCGATGGTGGCGCGCACGATGATCCCGGTCAGCCCCATGCCCCCGACAGTGGCCCAGAACAGCTCGTCGTCGGGGGTCAGCGTGGCGACCGACCCATCGGCGATGACCAGGTCGATCGCCTGGACATAGTTGCCGAAAGTACCCGCCGTGTGGTGGTTCTTGCCGTGGATGTCGGCGGCGATCGCGCCGCCCAGGGTGACCTGCCGGGTGCCGGGCAGCACCGGGACCCACAGCCCGAACGGCAGTGCGGCGCGCATCAGCGCATCAAGGCTGACGCCGGCGTCCACCACAGCCAGGCCGCTGCCCGCGTCGAGGGAATGGATCCGGTTGCACCCGGTCATGTCGACGACCAGCCCGCCCGCGTTCTGTGCCGGGTCGCCATAGGACCGCCCCAGCCCGCGGGCGATGACTCCCCGGTGTCCGGGGTCGCGGACAGCCTGCCGGATCTCCTCGAGGGTCGCGCCGACCAGCACCCGCGCGCTGGTCCGCGCCGTGCGGCCCCACCCCGCAAGGGTGCGCCTAACGATCTCACTCATCCCCGCAGACCCTACCCCCCGCCCTCAGGCGACCCTCGCCGCGTTCTGGATGCAGACTGCTGTCATCCGGGCACTTTTTACCGCAGTCTGCATCCAGAACGCGGAACCGGTCATACTGAAGGGGTTCGTTCCCTGGTTGCTGCATTCACCGCCGCCCGCCGGACTGCGCTTGCGCTGCTGGTTGGGGTGGGGGGTGTGCTTGTCGCGCTGGCGTTGCCGTTTGTCCCGGTGCTGGCTGAGCAGACCACGGTGACCTGGCCGGTTCCCGGCCAGCCGGTGACGTCGAGTACGGCGTTGTTCGCGCCCTACCGGCCGGCGGAGCTGACCGTCACCGTGCCCTGCTCAGTGATCCGCGCCGCCGCTGACCGGGGTGGTGCCGCCACGGTGCTGGCGACCGGCCCGGACGGTGCCGGGCTCATGCTGCGAACCGACGCCGGAACGGCCCGGCTGCTGCTGGACGGCCGGCTGGTGAGCACCATCCCGGTAGCCGGCACCGCCAGGGACTGCGGGACGCGGGTGCACGCCGGTCCGGCCGCAACGGTAATCACCATCGGGTCCGCCGGAGATACCCGGACGATCCGCCTGGCCACCCAGCCGGTGCCCGAGGTGTTCGCTTTCCACACCGAACTCGATCCCGGGCAGGCGGCCGGGATGACGGTCACCGCCCGCACTGCCAGCCCGTTCGCCACCAGCCCGACCGGGGTGAAAACCCTTCTCATCGCCGCGCAACTGCTCGCGGCGCTGGTCGCACTGTGCCTGCTGGCTCAGCGCACCGCCGCCGGTCCTGCCCCTGGTTGGCGGCTCTTCAAGGCCGGCCAACCAGGGGGTTGGCCGGCCTTGAAGAGCTACCAACATCGGTGGCGCACCGTCTTGGTCGATCTCGGCGTGCTCGGGGTGCTGGCCGGCTGGGCGATCATCGGCCCGCTGACCGTCGATGACGGCTGGGCCACCACGATCGCCCGCAACGTCGCGCTGACCGGCAACGCCGGCAACTACTACCGCTGGTGGAACGCCTCGGAGACGCCGTTCGCGTTCGGTGAGCAGCTGCTCGCGCCGTTGACCCAGGTCAGCCTGGCGCCGCTGTGGCTGCGGTTGCCCAGCACCGTGCTGGCCGTGGCGACCTGGTTCGTGCTGAGCCGGGGTGTGCTCGGCGCTGCCCTGCCCGCGGTGGCGGGCACCGTCCGGATCCGGCTGCTCGCCGCGGTGTGCCTGTTCGCCGCCTGGCTGCCGTTCAACCTCGGTGCGCGCCCAGAGCCATACGTGGCATTGGGCGTCACCGGCGTGCTCGCGCTGCTGTGGCGGGCCCGGGGGCTCGCCGCGCTGGGCTGCGCTGCGCTGGTCACCGGGCTGACCGTCCCGATCAGCCCTACCGGGCTGCTGGTTGCCGCCCCGATCGTGGTGTTCGCGCCCCGCATCGCCGCCATCCTGCGCAGTTCGGCCCGCGGGTGGGCCGAGGTGCTGGCCCGGGTGATGTTGCTGTGCTGTGTCGGCGCGGTCGTCCTCACGGTGATCTTCGCTGACCAGACCTGGCATGGCCTGGTGACCGCCACCCGCTGGCACACCTTCTTCGGGCCGTCGCTGGCCTGGTACCAGGAGCCGCAGCGGTACTGGCAGCTGCTCGGTAATGATCAGGGTGGCAGCGCCCCCAAGCGGGTCCCGGTCCTGCTCACGCTCGCGCTGCTGCCGGTGGTGGGGCTGCTGGTGGTGCGCCGAGCCACGCGCGGCGGTGCCGGCAGCTCGGCCGCGCGACTGGCCGCGGTCGTGGTCACCGCGTTCGCCTTGCTGTGGTTCACGCCGTCCAAGTGGTCGTATCACCTCGGCGCAGCGGCCGGGTTGTTCGCGTCGTTCCTGGTGGTGGCCGTGGTGTTGCTGTTGCGGTGCGCCCGCGCGCCGGGCACCGACTGGGTGGCCCGCGGGATCGGCCTGGCCGGCGGTGTGCTCGTGGCCGCGGCGGCCGGGCTGGCCTTCAGCGGCCCGAACGCCTGGTGGCAGCCGGCGGTCTATGACGTGCCGTGGGCGGCTGACCCGGTCCGCCCGGCCGGCCTCCCGCTGGATTCCCCGCTGCTGTGGGCCGGCGCGCTGGTGCTGGGTTATGCGGCGGCGCTGGGCGGGTTGAGGGCATTGGGCGCGTACCGAGGCACCGCCCGCGTCGGGTCAGCGCTGGTCGCCGGGCCGGTGGTGCTCGCGGTGGCGGCGGCCGGCACCGCGGTGGCGGTGCTGCTCGGCTCGTTTCTGGCCGCGCCGGTGTGGCGGCCGGCCGGTTCGCTCGCCCTGGCGAACCTGCATCAGCTGACCGGCACCCCCGGCTGCGGCCTGGCCGACGACGTCCAGGTGCTACCCGATGGCGCCGTGCTGGTCCGGGCCGATTCGCCCGGGGCTGACACCTCCGGGCGGTTGACCGGGTTCACCGCCCTGGCCGGCTTCGACCCCGGCTCGCCGCCACCGGATTCCCCGGTTACCGGGATGTCCGCCGAACTCTGGGGGAGCCTGGCCGGCGGGACCCGGAACACCGGGACCATGATCAGCCCCTGGTTCCGGCTGCCCACCCTTGGCCCGGCCGGTGGAGTGGCGGTATCGGTGTCCGGCCGCACCGGCGGGGGCAACAAGCTGATCCTGGAGTTCGGCCGGGCCGGGGACGCCGGCGTCACCACGCTGGGCGATCGCGTGCCGTTGGACCGGCCGCGCCTCAACCAGGACGGTGTGCCGGACTACCGGCCGTGGCGGTCCATCGGGCTCGATGCGGCGCAGATCCCGGCCGACGCCGACCGGGTCCGGATCCGTGCGGTGGACGCCACCACCGACGCGGACGGCTGGCTGGCGGTCACCGGACCCCGCCGCCGCTCCGTGGTGGGGCTGACCCAGTTCCTGGCCGACCACGGGCCGGTGCTGGTGAGCTGGCCGCAGGCGTTCCTGTTCCCCTGCGTGCGGGACATCGCCGGGGTGGCCAACGGGCTGGCCGCCGCGCCCCGCGCGGTGATCGAGTCGTCGCGCCGTCACGGTCTCGCGTCGGAGCCGACCGAGCAGAACGTGGGTGGCAGCTTCGCCGCGCTTCGCCTGTTCGGCCGACTCTACGAGGTGCCCACCCGCCTGGTCGGCCATCCCGACGTCGACTGGGGCGCCCTGTACCTGTCCGGCGACACCGCCGCCCGGGACGCCTACCAGCGCAGCACCACCCGCGCCCAGGCTTCGGCGCCGCCGGGCCGGTGACCCTGCGCGACCATCGGGTCCGACCCGTCGCCGGATCGGACCCGAGAACCTGTCACTGATGGGCCGCGCTACCCCCGTTTGTGCCGCTGCCGCCGCAGGTACGCCGGCGACCTGGCACGTGACGGTTCAACTGGTGGGACACACTGACGGGGGCGGGCCAGCTGTCGCGCTCATTGGTACAGTAAGTCATCCGATCTGCTCCTATGGCTGGGAGGGGTTGGGTACTGCTGGGGTCGGTGTGTGGAGCACCGGCCTCGGCATTTTTTTGACGCTACCCGCCGTCTGGGTGAACCTTGACGGCGAGCTGACTCCTGGTAGCTCAGTTGGCCTCCTTCTCTAGGTCGTTCGTGGGGAGAACAGACGAAGGTATCTTCGCGATCATTACGTCGAGAAAGTCGACGCTCTCGTCCAGTGACAGTGCCAGCTCCTGCAGCTGGGCGAACCTGTCGAGATACCGCGCGATCTGCTCGGTGTTCTCACGGATGGTGGTCGAGTTGAGACCCTCCAGGTGCAGCAGGTCGGCCAGGTTCGGGTCAGTGAACTCCAGCAACATAAAGCTCCCCTGCATGCCCGCGTGGGCGCCACGGGTGAACGGTATGATCTGGATGCTGATGTGCGGCTCCGCCGCGTACTCCTTGAGCCGCTGTAGCTGCTTACGCATCGCGTGTCCCCGGCCGACGTGGCGCCGCAAGGCCGCCTCGTCCAGGACGAAGAGCATCTCCGGGGGAGTCTTTCGCTCATGCACCTCCTGGCGGTGCTGCCGGACGGCCCATCCCTTGTCCACTTCCTCTGGATCGGCCGTGCCGTAGCCCGCGAACAGTCCTCGGGCGTACTCCTCAGTCTGGAATAACCCGGGAATCAGGATGGATTGGTACTGCCGGGTGACAGACGCCGATGCCTCGTACGCCAGGTACTCCTTGAAGCCGGGCTTGAGTTGATCGGAGTATTTGTCGTAGAAGGATGACCCCCGGGCTGACCTGGCGAGCTCAAGCAGCCCGTTGACCTTCCCCTTGTCCTTCACGCCGTAGTGACTGAGCAGGGCCTTCAGGTCGTTGGTTGAGACACTGACATCCCCCCGCTCGATGCGGATGAGCTTGGACGGTGACCACTCCATGGCGTGGGCAACGTCGGCCTGCCTGAACCCGGCGTCGTCCCGCGCTCTCCTGAGCTCCTCCCGGAGCCGACGGCGCTGCACCGTCGGATCTTGAACTGCGGTCATCCCCTCTGCTCCCTCACGATTGACACCTGCCGTTGGGTTCACTGGCTTTAGGCTTCCTGTCAGTTTATACACGGGCATCATGACACATGGCACAATGCTATCACGCGGACTGCATCTCGCGGAGGACATGTGGCATGAAGCCATGTGGCATCGCCCTCAGAGGTCTCTGAGCTGCGCAGACTTGGTCGACAGGTAGCAGTCAGGTAGCTGTCCGACTGCCACCCGGCAGGGTGCTGGTCGCCCGTCCGCAAGGTGCCGAAGCGCCTGCTTGCAGTACGACCGCTACCACTGTGCCACCTCCAGAGGCCAGAGGTGGGTTCCCTTGATGGCGGTGATGGGCGAGAGCTTTTGATCAGTTCAGGCGCGTTACCTGGTTATAATGTGATCGTCATACGAGTGTCCTGAGCCGGGTGAGGTGCGGACCTCATCGTCTGACGCGCACGTCCGCTGCCGGTCCTGTCACTGCCTCGTCTCCGGACGAGCGCTTCCTGGGGAGCCCCGATGACGTCGTCACTGGCAGCGAGAGACGTGCCGTCCCCGCAGAAGAAGGAGTACGGCATGGTTGAGATGCCGCAGCCTCCCACCACGGCGCCCTGGCAGAAGAGCAGCACGAGTGGAAATGTGGATGAGGAATGCGTCCAGGTCATCCGCAGCCAGGGGCATGTCTGGGTCCGGGACTCGAAGAACCCGCTTGGGCCTGCCCTCAGGTTCACCTGCGAGGGGTGGTCTACGTTCCTCGTGGGGGTCCAGCGTGATGAACTTGATCGCTCCGGGGTGTCGGCCTGATCACGGCCTCCGGCCCCCGTCGGCCGAGCTCAGTCGTCGTCATCCGATGGGTCCTCCACGGCCACCGGTGCGTAGAACCAGTCCCGTTCGGATAG
Organism: Pseudonocardiaceae bacterium; assembly: GCA_050699815.1. Classification (GTDB taxonomy): domain Bacteria; phylum Actinomycetota; class Actinomycetes; order Mycobacteriales; family Pseudonocardiaceae. The sequence continues at coordinate 8,542 of JBOHFT010000100.1, read as the reverse complement.
TGGACCCGCGCAGCGCGGGCACTCGCCCCGTTGCCGGCGGGCGGTGCGAACCGCCGACCACTCCTCGTTCAGCCTGCGACGCTCCGCTGCCAGCTGGCGAAGCTTGTGCTGCAGCGCCTGGACCGTCCAGGTCGCTCCGAACAGCAGCCCGAGGCAGACCAGCAGGGCCGCGCCCAGCACCATCAGGGCCATCGTGCACCGCGATGTGCTCCGCCACGACGTCTCGCTCCCCGGTCGTGGCCCGGTGGCCGGGTTCCAGGGAAGCGCGTTGCGCTCCCGTGAGGTGTTGACATGATCGCCGGTACCTTTCTCATCGGTGCGGTGACGTGCGGCGCTGTGGCCCGCGGGTCACCCGGTGCCGCGGGAGCCCTGGCTGGTCGGAGGCTGCCTCCGTGGTGAGCGGTGACCGGGACGGCCGGGTGCCGAGTCATGCGCGCACCTCCTCGGTACACACGTACGTGTTACTTAGTAAATACGTGCTATTACTGATATCGTATAGGCATGAACACCATAGCTGCAAGCTGTATTGCTTCGCCCACGCTTACGTGGAATGGGTGACTTGCCGAGGAGCGACCTGTGGCACAGACTCAGCTGACCCATCGCGAGACCGAGGTTCTTGATCTTGTGGTCGAGGGGCTCAGTAACGACGAGATCGCCGCCCGCCTGGCCATCTCGCGCCGGACGGTGGAGGCGCACCTGCGCACGCTGTTCCGCAAGACGGGGGTGGCCAGGCGGGCTCAGCTTGCGGTGCTCTACCAGGGAAGCGGCGCCGGTGCCGGGCGGTCCAGGCCAGGGTCACTGGACGCCGCCGACGGCCAGGCTCCTCCGCTGCCGCAGCACCGTCGTGATCTGGCGGATTGCGAGCGGCAGCTGCGCGGCTACGCCGCCGCGGTACGCGGGCTGCTCCATCGGCACTTCCCGCTGTTCGAGGAACGCGTCGAGATCACTGTCCTGGTCGGTGAGCGCGACGAGCAGGACATCGTCATCGAGCGGCGCCGGACCACGCCGAAGGCATACCTCGTCTACCGGATCCTGGGCCCGATCACCACCTGGCCGGACGGCCCGCCGTTCGAGCTGGACGACTTTGCCGTGGCCTGCTACGTGGAGGGCCAGGACACTCAGGTCGAGGTCCACCCGGTTCAGGATGTGGACGGCAGGCCGCTATTGATGATCTTGTTTCTGCCGGGGCTGAGCGACGACACCGAGTGGGTGCTGCGCTACCGCTCGCTGGGGTTGTGGGACCCGCTGCGCGACTCGGGCCAGGATTTCCTGATCTGGGCTACCGCCACCTTCGATCAACGGCGTCCAGCGTCCGCCCGCGACCTCACCCTGAAAGTCGTCTTTCCGGCTTCCTGGACCGGGGAGCAGCTTACTGAGCAGAGCAATCTCGGCACGATCCACACCGAGCGCCTGCCCACCGGCCAGACCCAGGTGACCTGGCACCACGACACCCCGCACGCCGGCGCCTACCACTGGATCCTGCAAGGATCATGAGCACGCCGCGTTCTGGAGCCAGACTGCAGTTATCCGGGCATCGTTTACCGCAGTCTGCCTCCAGAACGCGCTGAATCAGCGGTGGAGTGCGGCGAGGACGTCGGGCAGGTCGCCGGAGTGCACGATGCACAGTCGCAGCGTGGTCCGGGTCAGTGCGACGTACAGGTCGTTGAGCCCGCGTGGTGACTCGGCCACGATCGCCGCCGGGTCGACCAGCACGACCGCGTCGAACTCCAGGCCCTTGGCCTGGGCGACGGTCAGCACGGTCACCGGCGCGTCGAGGTCGTCACCGCCCGCGGTGGGGACCATCTTGTGCAGCTCGTCGAGCTGCGCGGCGGGCCCCAGCACGGCGACCCGGCCGTCCCCCACCGCGGCAGCCTCGTCGGCGACCACCGCGGGCAGCTCGTCGGCCAGCACGCAGACCCGGACCGCGCGGGGTGCCACGCCCGTCCGGCGCACCGACTGCGGTGCGATGATGTCGACGTCGAGCGCGGCGAGCACCTCGTCGGCGAGCTCCGCGATCTCGGCCGGGTTCCGGTAGTTGATCGTCAGCTGCTCCAGCCGCCACCGCTGCGCCACATAGGGACCGAGCACCTCCTGCCAGGAGCCCGCGGCGGCCCGGTCCCCGGTCTGTGCCAGGTCGCCGACCACGGTCATCGAACGGCTGGGGCAGCGCCGCATGAGCACCCGCCACGCCATCGGGGACAGCTCCTGCGCCTCGTCGATGATGACGTGACCGTAGGTCCAGGTCCGGTCCGCTGCCGCGCGCTCGGCGGTGCTGTCCAGGCGGCGCTGCCGCTGGCGGTCGGCCAGCCGGTCGGCGTCGATGAGGTCGGTGGCGCGCAGCAACTCGGGGTCCAGGTCCTCGTCCAGATCCAGAATGTCCAGTACGCCTTGCGCGTACTGCAGCTCCTCGCGCAGGGCAGCGGCCTCCCGGGCGGCCTCGGCGCTGCCGTCGGAGCCGAGCAGCTCGGCGGCCTCGTCCAGCAGCGGGACGTCGGCGGGGGTCCAGACCTGCCCGGGGTCGGTGTCAGAGCCGGGCGCAGCTCGGGCCAGCCGGTCGCGGTCGTCGCCGTCCAGGATCCGGTGGGTGGCGCTGGCCAGCAGGTGCGGGTCGGCGTAGAGGTCGGTGAGCAGCTGCTCCGGCGACAGTGTCGGCCACAGCTGGTCCAGCGCGGCGGTCAGCTGGGGACTGGCCCGCAGCTCGGCGCGGATGTCTGCCAGGTCGGCCCGGTCCAGCAGGCCCCCACCCGGTATCTGACCGCCCGGTTGCTGGCCGCCCGGTTGCTGGCCGCCCGGTTGCTGGCCGCCCGGTTGCTGGCCGCTCAGCCCGGTCGCGACCTGCTCGGCCAGTGCCGTCACCACTTCGCGGCAGAAGATCCGTTTGGCCTCGTTGTGCGGGCGGCGGGAGCGCCGCGCCCGGGTGCGGGCCGGCAGGCACACCTCCTGGTTCAGCCGGACGGGCTGGGCGTCGACGTCGAGCTCGATCGGCGTTGCGGGCACCTGCTGGCGGTCCCGGACCGCGGCGGCCACCGCCTTCGCCATCTCCAGGCAGCCCTTGACCGCGGCGGCCTCGGCGGGCTCGACGCCGCGGGCGTGCAGCCCGGGGTGCAGCTGCGCGACCGTGGACAGCAGCACGCTGGTTTCCCCCAGGGAGGGCAGCACCTGCCCGATGTAGTGCAGGAACGTCGAGTTGGGCCCGACGACCAGCACGCCCCGCTTGGCCAGCTGCTGGCGGTGCGTGTAGAGCAGGTAGGCCGCCCGATGCAGCGCGACCGCGGTCTTGCCGGTGCCCGGCCCGCCCTGCACGACCAGCACCCCTTGGGGCTTGGCGCGGATGATCCGGTCCTGCTCGGCCTGGATGGTCGCGACGATGTCGGACATCCGGCCGGTCCGGCTCGCGCCCAGCGCGGCCAGCAGCGCCGCTTCGCTGGTCAGGCTGGTTCGGGTCGGGTCCTGCCCGGTGCCGTCGAGGTCGAGTACCTCGTCGTCGACACCGAGCACGGTCCGGCTGCGGGTCCGGATGTGCCGGCGGCGGCGAACCCCCTCGGGGCAGGCCGCGGTCGCCGTGTAGAACGGGCGCGCCGCGGGCGCCCGCCAGTCGATGAGCAGCGGTTCGTAGTCGCGCTCCTCGTCGAGTAGCCCGAGCCGCCCGATATAGCGCCGCTCGTCCCCGTCCCGGTCGCCGTCCGTGTCCCCGTCGCCGTCCAAGTCACGGTGCAGGTCGAGCCGACCGAAGCACAGGCCCTGCTCGACACCGTCGAGGGTGGCGAGCTGGTCCGCGTACATCGCGGCGGCCGCGTCCCGCTCGCTGAGCGCCTGTGGTGTTCCGGTGGTGGCGCCTTGGAGGACCTCGGCGAGCCGCTGGGTGGTGTAGCGGCGGCGCTCGTCGAGATGCTGGTAGAGCAGGGTGAGGTAGCCCTGCTCCGCGGCCAGCACGTCAGGCTCTGTGGGGGGGACCGACACGCGATGCATCCACCTTCTGCGACTTTGGCGGCGTTCTGCGACTTCGATGGCGAACGTGACTGGAACCGGTGGGCGGGTGCCGACGTTCCAAGGTAGCAAACGTGCCCCTCCCAGGAGTCCCCACCAGGGCCCTCACCGCCTGCCTCAGGTTTGGTGCCCGCTCCGGTCCTCAGGACCCGGCTGGTGGCCAGTAGACCGCGCCTGCGGGTCCCCGGTGGCGCGTTCCCACTCGGCGGCGGCCTGCCGAGCCTGAGCCAACACCGTGTCTTCCATAGTGAGAGTCGTAATTGGTTTTCACGTTGAGAATCGTATGGCGTCCACGGATCGGCCGTCCACCGCATCGTCGTGATCCTGTCCAGCGGCAGCCTGCACAGCTCGCCACGACCGTGGACGCTGGGTATGGAACGTCAGCAGCGCGACCCTGGCGACATCATCGCAATCTCCGTGGCCGGGCACGGCTGGGCCTACGTCCGAGAAGACCTCATCCGGCTCTACCGGGCCTGGACCGGTGAGCGCGTCGGCCAACTCGACGAGCCCACCTTGGGGGTCAGTACTGGCAGGCTCCGTTGCTCGAGTGGTCTGTCTGACCAGGAAGGATGGCTCTCCAGTGACCGCTCACACTGCGGCGTCACGTGGTGCCGCGATACGGAAAGGATTCCCCGCCACCTGATGTGATCGCAGCAAGATCAGCGATCAAGAGCCCAAGGGATGATTGCGGCGTCTATGCCGACGCGTATGGCCGTGGAGCCGGGCGGCGAGAAACCACTGTTTTCCACGCGGGGCACACGCTCTATGGCCGCGATGTGCCGCTGATGAATCATTTAACTAAACGGTTCAGAATGCACAAATATACGAACCAGTATGGGCGCGTAACCATAGTGGCCACGACTGCTGCCGAAGCACCCTCGCCGCGCCGCGAGAATGCACACCAGATCATCGAACGCCCGCCCAACAGGCGGCCACCAAGCGTCGGGACAGGCTGGCGGCGATTGTGTCATCCCGCCGCGCGCCCGGCACGGAACCTATTTCCATGTACATAGAATCACGATTATCTTGCGCGTGTCGAATGCTGTCACCACGCGGGCACAAGGACCAATTCAGTCGCTGCCTTCTTCTCGTGCCCACACAAGCAGTGAGTGGCCTCGGGCACCGAGTAGGCCAACGCGTTCGAAAGGGTCGAGCACGTCTACGATCTGCTGACGCTCGACCAGCACAGCGTTTTCTTGCTCTCCAAGAACCGTGATCGCGGCTGACAAATACAGCGTGTAGGCTAGCTCAACTGCCACATCTTCCCGGTGTTGTTCCAATCGATGAATGGCACGCCGAATACTGACCGCACGGACCACAAAATCCCGAGCAATCTCAAGATCCCTCGCTTCGCGGGCGAGGTCGGCGAGGCGTTCGTAGGAGATGGACAGGTCCCGGCGGTAGGTGGTGTTCCCCGGTTCCAGCTCGTGCTTGCGCTTGTCGATTATGAAGGCGTCTTGGAAGATCGCCAGCGCCCGAGCGCTAAGTCCGTGTGCCCGGGCCAGATCGCCCAAGTTATCCGCAGATGAGCTGAGTGCACTCTGTACTGACAACGGCAGGTTCGTGACTCGCTGGTCAGTCAGGAGCTTGGTATGCAGCCGGGTCAGGCCGTCGAGTAGTCCGGTGCGCCCCGGACGTTGCGGTGTGCCTCGGGTCTGCTCGGCGCAGCGCTTCACGAGAGCGGTGTGCTGCTGCGCAAGCGTCACCGCTACGATGTCCTCGGTAGCTTGGTCGGTGGTGAGACGGGCTAGCACGTCGAGCACTCGTTCCAGCTGGGCATCGGACCGCAAGTTCAGCGCAGCGGCGAGCAGAGTTCGCCCGTGGTCCTGCTCGGCACGCAGGGTACGGGCGATTAGGGCCTCACCGAGTCGGTCGGGTCGTAGTGGATTCCATCGCTCAGGGCCCTCGTAAAGGCCCTGTAGCCAGTGGTCGAATCGGCGCCGCGAAGCGGCGCCCAGCTCGCCGACCAATTTAAGATCAAATAGTGTGTGCGCTTCGGCCTCATCGCGGGCTCCGGCCAGGGTCGCCAGCGTGACGGCGCGGATCAGCACGGCAGGCTCGACATCGGGTATCCGGGAGCGCCAATGCCGGATCTCGTGATCGAGCGCCCGGTCTACCGGCGGCCGACCACCGGGCTGCCACCCCGGCCCGGACAGCGCAGCGTCGTACGCTTCGAGCAGTACGTCCAGCGGCCGGGCGTACTGGCTAGCGGAGAGGTCCGGTCCGGTGATATCCGCTGGGGTCCATTGTGTGTCGTACCAGGTTCGCCCAAACTCCCTGAGTGCGTCGTCGAACAGCGGTCGGCGCTCGGCTATTGCGAGTCCAGCCGCAGCCGATGAGCGATCCTTCGCGGTCTCGACAGCGGTCAGTGCCGCCCCGGAAGCTAGCTCCTTGAGTGGTTCGAGTGCGCGCCCCGCCAGCGCAGCTGACGTCGGGCGGCTGAGCAGCAACACCCGCACCGGAGCTAGCACCGTGGCCGAGCGATCGAGCGCCGCCAACCGCTCGGCCAACCCGGTCGCCTCACGTTCCTCGACGTAGTCGACGACCAGCAATCGGGGCAGCGGCACGTCATCGGCACCACGGTCCTGTTTGGGCAGCAGCCCGGCCAGCCAGCCTCGGGACTGCGCCGCCAGACACGCCTCGATGGCGAAACGGGTCTTGCCCGCACCTCCGGCCGCTTCCAGGTAACTCACCGCCAGACGGGGCCTGCTGTCGCACCAGTCGAGGAAGGCGCTGAGTTCGGTGTCGCGGAACCGGTAGGGCACCACCCGGAACTCCGCACGCAGCATCGCCGAGGGCTGCGCTGATTCCGGGTCCACCTCAGCGCCGTCCCAGGGTCGGTCGACCAGGCGATCCGCGCCCGGGATTGGCAGCGCCGACTGCCAGACGTTGCGATGGCGCCAGCTCACGTCACGGTTGCGGGCCAGCACCTCGCGGCCCAAACGTGTCAGCTCGTCCGGTACTCCCGGCCCGCCCTCCAGCGCCGCGACCGGTGCGGCCCAGCCTCCACGTGCATCAGACGGGTTCCGGCTCACCGACATGACCCCGGCGACGGCGCGGCGCTGCGGGCACACCAGGGGAGCGCCGCTCAATCCCGGCGGGGCGTCCCCGGCTCTGAGCTGCAGGTAGCCGTCGCCGTCCGTTCCGACGTAAGTGAACGACGCGGCGGACCCTGGAGAGGCAACCCCCTGCTCCCGGCGGCCGAAACCCCAGGCGTGCGGTTCGCCACCGCCTTGTGGCCTGTCCTTGGTCAGCGGCGCACAGACGTGGTCGGTCCAGTTTGGAAGTTCCAGCAGCGCGAGATCCGGGAACGGCCAGAACGCCGTCTGCGATGCGGCATCGGGGGCATGAGAACGAGCCCGGACCTCCGCGTCGACCCACGGCGGCACCGGCGCGGCCGTCCCGTCCGCCGCCGCACTCCGGTCGGGTACTACCCGGGCCGTGTCGCAGCCCTCGACGACATGCGCGCAGGTGAGCACCCAGCCTGGGGCCACGAGCACCCCGGTTCCGACGCCCTGCCGGGTGTCGATCCGGACCACGAAGCGCCGCAGCTGCTCATCCTCGGTGCTTGGCACCGTGGTGGTCTGGGTCATTACTCAGCATCCGGCGGCGGTTTCCAGGTCAGAGTCACCGTGAGACTGGCCTCGCCACCACCTTCGACCACCAGGCCGGTCAGCCTGCCGGATCTCGTGGTGAGCTTGAGCCCGAAAGCCACACTAGCCTCCGACGGCTTCACCTTCTGCCACACCTGCGCGAGTTCCGTGGCGATACCCTCCACGGTCCCCCGCACCCCGTCGAAGGACAACGGGCTACCGTCACGGATCGTCGTCGGCCCATCAGGGTCGCTGAGCTCGACGAAAAACTCCGCACCCCCGGCCTGCGCCAACCGCCTCTCGGCCACGCTGCCCTCCACTCCGAGAAACGCCCGTCCCACCCGCATACAGAATGGCTTTGGGCGCGAGTCAACCACAGACATCATCGCCCAGATATCACTGCTGGTTACCTGCCAAGATCAGCGACAGGCCTGGCCGCCGACACCGCATGGCGACGGCGACGTACCGGCGACCCGGCAGCGATGTCGGCTAGGAGATCCCGGGCGGGCCGGGGGCAGGGTCGTTCCAAGATCATTTGGTGAGGTGACCGACCCCGCTGAGCAAGATTGGTGATCTTCGGCGTGTCGCGTCGGTGGGCGAACGAAGCTCCGGTAGTGACGAGTGGTGGAGGGCTCCCGCTTCATGGACCGATCCTTCAAGATCCTCAATCTCGCATGATCTTGGAACGCCCCTGGGGCCGGGGGTCGCTGGTGTGCTCGGTGGTGATGGCAGGGCGGGCCGCATTTCGTGACCCGGTGGCTGCCGAGCTAAAGCGATATCCTTGTTGTCATTCCCGGCTGTCAAGGGCCAGTAGGAACTGCCCAGTGGCGGTCGTGGGATCTGCCCAGTGGCGGTCGTGGGATCTGCCCGGTGATGGCCATGGGATCTGCCCTGTGTTGGCCATCACCGGCTGTTGTTGGTCAGGTCAATGGTCTCACCCCGTGTCCGGCGAGTGCTTGGCT
>JBOHFT010000099.1:0-16142 GCA_050699815.1 Pseudonocardiaceae bacterium | reverse complement strand
ACGCGGTAATCACGGGTCCCTGGACCGCGTTCTGCATCCAGAACGCGGTAATCCGGTGGTGCGAAAACCGGCCGCCGCCGGCTGGACGCCCGCAGTGGACACCGCGCTGCGGCTCACGGCCTTCGCCGCCGAGGACTCGGTCGCCACGCTGTGCGCCGCCGCGGCCACCGGCCACACCGGCCCGGACGTGCTGAGCAGTCAGCTGTTGTGCAAGCTCGGGCTGGTCACTCATCGGATGATCCTGGAGTACCGGACGCTGTTCCGGGCGGCGTGGACCGACCTGGATGCCTGCGGGCGCAGCGCGGCGCACGACGCCGATGCCGAGACCCGGCTCACCGCCATGCCGAAACCCGCGGCCGACGGGCCGGGTGGACCGTGGCGGCACGCGCTGCTGTTCGACGGCCGCGCGGTGGAAATGTCGGTGCATGCCGGTCGGCCGGCCGCGGCCGCGTCGGTAGCGGCGCAGCGCGCGGTGGACGAGCGCAGCATCCGGTGGGCCGAGCCGGTGGCCGCCGGTGCCATCGGTCCAGCACACGCATAGCGGTACGGTCGCCTGGTCCGTGACCCGCAGCGCCGGGGCGCCAGTGGGCCGGCGCCCGACCCGCTCGCGGTCTACCAGGCCGACCCCCGACCAGGGCGGTGTGCGCCCAGTCCACGGCGGCATCCAGATGCTCCCTGCCGCCGAGGGCGTAGTACGCCTCGCTGGCTAGAAGGGCGGCCGTCCCGGTGTCGATACCAAGCACACCTGGTTCGTCGGGGGTGGGCTCGGTAGGTGCGAGGCCGCGTTCCTGGGCATCGCCCACCCCCCTGACGTTCGCGTGCGGTGCCGGACCCGCCGCAAAACGGTAGCCCGGCCGGTCACCAGCGGCAGCCCAGCGGGTCGTATCGACGCCGAAGTGTCCCGAGTGGTTGCGGGCATGCCCTGCACCTTCTGCCTCCTCACCCAGGCGCTGGCCACCTCGCCGGACGGCGAACCAGGCGTGGGCGACCCGGACGGTGCCGACGCTGCGGGGCTTGCCGCTGGTGGGGCCCCGGCTGGGAACCGTTGGAGTCCCCGTGCTGGTGGTGCCAAGCGGAACGCGCTGCGTGACCGGGGTATGGTTCCCACGCTGCCGGGCTGGGCACCCCCCGAGCTCCGGCCCGGTAGCGCGGGTGCACCCGGTGCGGTGTGCGGGTCAGGCGGTATTGGCTGCCTGAGCGCGCGCGTTGTTGTACTCCTGCTCGAGCTTAGCCGCGGTTTTGCGGTAATCGCGGATGGTCCTCCTTGTGCTCTTGAGGTCCTCCATGCTGGTGTGGTGTTCGCGGGTGTAGAAGCGGAGTTCGTGCCCGTCCGGGTCGTACACGTGCAGGACCCAGCCGTAGAGGGCGAAATCCACGCCATTGTAGGCATCCCCGAGGGCAGTGAGCCGTTCGGCGAGTTTGTCCATGGCCGACTTGTCGGTGATGGCAATCGAGAAGTAGTCGAAGCCGGCGGCCTCGGCGCGCGCGGGATCCAGCCACAGCCCGATGTTCGGGCCGCCGCGGGGATGGTGCATCGAGTAGGCCACCAGCTGCCCACCCTCGATGAACTCGATCACGTCCGCGTAACCCAGTCGGCTGGCGTACCATTCCCGGGACCTATCCAGGTCCCGGACCGGTAGCTTGACGTGATGGATGCCGTCCAGGGCCGGTGCTTCTGGGATGTCTGGCATTCTGACTCCTTTGCTGTTAAACGACAGGAAATAATCCACCAGGAGCGTCGGGGACGGAGTCCACGATCGGGCGTGCCGCGTGGAGGCCGGAGATGAGGATAACGAAGTCCGCACGAGCCTTAAAGTGGACGACGGTGCCATCATATTGATCACGCACTGAGAGACCTCCTACAGTGTGACCCCTTATTGCCGCCCCGACCTTCGGTCGGTGGTCATCGTTACACCCGCTGGTGGTAGTGGTGTAGGGCACCGGTGGCCCGGTTAGTGGCTGCTCCTAATCTGACATCGTCCCCGGATGCCTGTCAACGACCCGCAAGGCATCTCCGGGTCGACAGTGGGCACGCTTCCTGGATTCGGTCAGATCCCCCAGCAGCTTGCCACCTTCCCATAAGGGTTGCTGTCCCCGCGGCTAGGGGGCGCTAGGAGTGCTTGACCTCGTTCCAGCCCGCCACGTCGTGCGGGCGCCGTGGAGCGGGCCCGACGTACTGCGCCGCAGGACGGACCAGCCGGCCGGTGCTTTTCTGCTCCATGATGTGCGCGCACCAGCCCGCGGTTCGGGCGCAGGTGAACATCGCCGACATCGTGTGTGGCTGGACCTGCGCGAAGTCGAGGATCACCGCGGCCCAGAACTCGACGTTGGTCTCGATCGCCCGGTCCGGCCGCCGCTCCCGCAGCTCCGCCAGCGCGGCGTTTTCCAGGGCCACTGCCACCTCGTGCCGCGGCGCACCGAGCTCCGCGCAGATCCGGCGCAGCACCCGGGCCCTGGGGTCCTCGGCGCGGTATACCCGGTGGCCGAAGCCCATCAGCCGCTGGCCGCGATCCAGTATCCGGCGCACCACCGCGGCGGCGTCGCCGGTCCGCTCTACTTCCTCGATTATCGGCAGCACCCGCGCCGGCGCGCCACCATGCAGCGGACCGGACATCGCGCCGATCGCCCCGGACAGGCAGGCGGCGACGTCGGCACCGGTGGAGGCGATCACCCTGGCGGTGAGGGTGGAGGCGTTGAGCCCGTGCTCGGCAGCGACGACCCAGTAGGCGTCCACGGCCTTGATGTGTGCCGGGTCCGGGTCGCCGCGCCATCGGGTCATGAAGCGCTCCGTGATGGTGGCGCACTCGTCGATCCGGTGCTGCGGGACGGCAGGCTGGTAGATCCCGCGGGCGGACTGCGCCACGTAGGACAGTGCCATCACTGACGCCCTGGCCAGCTCAGCGCGGGCCTGCGGGTCGGAGCTGTCCAGCAGTGGGCGGTAGCCCCAGACCGGGGCGAGCATCGCCAGCGCCGCCTGCACATCGACCCGGACGTCACCGGTGTGCACCGGCAGCGGGAAGGGCTCGGCGGGCGGCAGGCCGTGCCCGAAGCGTCCGTCGGTCAGCAGCGCCCAGACATCGCCGAAGGTCACCTGACCGGCGAGGTCCTCGATGTCCACACCGCGGTAGCGCAGCGCTCCGCCGTCCCGATCCGGTTCGGCGATCTCGGTGTGGAAGGCGACCACACCCTCCAGCCCCGGCTTGAAACTGGTGGTGGTGCCCGCCACCAGCCCGTTCAACGCAGTCACGCCGTCCTCCTCGCGCGATCGGCCCTCAACGTGCGGCACGCGCGGCGGCGGGACCCGCCTGAGGACGTAGGTTCGACTCTAGTCGGACCGTGAAACGGGGAGCGTGCGACGTGACGGCTGGAAGGACGCAACGGGGGGAGCCGCCCGTCGACCTGGCTCAGCTGCGGGTCGCCTACCCCGCCGGTGAACTGGGCGAAGCTGACCTGGCCGGCACCTGGTACGAGCAGCTCGCGGGGTGGCTGGGGGACGCCGTGGCCGCGGGCCTGCCCGAGCCCAATGCGATGGTGCTGGCCACCGCGGACGCCGACGGGCTGCCCAGCTCCCGGACCGTGCTGGCCAAGGCCCTCGACTCGCGGGGCGTGGTGTTCTTCACCAATTTCACCTCCGCCAAGATGCGCGACATCAACACCACCAGGTTCGCCGCGGCAACGTTTCCGTGGCTTGCGCTGCATCGCCAGGTGCAGGTGCGGGGGCCGATCGAGGTGATCACGCTGCAGGAGACCACCGCCTACTGGCAGACCCGCCCGCGGGTCACCCAGTTGGGGGCGTGGGCCTCAGCACAGTCCACTGTGGTGCCGGACCGGCGCGCCCTGGACGATGCGCTGGAGCGGGTCGCTGCACGGTTCGCCGACGTCGAGCAGGTGCCGTTGCCGGCGCACTGGGGCGGGGTGCGGATCCAGCCGGTGAGTGTGGAGTTCTGGCAGGGCAGGCCCAACCGCATGCACGACCGGCTGCGTTACCAGGTCGGTGGCGACGGCCGATGGACGGTTGTCCGGCTCGCGCCGTGAGGGCAGCCCGCACCCTCGGTGCGTGACTGGAGGGCGCAGGGCCGCCAGACTGCGTGACATGAGTGAGACGGCGGCGCGGGCTACGGCCCCGGGCAGTGAGATTCAGACCGAGCTTAACCGGGTGATCGGGCCGAAGCTGCTGTTCTTCTTCGTGATTGGCGACATCCTGGGCACCGGGATCTACGCGCTGACCGGCAGCGTCGCGGGTCAGATCGGCGGCGCCTTGTGGGTGCCGTTCCTCGGCGCTTTCCTGGTTGCCTTCCTCACCGCGTTCAGCTACCTGGAGCTGGTCGGCAAGTACCCCCGGGCGGCCGGGGCCGCGCTGTACGCCAACCGGGCATTCGGGATCCCGTTCCTGACCTTCATCGTCGCCTTCACGGTGATGAGCTCGGGCATCACCAGCGCCTCCTCGGCGGCGATCGCGTTCGGCAAGACGTACCTCAAGGAGTTCATCGCGCTGCCTGTCTGGGCAGTCGCGATCACCTTCATCGTGCTGCTCGCACTGATTAACTTCCGGGGCGTCGGTGAGTCGCTCAAGGCCAACGTGGTGCTCACCTGCATCGAGCTGTCCGGGCTGCTGATCATCATTGCGATCGGGGTGTATGCGGTCGGCTCGGGCCAGGGCGAGTCGAGCCGGCTCACCCAGATCGACACCGCCGACTCCGGTGTGCTGCTGGCGATCACCTCGGCCACCGCGCTGGCGTTCTTCGCGCTGGTCGGTTTCGAGGATTCGGTGAACATGGCCGAGGAGTGCAAGAATCCGGCCAAGATCTTCCCGCGGGCGATGCTGCTCGGCATGGGCGCCGCTGCGGTAATCTACGTGCTGGTCGCCGTCACCTCGTCGCTGCTGGTACCCGCCGACCGGCTGGCTGCCCTGGAGAGTGGTGCGCTGCTCGAGGTCGTCAAGATCGGCGCACCCGGCTTCCCGCTGGGCCTGTTCGCCGCCATCGGGCTCTTCGCGGTGATCAACACGGCACTGATCAACATGCTGATGGCCAGCAGGCTGGTCTACGGCATGGCGGGCGAGCGGATCATCCCGCGCGTGCTGGGCACCGTGCACCCGGCCCGGCGCACCCCGTGGGTGGCGATCGTGTTCACCAGTGCGATCGCCGTGGTCCTGGTCAGTTTTGTCCCGCTGGCCGGCCTGGCGGGCACGACATCGCTGCTGTTACTCGCCGTCTTCACCCTGGTCAACATTGCGTGTCTGGTGCTCCGCAAGCAGACCGTCGGCCACCAGCACTTCCGAGCCCCGACCTGGAGCCCGTGGCTCGGGGCGCTGCTGTGCGGTTACCTGGTAACCCCGTTGTCCGGCCGCGACCCCGAGCACTACCTGCTGGCCGGCGTGCTGCTGGCGGTCGGGATCCTGCTCTGGCTGGTCAACCGGCTGTTCGTGGGCAAGGCCGAGTTCGACCCGGCGAAGCTGACCCGCGAGTGAGTTACCGTGGAGATGTCGTCGTCGCCGACGGTGCCGCTATGCCCGACCGGCTACCGCAGCGTTGCGTGCCGTCCGACCGTGAGAGGAACCGCTATGCCTGACGCCACCGCGTCCGAAGTATCGGTTGGACCGTCCAGTAACAGTAGTGACCAGCAAGCCGTGACCCTAGCTTACCCGGGCGGGCAGCACCGGATGCCGCTCACCGGGGCTACCGAGGGCGCATCCGGGATCAGTCTGGGCACCTTGCTGGCCAGCACCGGGATGGTCGTCCTCGATCCGGGATTCGTGAATACCGCCGGCTGCACATCGGAGATCACCTATATCGACGGGGACGCGGGCGTGCTGCGCTACCGCGGTTACCCGATCGGCCAGCTTGCCGAGCACTCGACCTTTCTGGAGACCAGCTACCTGCTGATCTACGGGGAACTGCCGACCAGCGGTCAGCTGGCGGACTTCACCGAGTCGATCCGCATCCACACCTTGCTGCACGAGGACCTCAGGCGTTTCTTCGACGGCTTCCCGCGCGACGCGCATCCGATGCCGGTGCTGTCCAGCGCGGTGTCCGCGCTGTCCACCTTCTACCAGGACAGCCTCAACCCGTTCGACCACGAGCAAGTGGAGATCTCCACGGTGCGGCTGCTGGCGAAGCTGCCCACTATCGCCGCGTACGCGTACAAGAAGTCGATCGGCCAGCCGTTCCTCTATCCGGACAACTCGCTGAGCCTGGTGCATAACTTCCTGCGGATGACCTTCGGGCTTCCCACGGAGCCCTATGACGTCGACCCGGTGGTGGCCGACGCGCTGGACCTGCTGCTCGTCCTGCACGCCGACCACGAGCAGAACTGCTCGACCTCCACGGTGCGGATGGTCGGCTCCTCGCAGGCCAACCTGTTCGCCTCGGTCTCGGCGGGGATCAATGCGCTGTTCGGCCCGCTGCACGGCGGGGCGAATCAGTCGGTGCTGGAGATGCTGGAACGCATCCGCGTCAGCGGGGGTGACGTGGATACCTTCGTCAAGAAGGTGAAAAATCGTGCGGACGGCGTACGGCTGATGGGCTTCGGGCATCGCGTTTACAAGAACTACGACCCCCGTGCGAAGATTATCAAGAGGGTTGCGGACGAGATTCTGCACAAGCTGGGGGTCGACGACCCGCTGCTCAACATCGCGATGGCACTGGAGGAGAAAGCGCTCGCGGACGACTACTTCGTCGTGCGCCGACTCTACCCCAACGTTGACTTCTACACCGGTCTGATCTACCGGGCGATGGGCTTCCCGACCAAGATGTTCACGGTGCTCTTCGCGCTGGGCCGGTTACCGGGCTGGATCGCGCACTGGCGCGAGATGATCGGCGACTCCCAAACCAAGATCGGCAGGCCGTGTCAGGTCTACACTGGGCACACCGAACGGGAGTACACCGCGATCACGCAGCGTTGACATCAGCCGCGCGCGGGATCATCCGTTGAGCGGTGCGCTACCTGCGGCGCGGCGCGTACTGTGCCCGCAGGCCGAACCCTGGGAGCGGTATCCATGCGCAGCATCGAATGGGCCGACGGACACGTCGAGGTGATTGACCAGACCGCCCTGCCGCACCAGCGGTGGGTAGCGCTGCACACGGTCAGCCAGGTGGTGGATGCGATCCACCGGATGGTGGTGCGCGGCGCGCCCGCGCTGGGTGCGATGGGTGCGCTAGGTGTTGCGCTCGCCGCGGCCCGGTCGGCGGAGCAGGGTTACGACCCCGACGCGGTGCGGGCCGATGCCCGCCGCATCGCCGGAGCCCGCCCCACCGCGGTGCACCTGGGCTGGGCGGTGCAGCGGGTGCTGCCAGCGGTGGCGCGCGGAGACGCCGCGGTGCTCGACGCCGCGCGGGCTCTGGTGGAGGCCGATGTGCGGGCCTGCGCCACGCTGTCCCGGCTCGGTGCCGCCCTGCTGCGCAGCTACGTCGGCGACCGGCCGATGGTGCTGCACACGCACTGCAACGCGGGTGCGATGGCCTGCGTGGAGTGGGGCACCGCGCTGGGCGTCGTCCGGGCGCTGCATGCCGACGCGCTGATCCGGATGGTGGTGGTCGGGGAGACCCGCCCGCTGCTGCAGGGCTCCCGGATCACCGCGTTCGAGCTCGCCCGGCTGGGGGTGTCGCACCAGGTGATCGTCGACGCTGCGGGTCCGGGGCTCATCGCCAGCGGGCGGGTGGACGCGGTCATCGTCGGAGCGGACCGGATCGCCGCTAACTACGACGTGGTGAACAAGGTGGGCACCTACCCCCTGGCGCTGGCCGCGGCCAGGGCTGGTATTCCGTTCGTGGTGGCGGCCCCGGCCGCCACGCTCGATCCGGACACGCCCACCGGTGCGGCGGTGACCATCGAGTACCGGGACCCCGACGAGGTGCTCCTGGTGGGGGGCTGGCGGATGGCGCCGACCGAATCCGTCGCTCTCAATCCCGCCTTCGATGTGACCCCTGCCGACCTGGTCACCGCCATCGTCACGGAGTCTCGGGTGATCGAGCCGAAGAGCAGCCTCGAGCAGGTGGTCAGCGTCCCCGCGATGCGGCGGCCCCGGCTCGCTGCCCCGCTAGTCGCCGGCGGCCTGCCCGGCGACGGTCACCGTGCCGACCTTAAACGCCAGTTGCCCGACATCCATCGTGGGTAGTGTGATCACGCACTGGTAGGTGTAACCCTCGCCGGGCATGAGCTTCTTCTTCACCGGAGTCATGGCCAACGGCACCGCGGTGCCGTTGAAACTCTGGTCGTGTGGGCCCAGCTTGCCGGTGTCAACGGCGATCGGAGCGTTGGTCGTGTTGGCCAGTGCGACGGTGAGCCGCACTCCGCCTTTGACCTTCTCCGGCCGCAGCACCGTCAACGACACGCCGGAGGCGTCGGTGGCAGGTGCGGCGAACGTGATCGGTACGGTCTCCGCGGTTCGCGCCGCGCTGTCGGCCGGAGTGCGGGATGGCGCCGGAGCGCTGGATGACGTCGCAGGCGGCGCGGGGGCCGAGGGAGCTGGCGAGCCGGATGTGACGGCAGCCGTGGCGCCGACTCCGAGCGCAGCTCCCAGCAGGGCCGACACAATGACAGGCCGCCACCGCCCTCGTGACGGTCCGCGGTGGCGGCGGGCGTTAGCGCGCATGAACCCCTCCCCGGGCTGGAATGGGCCACCTGCGGGCGCACCTGCACTGCGTCCACTGTAACCCGGCTTGCCCCTCGCCGCGCGCCACCACCCCTCGTGCCTCGTGGGCTCGATCACACCGACGACAGCCAGCCTGCCACGAGGGGTGTCGGCATTGCGGAGAGGTCCGAGCGGCAGCGGGTAGTGCTCAGCGTCGCTTGCGGCGCTTCTTCTTGGCGGGCTCGCTACTGGTCATGGCCAGCAGCAGGCCACCGAGCAGGCCCAGGTTCTTGAGGAAGTGCTGCTGGTGGGCCCTGCGGTCATCGGGATAGCCGCCGGCCCAGAACGGGTGCTCGGCCACCGTGCTCGGGATCAATTCCACGGCAAGCGCGGTGGCAGCGATCCGCGGCATCCACCCGACAGCCAGCATCGTCCCGGCGGCGATCTTCACGGCAGCGCCCGCCTGCACGACCAGCCCGGGATCGACCGGCCCTGGGGTAGGCAACGTGGTCAGCAGCGGTGTGGCCGCATCGATCTTCGGCTTCGGGTTGATCAGGGTTTCCACCCCGTTGGTGATGGATACGGCGGCGAGCAGTGGGCGGGCAATCCTGCGCAGCAACACGGCGGCTCCTTTCCGAGCTCTTCGCTTTCGCACCGTAGTCTCCTTGTGCTGCGCGGCGCCAGAGGCTGCTGCACCCGTGAGTGGCATTGCGTGCTATGACACTGTTTATCACTCACGGGCCTGGAGCGAAGCGTGGCCGGTTAAGCCGGCGCCTGTGCGGCGGCGATGAGCAGCGCCTGCCGGTCGGCGATCTTGATGCGGGTGCGTCCCGCGGCGACCCCGAGCGCCTGCTCGGCAGCGTCGATGGCCTCCCATCCGGCCCAGGTGACCACTCCGAGGCCACGCGCAGCGAGCCTGGCGATGATCGCGTCGGGCGCCCGGTGGGGAGCGCGGGGCAGCGCGTCGAGGTCGCTGAGCAGCTGCTCGACGGTCTCCTTGGCGTCGCCCTTGTTGGTGCCGATCACCCCCGTGGGCCCGCGCTTGATCCAGCCGACCACGTACTCACCGGCCGCAGCCGTTCCGTTGCGCTGCACCCGGCCGGCCACGTGCGGGATCACCCCGCAACGCTCGTCGAACGGGACGCCGGGTAGCGCCAGCCCGCGGTACCCCACCGACCGCAGCAGCAGCTGGGCTGCCAGGGTCACCGTCGCACCGGTGCTGGTGACGCCACCGGCACCGTCTAGCGCGGTGCGCTCGAGCTCCACCGCCGCCACCCGCCCGGTCCCGTGCACCGCCACCGGGGCGAGCAGGAAGCGCAGGTGGATTCGCCGTGGCCGGCCCTGCGGTGACCGGGTGGACCATTCCTGCAGCGTCTCGAGATTGCGCCGCACGGTCTTGTTCGTCTCCACCACCTCCTTGCTGGCCTCGTCGAGTACCAGCTCGGCAGGATCGACCACGACGTCGGCATTGGCCAGCTCGCCCAGCTCGCGCAGTTCCTTGGTGGTGAACTTGGCCTGCGCTGGGCCGCGCCTGCCCACTATGTGGATGTCCCTGATGGCGCTGGCGTCGAGCACGGTGATCACGTGCTCGGGCATATCCGTGACGTGCAGCTCCTGCGCCGTCTTGGCCAGGATGCGGGCGACGTCCACCGCGACGTTGCCGACCCCGACCACGACCACGCTGCGCGCATCCAGGGTGAATGCGTCCACCTCGGCATCGGGGTGGCCGCAGTACCAGGCCACGAACTCGGTCGCGGAGAAACTGCCGGGGAGGTCCTCGCCAGGGACGGACAGCCGGCGATCCACCGGTGACCCGGTCGCATAGACCACGGCGTCGTAATGCTCGCGCAGCTCGTCCGCACTGACCCCGGCACCCAGCTCGACCCCGCCGAGGAACCGGACGCCAGGCCGTTCCAGGATTTTCCGTAGCGTGATCTCCAGCGACTTCATCTTCAGGTGGTCCGGCGCCACGCCGTAGCGCAGTAGCCCGTACGGGCAGGGCAGCCGGTCCAGAACATCCACCGACACCGCATTGTGGCGGCTCAGCTCATCGGCCGCGTACAGCCCGGCCGGACCGGACCCGATCACCGCGACCCGAAACGGTCCGGACACGCCGCACACCCCTCCCCTGCAGACAGCTCAGACGTTACGCGACGAGACGGCGCAGCGCCGCGACGGTCAGCCCGTCACGCAGCTGCGGGTCGCCCTTCAGCACGGTGACGCCATCCGGGCGGGCCAGGTCGTCGAGCACGGCCACCGCGCCCGAGAGGTCGTGGTCACGGGTGTACCCATTGATCACGGCCACGCACCGCAGCCCCGCGGCAACGGCGGCGTGCACCCCGTTGGCGGAGTCCTCCACGGCTACCGCATCGGCGGGGGCGAGGTTCAGCCGGGCCAGCGTCTCCAGGTAGACGGCCGGATCAGGCTTGAGATCGGTAACGTCGGACCCGGTGACCACGATGTCGAATACATCGAGCCCGAAAAGGATGTCGAGCAGCGGCGCCACCCAGTCGCTGGTCCCGGTGGTAGCGACCGCGGTGGCCACGCCCTCGGCCCGCAGCGCGTTCAGCAACCCCGCCGCGCCCGGCCTGGCCTCGATCGCGCCGGTGTGGACCAGCGCGGTAAAGCGTTGGGTTTTGTCCCGGTGCAGTTCGGCCGCCAGCGCAGCTGCCTCCGCAGGGGGATAGCCCTGGGATTGGAGATAGCGATCGATGCGCCGCCGACCGCCGGTCGTGGCAAGCAGCTCGCCGTATTCCGGCACGCTCCACCGGTAGTCCAGCCCGGCCGCTTCGAAGGCCGCATTGAAGGCCACCCGGTGGCCGTCGCGTTCGGTGTCAGCCAGCGTCCCATCCACGTCGAAGATGACGGCCCGCAGCACGTTAGCCACCCGCCGCCCTGGCCGGTCCCGACCGCCGCCCCCGGGCCCCGTGGAACTCCGCCCGCACGGACATCGAGTCCCGCGACCGGCCCGCTGGGCGATCCGGACCCCGTCGAGGACCACTTTCAACCAGTCGTGAAGATCGTTCATGCAGGTCATCCTGCGTGTGAGAAGTAGTTTGACGGTCGCCGTCGGCCAGCGCGCCGAGGGCGTCGATGAGGTTGCGGACCGAAGCGAAGGTTCCACGGCGGATGGCCTGCTGCGTGATGATCCCGAGTGAGACCTCGACGAGCTTGAGCCACGGGTCGGGCTGATCTGCGGGCTGTCCTTGCGCGGCGCTGTCGGGGAGCGGCCGATGCATGGCCGCGGCGCGCTGGGATAGGTTGCGGTAGAGCCCGCCGAGGTCGCGGACCTGGGCTTGGCGCTGGAGGTCGGGGGAGAACGCGAACGTCTCGACGTGATCCGGCTGAATGCCCCATTTGCGCCAGATCCGGGCTACCGTGGCGAAGGAGATGCCCAGCTGCTTGCCCAGCAGCCGGGATGACCAGTGGTCAACGCCCAGGTGCGCTGGTGGGTGCCCGCCGTCGGCGAGTGTGGTGGCCACGACCTCGAGCTCGTCGACCACGGCCGGTCGGCCGGACCGGGGCAGATCCCCGAGCGCAGGGATTCCCCCGGCGGCGTAGCGGCTGCGCCAGGCGATCACCGTTGGCCGGCTCGACCCGGTGCGGCGGGCGATCTCGGTGTTCGTCAGACCCTCCGCGGACATCAGCACGATCTGCGCCCGCTGTGTCACGCCCGCCCGCACCGACGTCGAGCGGGCCAGCGCCTCCAGCCGACCGCGGTCACCCTCACGGAGGGTTAACGGAGCTGCGACCGACATGCCTCATTGTCCCGCAACTCAGACTGTTAAACAACTATCAACACGAGCCGCTTGCCGGGCGCTTGTGGCAGCTACCTCCCACGTTCGGGGCGCGTAGATCCTCTTGACACGCCCCAGCTCAGCCCTGTGGACTAGTGCTCCGCGTCACAAGTAACTGACGCAGGGTCAGGCGACCCCATGATCACGAGAAGCCGGCAGCGGAGCCGGGGCGAGAGGGGCACGGCGATGGCGATCGAGTCTGACGGGCACAGTCGAGGCAACCCCCGAATCTACGAGCTGATCGAGAACGCCCCGAAGGTGGGCAAGAGCCCCACCATCTGGGCTTGGCCAGAGGTTGTGGACTGGCTCCGAGTCGCCGGTCAGCCGGTTCCCGGGCCGTGGCCGCCGCATCAGAAGCCGCGCCCGAATCCCGAGGAAGAAAGCTTCCCCGTGGCGGTTGTCGAGCCGGAGCGCCCGGAGGACGCACCCCCTGCACCCCCTGCGCGTAGCGGAGTTGGGTGGCAAGACGCGGAGGACGTACCCCCCGCGCGTCGCGGACTCGGGTGGCAGGACTCCTGAGCGTGTGACGCCTGCTCGGCGCTAAACCGTCCCTCGCTCATCGTCCCTCAAGGAGCCCTGAAAGGGATCCTACGGCTGGGCCTACATTCATTTCGCTAATTTTCCGCGGGCTTTTCAGGACTCGGGCTTTTCAGGACTAGGAGGGCTGGATGTACCCGTCTCGTTTCCATTACGAGGCCCCACGTTCGCTCGAAGAAGCGTTCGGCCTTTTGCAGGCATACGGTGACGAGGCGAAGCTGCTCGCCGGCGGGCAGAGCCTCATCCCACTGATCAAACTGCGCTTCGCCGCCCCGGCGGTCATCATCGACCTCAACAATATCCCCGGGCTGGGCTATCACGATGAACAGCCGGACGGGGCCCTGCACATCGGTGCGCTGTGCCGGCACCGGACTCTGGAGCGGTCCCAGCTGCTCAGGAGCAAGCACCCCACCATGGCCACCTGTGCGCCGCTCATCTCCGACCCGATGGTCCGCAGCCGTGGCACCCTGGTCGGCTCCCTGTGCCACGCGGATCCGCAGGGTGACTGGGCGTCGGTGATGCTGGCCCTGGGCGGGGAGATCGTCGCGCAGAGCGCTAGAGGCCAGCGCACCATCCCCGTATCCCAGTTCGTGATCGGGACGTTCCAGAACTCGCTGCAACCGGACGAGATCGCGGTCGAGGCGCGAGTGCCGGCCCCGCGGGGCAACCGGGTGGGTACCTACCTCAAGCTTGAGCGAAGGGTGGGAGATTTCGCGACCGTGGGCCTGGCACTAGCCCTGGAGATGTCCGGTGGCACCGTCAACCGGGCAGGTATCGCGCTCACCGGTGTCGGGTCGAGCAACATCCAGTGCACGGCCGCCGAGCAGTCGCTCGCGGGGAAGACGCTGAATGGCAGCACGATAGAACAGGCAGCTCGGTTGGCGGCGGAGGCTGCGCAGCCCAAGACCGACGTTCGCGGTAGTGCCGAGTACAAGCGGCACGTAGTGCACACCTTCGTCACGCGTGCGTTGGGCGGCCGGGCGGTCCAAGCGGCCTAAGCGCCGGTATCCAGACCAGTAGGTTCTACAGCATTGGCGACGTCAAGGAGGCGGCGTGGAAGAGCGGCGGATAACGGTCAGAGTCAACGGGGAACCCAGATCTGTCGACGTCGAGCCTCGCATACTGTTGGTCCACTTCCTGCGCGAAGTGCTGGGGCTGACCGGCTCGCACATCGGCTGCGATACAACGAACTGCGGTGTGTGCACCGTGCTGTTCGACGGCCTGCCAGCGAAGTCGTGCACGATGTTCGCCGTCATGGCGGACGGGCACGACGTGGAGACCGTCGAGGGCCTCGGCCTGCCCAGCGAGCTCCACCCCATCCAGGAAGGGTTCAGGGAGGAGCACGGACTGCAGTGCGGGTTTTGCACGCCAGGGATGATGATGGCATGCAAAGCACTTCTCAACGAAAATCTCAACCCGACGGAGGAAGACATACGCTGGGCGCTGGCCGGCAACCTCTGTCGTTGCACCGGTTACCAAAACATTGTGAAGTCGGTGCTCTGGGCTGCGGAGAAGATGCGGTCCGAGTCAGGCGCTTTTAGTCGCTGACGGCTTAGGGTCGACGACAAGGGAGATGTGACGTGACTCAGGCATTAGACGAGATCAAGATCGGTGGCTTGGGTTCAAGCCGCAAGCGGGTGGAGGACGACCGCTTCCTTCGCGGCCAGGGTAATTACACCGATGACTTCAAGTTGCCCAACATGGTGCACATGGAGATCCTCCGGAGTCCGCTGGCGCACGCTCGGATTAAGTCGATCGACACGAGCAAGGCGTGGCAGCTGCCGGGTGTGCACATGGTGCTCACCGGTGAGATGGCCGCTCAGCACAACCTGGCATGGATGCCGACGCTGTCCTACGACACCCAGGCCGTGCTCGCCACCGACAAGGTGCGGTTCCAGGGGCAGGAAGTCGCGTGTGTGGTCGCCGACGACCCCTACATCGCGAAGGACGGCTGTCAGGCGATCGTCGTCGAGTACGAGCCGCTTCCGCCGATCGTTAACCCTTACCAGGCCGTGGCGGAAGGCGCCCCGCTCATCCGGGATGACAAAGAAGGGCAGACGGACAACGTCTGCTACCGCTGGGAGGTTGGTGACCGGGAGGGTACCGAGCGTGCCTTTGCCCAGGCAGATCTGGTCTCGAAGCTTGAGCTGCACTACCCGCGATCGCACCCTTCGCCCATCGAGTGCTGCGGGTCGATCGCCGACTACAATTCGGCGACGACCAAGCTCACGGTCTATATGACGACCCAGGCCCCGCACATCATTCGGGCAGCGGTGGCAATCGTCGCGGAACTCCCGGAGCACATGATCCGGATCATTTCCCCGGACATCGGCGGCGGATTCGGCAACAAGGTGCCGGTCTACCCGGGGTATGTATGCTCGATCCTCTGCTCCATCCTACTGGCGCGGCCGGTCAAGTGGATCGAGGACAAGACCGGTAACCTCATTTCCACCCATTATGCGCGCGATATCTACTACAAGGGCGAGCTCGCCCTTCGCAAGGATGGCAAGATCCTCGCCGTGCGGTTCCATTGTGATAGTGACAACGGGGCCTTCTTCTCGGACGCCCAGCCCACGAAGTTCAAGCTCGGGCTGATCCATTCCGCGTTCGCTTCCTACGATATCCCGTACGGGTACATGACCGCGCAGGGCACTTATACGAACAAGGCGCCCGGCGGCGTCGCTTATCGGTGTTCCTTCCGGGTGACCGAGGCGATGTTCTTCCAGGAACGCGCGATCCAGGCTGCTGCCTATGATCTGGGGATGGATCAGGCGGCGTTCCGGCGGCTTAACCTGGTGAAGAGCCATCAGTTCCCGTTCCGCACGCCCTACGGCTTCTTGCTGGACTCAGGGCAGTACGAGAAGTGCCTGGACGTCGGGTTGAATGCCATCGGCTATGATGATTTCCTGCGCGAGAAGGAGCAGGCCCGGGCGCAGGGCCGTCGGCTCGGGATCGGTATCTCCACCATGACCGAGCCGCTCGGGGCCGGTAACAGCCGTGAGTACGACATTCTCGGCATCAAGATGTTCGACGCCGCGGAGCTGCGGGTGCACCCCAGCGGGAAGGCGATCCTGAAGATCGGATCGCAGACCCAGGGCCAGGGCCACGAAACGACGTTCGCGCAGATCGTCACCCACGAGCTCGGCATCCCTGCGGCCGACATCCTCGTTCAGCACGGCGACACCGACAACACACCGTTCGGCATGGGGACCTACGCGTCCCGGAGCACGCCGGTG
>JBOHFT010000098.1:0-16279 GCA_050699815.1 Pseudonocardiaceae bacterium | reverse complement strand
CGTCATCCGCCGGGTGATCGAGCGCGGCCAGGTGGGCGCGGACGTCGTCGGCTTCGGGGATCCCGAGGTCGGTGTAGCGGGTGAGCGCTTCGCGCCAGTGCCAGCGTGCCTGGTCGGGGTCACCGGCGGCGTGGTGGGTCTGAGCCAGGCCGTGGTGGGCCCGGGCCTGCTCGTAGCGGTGGTCGGTCTCGGCCGCCAGGGTGAGCGCGGCAGTGTGCTGGCTGCGTGCTTCGTCGAACTGCCCGACGGCGTGGTAGGTCTCGCCGAGACTGTTGAGGGCCGTGGCTTCGCAGTACCGACCGCCGATCTCGCGGAACAGGGCCACTGCCCGCTGGTGGTGCTCGACTGCCTGCTGGTGGCGACCTTGCCGCCGGTGAGCGATGCCGAGGTTGTCCAGCACCTCGGCTTCAACGGCCAGGTAATCGATCTCGCGGACCAGGGCCAAGGCCGGTTGGAGATGGTCGTCGGCTTGCTGGTCACGGCCCCGCCTCAAGGAGAGGATGCCGAGGTCGCTCAGCGCATAGGCTTCAACGGTGCGGTCACCGATCTCGCGGGCCAGGGTGAGGGCCTGTTGGAGATGGTCGTCGGCCTGCTCGTAGCGGCCCTGCTGCCGGTAGACGATGCCGAGGTTGTCCAACGCGGAGGCTTCCCCGGCCTGGTCGCCGATGCTGGCGAACAGGGTGCGGGCCTGCTGGTGGTACTCGACTGCCTGCAGGTAGCGACCCCGCTTCTCGTAGACGGGACCAAGGTTATTCAGCGCATGAGCCTCGGCGGACTGGTCACCGGTGTGGCGGGCGGCGTGCAGCGCGTGCGTGTGGATGCTGAGAGCGTCAGGATAGCGCCCGCCGACCTCGAGATAGCAGAACAGGGTGCCGGACAGCCGGATGGTATGGCTGAGCCAACCGTGGGCGGCGGTGTGGGCGCAGGCCGCGCTGAGGGTGGCCCGTTCCGCATCCAACCAGGTCCGCGCGGCAGCCAGATCGGGCAGCGGCGGCGCGGGCGTGGCCGGTGCGGGGACCCGGGGACGGCGATGCTGACTCGCCGGCTGCAGGATATCCATCGCGGCGGCGGCAGTGGCCAAGTAGTGATCGAACAGCCGGGTCAGCGCCGCTCGCCCGGCTGGACCGTCGCTGGTGGCCAGGTGATGGGCATAGGCGCGCAGGAGGTCGTGCATCGCGTATCGGCCGGGGCTGGTGGGCTGGATCAGGTGCGCCCGGGCCAGCAGGTCGAGCACGTCTTGGGCCTGGTCGCGGCTGGTGTCGGTGAGGGCAGCAGCGGCGTAGGGGTCGAGGTCGGGGCCGGGATGCAGGCCGAGCAGCCGAAACGCCTGTGCCGCGTCGGCGGGCAGGTGCTGGTAGGACCAGGAGAGCACACCCCGGACCGCGGTGCGCGGGTCGCCACCGGCATCCAGCAACTGCAGCCGCCGCTGCTCATCGGCCAGCTCAGCGACCAGCGCGGCAAGGCTGATGGCCGGGCGGGCGGCGGCCAGTTCAGCGGCTACCCGCAACGCCAGCGGCAGCCGCGCGCACTGGCCGCCCAACATCACGGCCGCATCGGGTTCACTCTCGACCCGCTCACCGATCAACGCCCGCAGCAGAGCCACCGCGTCCTCGGGTGGCAGCAGGTCGAGGTCCAGGCGCCGGGCACCGTGCCGGGCCACCAACCCGGCCAGCGAGTCCCGGCTGGTCACCAGCACCAGGCAGGATCCGGCGCCGGGCAGCAGGGGGCGGGCTTGCTCGACGGTGGCGGCGTTATCCAGCACCACCAGCATCCGCCGGCCATCCAGCAGGCTGCGGTAGGCGGCAGCGCGCTCGTCGACCTCCAAGGGGATGTCCGGCCCGGCCAGGCCCAGCGCGCGGAGCAACCCGGCCAGCGCATCGCCCGCCGAGAGCGGCTGGTCGGGGTCGTAGCCGCGCAGGTTGACGTAGAGCTGCCCGTCGGGGAAGTCCCCCCGGACCCGGTGCGCCCACCGCAGCGCCAGCGCCGTCTTGCCCACCCCGGCGGTACCGGACACCGCGGAGATCACCACCGCCGTCGGGGCCCGGCCGGTGGCCAGGAGACGGTCGAGCTCGGCCAGCTCCCCCGCCCGGCCGGTGAAGGCGTCGACGTCCGCCGGCAGCTGCGCGGGCACCACCCGTACCGGGCCGGGTGAGAGCCGCGGAGTGCGGCGTCGGAGCTCGCTGTGCACCTCGACGAGCACGCCGTGGCGCCGGTGCCAGGCAGCAACCGCGCGGTCGTCATCACCGGTGCAGGCCCGGACCAGCGGCTCGACCAGCCGGTCCCACTCGGGTGGACGGCGGATCCCCCCGTCCAGGATCTGATAGAGCTGGGACCTGCTGTAGTTCAGCCGGCGAGCCAGCTCCGCACGGTCGAGCCCGCAGCCCTCTTGCAGCTGCCGCAGCGCAGCACAGAACTCCGCCACCGGGCCCTCGCTGCGCTGCCCTGCCACCACCACGCTCTCCACAGTGCCCGGGTTGTCCCCCGTCAGTATGCCGCCCACCCGCGATGACCAGCAGCGATGTGCGCCGAATCCGGAGTTGGTCCGGCGTTGCGGACAGCGCGGGCCGCAACCAGTTTACGTGGTCGGAGCACCCCACGGACCATCGAAGGGACCCGCGCCATGCACACCTTCATCCACCTCGCCCTCGACGCGGTGGCGCCTTACATCCGGATCGGGCTTTGCCTGGCCGGCTTCGCCGTCCTGCTGATCTTCCTCGGTGTCGTGCTCCCCGCGGTCTGGTCCACCAGCCCCGACCGCCGCCAAGCCGCCACCGACGTCCTCACCCATGTGCTGAACGCCCTCCGCCCTCGCTGACCCATGACCCCGGGAGCACGCAGCAAGCGGGAATCGGCTGAGCTGTCAGTCGCCGTCGGGTCGGGTCTCCGCGCCCAGGACGCCGGGGACGGTGCGCGGAATATCCCCGATCCACCGAAGCCCTTCGTTGGGCTCGCCCTCGCAGCCCAGCGGATTGCAGCCCTCCGGTGCCCCGGGACCGACCGAAAGGTAGGTGCCGACCGGTGCGTCCAGGGGGTATAGGTAGGAGGTGGCGTCGGCCCCCGCCTGCTGCCTACGGTCGTAGGGCCCGGAGTTGGCGATGGTGGCGCGCACGTCCTCGGGCATGTCGGTCACGGCCGCCATCAGCAGCCGGAAGAACTCGTGGACACCCGCCGCGCCGAGGCGACCCGGAACAGCGCCCTCAATGTCGGCGCGCAGCGCGGAGGGCACGGTGTCCGGTTCTGGCGC
Organism: Pseudonocardiaceae bacterium; assembly: GCA_050699815.1. Classification (GTDB taxonomy): domain Bacteria; phylum Actinomycetota; class Actinomycetes; order Mycobacteriales; family Pseudonocardiaceae. The sequence continues at coordinate 13,035 of JBOHFT010000098.1, read as the reverse complement.
GGTGCCGGTCCGGATAAATACCAGATCCAGGCTCGGAATCACGTAGGTGCGAATCCCGCCCCCGGCGGTGAAGATCATGTCTGCGGGGGCGCTGGCGACCCAGGGCACGCCACCGTAATCGCGGCGGATGGGGAAAGACAGGTCCGCCTGGGTCTGGCCGACCTTGCAGCTGTTGAGGTAGGCGAGGAACCCGTAGCCGCAGTTGACCCTCGCCGGGGTCCGGAACTCGCGCAGGTAGCGCTCGGAGATGACGCGCCGGTGATCATAGACCCCGCCGGTGCGGATCAGCTCCGCCAGCCGGCCGAACTCCAGCGGCCGCAGGAACAGCTGCCCCCAGGCGGTGGTGGTGCCCGCCCGGTCCCGTTGCCAGAAGTAGGCGCTTCTCGGGATACCCAGCCGGTCGAACAGCTCACGCTGGGCGTAGTCCTGGAAATCCAGCCCCGGCTCGCGCTGCCAGATCGCGCGCTGCACCACGTAGACGATCACGGAGGGGGCAATCTGGTCGTACTCGAAGTAGGTCCCGGGCTCGTGGACGATGCGCATCGTGAAGAACTCGCGGACCCGGGACTGGTCAGCGGCGAGGTTGAACCCGCGCACGTTGTTGACCTCGACACCGGAGGACTCCTGCAGCAGGTTGCGCAGCGTCACCGCGCGGTGCGCCGCGTCCCCGAGGCCGACGGGCAGGTAGCGGCCGATCGGCGCATCAATGTCGACCAGACCCTGGTCCACGGCGATCCCCGTGATCAACGCGATGATCGTTTTCGTCTGGCCGAGGTTGTGATCAGGCACCCGGTCGAACAGCGGGTCGCGCAGGCCCTCGGCGAGCAGGCAACCGTGCCGGAACACCTTCACGGTGAGCGGGTTCGACAGGTTGGCGTAGTCCATCGCCGCCCGCAACTTCACCGGGTCAAGACCGGCAGCAGCAGGCTCAGCCCTCTTATACTCCCCGGTGCGGGTCATCGCGCAGGAGAACCCCCCGGCCCGGGGTGGGTGTGCGTCGGGTGTTTCCGCACGCACCGACTGGGCAACCATGACGAACGTGACGCTCAGCATGCCCAGAACCACGCCGATCGTGGCGAACCGAACGCTCAACGCCTTCAGACGTGACAACTGCGGACCTCCCGCGACCTGACCCCGTACGGACCAACTCCCGAACGACGTAACGAAGCGCTAGGCGGGCTGGTGACGCCGGTTTCATAACTTGCGGCCGACACCCCCGGAGGGAAGCGTGTTCATTTGGGCGTCTTCGGAGATATCGCCCGGTCCCGAGGGCCGCCAGAAACCACAGCCAACCAGTCCAGGCTCAACCAGCTCGAACCCGGCGAAGAAGCGCAGCATCTCTGCCCGGCTGCGGGGGTACACCGGTGTCGGGGTGCTCCGGAAAAGCTGAACTGCTTCAGCCAGCCCTGGGACGTTGTCGCTGGTGGTCATGTGGGAGATTGCCAGGTAGCTGCCGGGGGCGAGCCGGTCTCGGTATCGAGCCAGAATACCTACGGGGTCCCCGGAGTCCGGGATGAAGTGCAGCACCGCCACCATCAGCAGGCCGATCGGCTGATCGAAATCCAACAAGCGCGTGGTCTTCGGGTGGTTCAGGATATTCTCGACGTCGCGCAGGTCCGCGCGGATCGCCGCGGCCCGGTCGTTTCCCTGCAGCAGCAGGTCGCTGTGCGCGACCGCGACCGGTTCTTTGTCGACATACACAATCCGGCACTCCGGGGCGGCTCGCTGGGCGATCTCGTGCACATTGCCGACGGTCGGGATACCCGAGCCGATGTCCAGGAACTGGCGAATTCCGGAGCCGACCATGAAACGAACGGCTCTGCGCAGAAAGGCCCGGTTGACCCTGCAGCCGTCCCGGACTGATGGCACGGCCTGTTCCATCTTGTTCGCCAGCTCACGATCGGCCGCGAAGTTGTGGGCGCCACCCAGCAAGCAGTCATACATCCGGGCCGCATTGGGCACGGTCACGTCGATGTCGGGCGGCACCCAGTCCAGGGTAACGGCCAGCGGTGTCCCGCCATCGTCAGTCTGCACGGGGGCAGCTTAGGAGATCACGGGGATGACCACTTCAGTGGCCGTCCGGTCGCGTTTCCGCCAGGATGCCCGGGATGGTGCGCGGCACGTCACACTCGGACGTGTCGGACGCGGAGCACCAGTTCCTCGGTGTCAGGCAGGCATGATCGGCACGTCATAGGCGGCAAATGCACGATCAGCGGTGACGATCGTGAGTCCCTCGCACATCGCCTGGGCGATGATGAGCCGGTCGAACGGATCCCGATGGTGTGGCGGCAGGTCCCGCACGGCCAGCGCGTGCTCCCCGAGCACCGGCAGTTCGGAGAACGACTGCAGGGTCAGGTGCTCGCGCAGGTCCCCGTCGACCGTGAGCTTGCCGATCGACTGCTTGATCGCGAGTTCCCACAGCGAGGCCGCCGAGACGTCCACCGAGTTCACGGGATCTGTGATCGCGGCGACGGCCTCCGTAGGCAACCGCTCCGGGCTCTGCAATGACCAGAGCACCACATGACTGTCGAGCAGCAGCCTCACAACCGGCCGGCCTCGTCCGGGAAGATCGGCCCGTTCTCCATGAGGTCGATCAGTTCCTGGTCCGGTTCGTCGAAGTCCGGCGACATCCAGATCTTGCCCCTCAGCGAACCCAGTTGCCGCGGTGCCGCAGTGCGCTGTAGCGGCACCAACCGGGCGACGGGCTTGCCGTGGCGGGCGATGACGATCTCGTCGCCCGCCTCGACCTGCTGCAGCAGCTTGGAGAACTGGGTCTTGGCCTCGTAGACGTTCACTTGCCTTTCCACGAACTCAGGCTACTAGGTCAAGTCTGGTCAGACCAACGTGCCTGGCGGGACGAAAGGGAGGCCGGACGGCGGGCCACCCTCGATCAACTCGACCAGCGCATCGGTGTCCAGGTGGGCCGAGACCAGGTCGCCGAGCAGGTCCAGCTGGGCGGCCCGCACAGCGGCGAAGCTGGTATCGGGCGCTGGGAGGAAACCGGGCCGGGTGGCGAGGCAGGCCACCCGGTGCAGCAGGGCGCGGCGGAACGCGTCGTTCTCGAGCAACCCGTGCCAGTGGGTACCCAGCACATGCCCACCGTCGGAGCCCTCGTCCGGGCTGGACACCAAGGGAGGCTCGCCGCGGTGCGCCACCCGGCCGTGGTGGATCTCATAGCCGGCCACCGGCTCGCCCAGCGCGGTGCCGCAGCAACGCCCCAGATGCTTGACGGGATCAAAGACCACCTCAAGGTCGAGCAGTCCCAGGCCGGGCACTTCCCCGGCGCCGGACTCGACGTCATCGACGATGCGGCGCCCCAGCATCTGGTAACCACCACAGATGCCCAGCACCGGACGCCCCGCCGCGGCGTGCGCGACCACCGCGGCGGCCAGCCCCGTCCGGCGCAGCCAGGACAAATCCGCCACGGTGGACTTCGAGCCGGGCAGCACCACCAGGTCGGCGTCGGCTAACCGGGACGGCTCGGTGACGTAGCGGACCGCCACGCCGGGCTCGCAGGCCAGCGCGTCGACGTCGGTGCCGTTGGAGATCCGCGGCATCCGCACCACAGCCACCCGCAGCCACTGCGTGCCACACGGCGCCGCGCAACGCCCCACCGCCCCGTCGGCGACATGGGCCAGCGAGTCCTCCGCATCCAGCCACAGCTCATCGCAGAACGGCAGCACGCCGTAGCTGCGCCGGCCGGTCAGCGCCCGCAGCTGCGCCAGGCCCGGGGCCAGCAGGTCCGGATCGCCGCGGAACTTGTTAATCACAAATCCGGCCACCAGTGCCTGGTCGGCGGGCGCCAGCAGGGCCACGGTACCGAACAGGTGCGCGAGCACTCCCCCGCGGTCGATGTCCCCGACGACCAGCACCGGCAGCCCAGCCGCCCGGGCCAGCCCCATGTTCGCGATGTCGGTGGCCCGCAGGTTGATCTCGGTGGGTGATCCGGCGCCCTCGCAGACCACCACGTCGTGCTCGGCCCGCAGCGCGGACAGCGCGCCGAGCGCGACGCCGAGAAGCTGCGCCTTGCGCTCCCGGTAAGACGCGGCAGACACGGTGCCGTCGGCCTGCCCGAGCACCACCACCTGGGCGCATCGGTCGCTGCCCGGCTTGAGCAGCACCGGGTTGAGCCGTACTTCCGGCTCGATGCCGCAGGCCGCGGCCTGCACCGCCTGGGCCCGGCCGATCTCCCCGCCGTCGGGGGTCACCACCGAGTTGTTCGACATGTTCTGCGCCTTGAACGGCGCCACCGACACCCCGCGACGCGCCAGCCACCGGCAGATCCCGGCTACCAGCACGCTCTTGCCCGCATCCGAGGTGGTGCCGGCGATCAGCAGGGCGCCGCGCACCCGTCAGCCCATGCCGGGCAAGCCATCGAGGCTGACCGCGTTGCGCTCGGCGTGATACCGGGCCACGCCGTCAGGGCCCCGGTTCGCCGCCCAGGAGTCGAGCAGATCCCGCTCGGCGCGCAGATCCATCAGCGGTACGCCGAACCCGCAGGCGTCGCTGACCCGGTGCACGTCCACCCGCACCACGGCCCTGGCCGCGGTCTCTCGGGCGCCGACCCCGAGAGCGGCGGCGAAAGGCCGCAGCGCAGCGGCGAAGCCCGGTTCACCGCGCCGCACCACGCTGCCGGTGCCGTGCAGCCGGACGATCTTCGGCGGGCCGCCGAAGGCGCAGAGCAGCACGCAGATGCGACCGTTCTCACGCAGGTGCGCCACCGTCTCGATCCCGCTGCCGGTGAGATCGGCATAGCCGAAGGTGCGCTCGCCGAGCACCCGGAACGTCCCGCGCAGGCCCCGCGGTGAGAGGTTCACCAGCCCGTCGGCCGCCAGCGGCGCGGTGGCCACGAAGAACACCGGCTGGGCCTCGATCCACTCCGCGAGCCGGGCATCGATGCGCTCGTAGATCTTGCCCATGGCCACCTCCCAGGCTGTGGCACGTCACGGCAGGGTCAGGATCTCCGTCCCGTCCGCGGTGACGAGCAGGGTGTGCTCGAACTGCGCGGTGCGCTGCTTGTCCTTGGTGGTCACGGTCCACCCGTCGGGCCACAGGTCGTAGTCAATCGAGCCCAGGGTGATCATCGGCTCGATCGTGAACGTCATCCCCGGTTCCAGGACGGTGCCCACGGCGGGCTCGTCGTAATGCAGCACGACCAGCCCGCTGTGGAAACAGCGCCCGATGCCGTGACCGGTGAAGTCGCGGACCACCCCGTACCCGAAACGCTTGGCGTAGGCCTCGATGACCCGGCCCACCACGTTGAGCTGCCGGCCTGGCCGCACCGCGCGGATCCCGCGCAGCATCGCCTCGTGGGTGCGCTCGACGAGCAGCCGGTCCTCCTCGGACACGTCACCGGCGAGGAAGGTCGCGTTGGTGTCACCGTGCACGCCGCCGATGAAGGCGGTGACGTCGATGTTGACGATGTCGCCGTCCTCGATCACGGTCGAGTCCGGGATGCCGTGGCAGATCACCTCGTTCAGCGAGGTGCAGCACGACTTGGGAAAGCCCTTGTAACCCAGCGTCGAGGGATAGGCGCCGTGATCGAGCAGGAACTCGTGCACCACCCGGTCGACGTCATCAGTGGTGGCACCGGGCGCGACGGCCTTCCCGCCCTCGGCCAGCGCCTGCGCGGCGATCCGCCCCGCCACCCGCATCGCCTCGATCACCTCGGGCGGCTGCACCCACGGGTCGGTGCTCGGGGCGGGCCCGGCTTTCCCGACGTACTCCGGCCGCGGGATCCGGGCCGGAACGGGACGCATCGGTGTCTGCCGACCGGGGCGCAGCGAGGTTCTCACGGGCATACCCACACTCTAGGCAACTACGGCGGGAGGCAGCCAAAGGCGGGAGGAAACCAAAGGCGGGAGGCAGCCAAACCCGCGTCACGCGGCGCCCAGGGTCGACAGAAAGCGCCCCGAGACGTCCAGGGCCGGCCCGGATGAGCCGGCTCCGACGACCAGCGTCGCAAACGCCAGGTCACCGCGGAACCCGACGAACCAGCCGTGCGCGCCGGTAGCGCTGAACTCCGCGGTCCCGGTCTTGCCGTACAGCTGGCCGTTGCCCGCCAAGGTCTTGGCGGTGCCCCCGGTCACCACCTCGCGCATCATCACCCGCAGCGCGTCGGCAACCTCGCGAGGCACCGGTGCAACGGGCCCGATCGCGATCTGGGTCGGCAGCCCCCTGATCAGGACCGGGGTGGGCAGCCGACCGCCGGCTGCGACCGTCGTGGCCACCAGCGCCATGCCGAACGGGCTGGCGAGCACCCGTCCCTGCCCGAACCCGTTCTCCGCGCGCCGCACCGCCGACTCCGATGGCGGGACCTGCCCGGTGACGGTCGTGATGCCGGGGATGGTGTAGTCCAAGCCGAGGCCCATCTGGTTCGCCGCATCGGTCAGCGAGGCGGCTCCCAGATCGGCCCCCAGCCGCGCGAACGTGGTGTTGCACGAGCGGGCGAACGCCGTGCGCAGCGGCACCGTGCCCAGGTCGAAGTAACGGTCGTTGGGCACCACCCGTTCCCCGATGGTGGTCGTCGCATGGCAGGCCACCAGCGAGTCCTTCGTCACCACCCTGGCCTGCAGCGCCGCCACCGCCGTGACGATCTTGAAGGTGGAACCCGGCGGGTAACGCCCGCTCAGCGCGAGGGGGCCTTGCGCGTCGGCGGCGGCGTTCTGCGCCACTGCGAGGATCTCCCCGGTGGAGGGCTGGATCGCCACGATCACCGCCGGGTTGGTCACCGCGCCGACAGCGCGTTCCCCGGCGGCCTGCACGCTGCGGTCGACCGTGCTGGTCAGGGCCGGCACCGGACGTGGTTGCTGCGCGGCGAGCGTGTCGACCTCGACACCCAGCGCGGTCACCGTGACGATGCGCCACCCGGCGGCCTCCGCGAGCTGCTTGTCGACCAGCTCGCGGATGCCCGCCACCAGCGTGGCGGCGAAGTCCCGGTCCGGGCCGAGCAGCAGCTGCTGGGTGGGGAAGCTCACCCCGGGCAGCTCGTGGATCTGATCCCGCACTGACTGGTAGTCCTGCTCCCGCAGCACTGCCACGGCACCCCGCTGCCCCGGCGGGGCCGCGTTGACTCCGGCGATGATCGACTGCTGGGTGATCTGGGGATCGATGCGCCCCAAGGCGGCAGCCAGCTGGGCGGCCACCCCGGGCGGGTCCGGGGTCTTGCTGCGGTCCAGCGCGACGGTGACCACGGTCTGCGAGGTGAGCAGGGGTGTCCCGGCCCGATCGACCACCGGGGGCGGCTCGGCGGGCACCTCCCGCAGCGTCACCCGTTGCTGGGCGGCCAGGCGTGGGTGCAGCACCGCCGGGCTCCACCGCACCAACCAGCCCTCCCTGGTGTCCGCGGGGACGAGGTCGAAGGCACCTTGGTAACTCCACTGCCGGCCCCGGCCCAAGTCCCAGACGGCGGAGAACGACGCCGATGCGCTGCGGTCCGCGGTGCGGATCTCGCCCAGGTCGAGCTGCACGCGTTGCGGTTTCAGTGCGCCGCGGACCTGGCTGATCAGCGACGTGGCGGCGACGGCGTCATCGGTGAGCCGCGCTGCTCCCGCATCGTCCCCACGGGCCACCGCCGCCAAGAACGCCGCCGCCGCGTCATCCGGATCGGACCCGAAAACGCCACAACCAGCCACGAGCAGAGCAGCCACGAGCAGAGCGGCTAACAGGGCACGGCTGCGGCGCACGGCGCGAGTATGCCTCGTGACAGTGTCAGAACGGCACGGTTTAGAACAGCACAGTGGCAAAGCAGCCCACCTGGGTGAAACCGACCCGCCGGTAGGTGGCGCGGGCGGGCAGGTTGTAGGCGTTGACGTACAGGCTGGCGACCCGGCCCATTCGCTGCAGTTGCGCCACCACGGTCGCGGTCCCGGCGGCCGCCAAGCCCTGCCCACGCCGGTCCGGATGCACCCACACCCCCTGGATCTGGCCCACCGTGGCCGACATCACCCCGATCTCGGCCTTGAACACCACCTCACCGGCCTCGAACCGGGCGAACGCCCGGCCCGCCGCGATCAGCTCGGCGACCCGGGCCCGGTAACCGGCGCCACCGTCGGGTAACCGGGGATCGACCCCCACCTCCTCGGTGAACATCGCCACCGCGGCCGGCAAATAGCGGTCCAGCTCATCGGAGCGCACCCGCCGCACCAGCGGATCGGGTGGTACCAGGGGCCGCCCGGTGAGCACCATCAGCGGCTGGTCTGGACGCTCGTCGCGGGCCGGTCCCCAGCCCTGGCGCAGCTCCGACCACAGCTCGAGGACCTGACCAGCCGGCCCCACCATCGAGGAGCAGCACCGGGACCGCGCACCAGCCCGGTCGGCGAAGGCCCGGATCGCGCACCGGCCCCCGCGCAGCGGGACCAGGTTGGGGCCAGAGAAGCACAGCCCGTCCAGCGCGCTGCCGAAACCCCACATCTGCCCGCCGAGCCGCCACGGATCCAGCCCGCCGACCTCGATCCGGGCCGCGACCATGCAGGACATCACCGGATCGGCGGCCAGCGCCGCCCGGACGCTGCGCACGTCGCTGTCGTCCAGCACGCGCGCGCTTGCGTGCTTCAGCACACCACCTAGCCTGCCAGAGCGGCGGGCCCCCCAAGGCAATGGGTGCAGCGCCACTCACGAACCCTCGGCGAGGCGAAAAGCCTCCTCGATGAGCGTCTCGACGATCTGCGCCTCGGGCACGGTCTTGATCACCTTGCCCCGGACGAAGATCTGGCCCTTGCCATTGCCCGAGGCGACCCCGAGGTCGGCCTCGCGGGCCTCGCCGGGCCCGTTGACCACGCAGCCCATCACGGCCACCCGCAGCGGCACCTCCATGCCCTGCAAGCCGGCGGTGACCTCGTCGGCGAGCTTGTAGACATCGACCTGGGCCCGCCCGCACGAGGGGCAGGACACGATCTCCAGCCGGCGGGGCCGCAGGTTCAGCGACTCCAGGATCTGCAGGCCGACCTTGACCTCCTCGACCGGCGGAGCGGACAGCGAGACCCGGATGGTGTCCCCGATGCCCTGGCGCAGCAGCGCCCCGAACGCGGTGGCCGACTTGATGGTGCCCTGAAACGCCGGGCCTGCCTCGGTGACTCCGAGGTGCAACGGGTAGTCGCACTGCGCCGCGAGCTGCTCGTAGGCCCGCACCATGACCACCGGGTCGTGGTGCTTCACCGAGATCTTGACGTCGTGGAAGTCGTGTTCCGCGAACAGGCTGGCCTCCCACAGCGCGGACTCGACCAGCGCTTCCGGGGTCGCCTTGCCGTGCCTGGCCAGGATCTTGGGATCCAGCGACCCGGCGTTGACGCCGATCCTGATCGAGACACCGGCGTCGGCCGCGGCCTTGGCGATCTCGCCGACCCGGTCGTCGAACTTCTTGATGTTGCCGGGATTGACCCGCACCGCCGCACAGCCTGCGTCGATGGCAGCGAAGACGTACTTGGGCTGGAAGTGGATGTCGGCGATCACCGGGATCCGCGACTTGCGCGCAATGGCCGGCAGCGCCGCGGCGTCGTCGGTGCTCGGGACGGCCACCCGCACGATGTCACAGCCCGCCGCGGTGAGCTCGGCGATCTGCTGCAGGGTCGCGTCGACGTCGGCGGTGAGCGTGGTGGTCATCGACTGCACGGACACCGGATGCTCGCTGCCCACGCCCACCGCCCCGACCTGGAGCTGGCGGGTCTTGCGGCGCTCGGCGAGCACGGGAGGCGGCAGCGCAGGCATGCCGAGCGGGACACTGCTTCCTGGGGACACCCGGGATCACCCTTCTGACGTCATCGGGGCAGGCGGATCGGGTTGATGATGTCGGCGGTGATGGACAGCGCGCCCACCCCGATCAATACGATCATCACCGCGTAGGTCAGCGGCATCAGCCGGGTGTAGTCCACCGGCGGGCCGTTGGGGCGGCCGAAGGCCCGCCGGATGGCGTTGCGGACGCCTTCATAGACGTTGACCGCGATATGCCCGCCGTCCAGCGGAAGCAGCGGCACGAGGTTGAAGAACCCGAAGAAGAGGTTCATCGCCGAGAGCAGGAACAGGAAAAACCACCACGCGCCGAAACCCGCGGCATCGCCACCGAGCACGCTGGCCCCGACCACGCTGACCGGGGAGTCCGGGCGGTCCTCGCCGGCGATCCGATCAAGCAGCAACGGGACCTTGTGCGGGAACTGCTGGAGCCCCACCCAGGTGTTGGCGAACATCGTGCCGGTGAACGTGATGGTCTGGCCCACCGCATCGACCGGGCCGTATCGCAGGGTCACAGGGCCGGCGCTCTGCGCCCGGACCCCGATCGCCCCGACCGGTTTGTCGCCCGGCCCGCCCAGCGCCGAGGCCGGGACCGTGGCGACGTCGACCTGCACGGTGCGCTGCCGCCCGTCGCGCTCGAGCCGGAACTCGGTGGGGCCGGAGCGGTTCTGGATGGCGATGACCAGCTCGCTGAAGTCCCGCACCGGGGTGCCCGCCACCGCCAGCACGCGGTCGCCCGCCTGCAGGCCCGCGTCCCTGGCCGGCGCTGGGGAGCCCGGCTGGCAGGAACCGTCAGCCCGCGGCGCGATGCACTCACTGACCCCGGCCACCACCGCGGGGGCCGGCGCCCGGTCCAGGTCCGGCAGGCCGGTGGACACCGCCATCACGTAGATCAGCACAATGCCCAGCGCGAAGTGGGTCAGCGAGCCCGCGGACAGCACCACCACCCGCTTCCAGGTGGCGAAGCGGAAGAACGCCCGCTTGCGGTCCTCCGGGGGTAACTCCTCCAGCGCGGTCATCCCGGCGATATCGCAGAAGCCACCGGCCGGGATCAGCTTGAGGCCGTATTCGGTCTCGCCCCGGCGAAAGGAGAACAGGGTGGGGCCGAAGCCGATGAAGTAGCGGCGCACCTTCATCCCGAACGCCTTCGCGCTGTACATGTGGCCGGCCTCGTGCAGCGCGATGGAGATCCCGATGCCCACCGCGAACAGCACCACACCCAGCACGAACGTCACGCTCTGCTCCTCCTCACCGTGGGCCCCTCCCCGCTCGGGCGAGCCGACCGCCCAGCAGCTCCCTGGCCCGGCTCCGAGCCCAGTCCTCGGCGGCCAGCACGTCGTCCACCGTAGCCGGGTCCGCCCGCCACCCTTGCGCCTCACCCAGCACGGCCGCAAGCGTGTCGACGATGCCGCGGAAGGAGATGCGGCCGTCCAGGAAGGCGGCCACGGCTTCCTCGTTCGCCGCATTGAACACCGCGGGCACGCAACCGGCCGCGGCACCTGCTGCCCTGGCCAGCTCCACGGCCGGGAACGTCTCGGCGTCCACCGGCTCGAACGTCCAGCTCGCGGGGGCAGTGAAGTCGCAGGGCGGCGCGGCGCCGGCGACCCGGTCCGGCCAGCCCAGTGCCAGCGCGATCGGCAGCCGCATGTCCGGCGGGCTGGCTTGGGCCACCGTCGAGCCGTCGGTGAAGGTGACCATCGAGTGGACCACCGACTGCGGGTGCACCACCACGTCGATGCGGTCGTAGGCGACGCCGAACAGCAGGTGCGTCTCGATCAGCTCCAGGCCCTTGTTCACCAGGGTGGCGGAGTTCACCGTCACGACCGGCCCCATCCGCCAGGTCGGGTGCGCCAGGGCCTGCTGCGCGGTGACCCCGTCGAGCTGCTCGCGGCGCCGCCCGCGAAACGGCCCCCCGGAGGCGGTGAGCACCAGCCGGGCCACCTCGCCGACGGTACCGGCGCGCAGGCACTGGGCGAGTGCGGAGTGCTCGGAGTCCACCGGCACGATCTGGCCGGGCGCAGCGGCTCCGGTGACCAGGGCGCCACCCGCCACCAGGGACTCCTTGTTGGCCAGCGCCAGGGTGGCGCCGCTGCGCAGGACGGCCAGCGTCGGCGCCAGGCCCCGGGAACCGGTCACGCCGTTGAGCACCACGTCGGCGGGCTCGGTGGCCACGAGCTCAGCCACCGCCTCGGGACCGACCAGGATCCTCGGCATCCGGAAGCCGCCCCGGTCGTAGCCGCGCCGCTGCGCCTCGGCGAACAGCGCCAGCTGCAGATCCTGGGCCGCCCGGGCCCGCGCGATCGCGACGGCCGTGGCCCCGGTCTGCAGCACCTGCGCGGCCAGGGCCTGCGGGTCAGCCCCACCGGCGGCCAGCCCGACCACGCGGAAGCGCTGCGGGTTGCGGTGCACGACGTCGAGCGCCTGGACGCCGATCGACCCGGTGCTGCCCAGCAGCAGTACCGAGCGTGGCCGGTGCGACGGGTCCATCCAGGTCATTGTTCCCGACGGCAGTGCCGCAGTATGTGCAAGGTGGCCCGCAATGGAGCACAGTGGTCCTGTAAGCACACGGAGGGAGTTGGGGGCATGGGTATCCTCGGATGGATCGTGCTGGGCCTGCTCGCGGGCGCCATCGCCAAGTTGATCATGCCGGGTGACGACCCGGGCGGGATCATCGTCACCATCCTGATAGGCGTCGTCGGGGCCTTGATCGGCGGGTTCCTCGGCAGCGCCATCTTCGGGATCGGGCTCGAGAACTTCTGGAGCCTGCAGACCTGGATCGTCGCGATCATCGGATCACTGATCCTGCTGGGGATCTACCGCGTCATCGTGGGGCGCAGGGCGGTGCACTGAACCCCGGGGCCTCGGCGGTATGCAATGATGCTGCCGTGGCCGCGACTGACCAGCACCCTGCCGATCAGCACGGCGTGGATCACCACAGTGCCGACCACCACAGTGTGGACCCGCACCGGGAGCCGTCGGCCGACTGGGGTTGGCACGGCGGCTTCCCCCTGGCCGGCCCCATCGCCGGGTGGTCCACCGTCGTCGCATTGTTCGCGATGCTCATCGGTAACCACCGCGGCCACGTCGAGAACGCCTGGCTGGTCGGCCTGGGCCTGCTGCTCATGATGATGCTGATCGGCAGCCATCGGAACAGCCGCAAGTCCCGGCGGCGCTAGCCCAACTGCCCGGTGTGTCGGGCCCTGGTGCCCGGTGTGTCGGGCCCTGGTGCCCGGTGTGTCGGGCCCTGGTGCCCGGTGTGTCGGGCCCTGGTGCCCGGTGTGTCGGGCCCTGGTGCCCGGTGTGTCGGGC